>JAPYQK010000034.1 GCA_029941275.1 Longimicrobiales bacterium | reverse complement strand
GGGTAGTCGGGATGCCACGGCCCCAGCTCCTAGGCGGAGCGACGACGCCATAGCAATAGCTACGGCTAGGAGCTCCAACAACGGAGATGGGGTCGTGCCACCCCAACCCATCGACGTGTAAGGTCATGCCCCACATGGTGGTGGGCACATGGCGGTTGTGCGGTTGATCCGGCGTCTCTCCTCCTCGCCGTAGCCGTGCTACGACTCGTCGTCGTTCCTTGTCTGAACCGCACAAGCGCCATGTGCGCGACCCACTGTACTTCTTCAACAGCCTTCTAGACGCTTCCCAGTAGGCGCCCCAAGGTGCGCAGCAGCTTCAGGCCCTCGCTGATTTCTTTGCGGATGGACGCCAGCCGTCCAACTTGCTCCGAGTGCTCCATGAGTGCGGTGATGGTCGAGACGACTCGATGGTCGTCAGGGAAGGCCGCCGATAGATGGAGGGTCTCGGTATACGGGATCAAGCGATCGTTGCGCCCGTGAATGAGTTGGATGGGGGTACCCACGCGATTCAAGAGGGGGAGTGGGTCGAGGAGGGGAGAAGCCTCGAGGGCGGCGCGGGTGATCAGCGGTATGATTCGTTCAGCTTCGGCCACGTCCGGCTCGCGATCCGAGGTGGGCGCGAAGAGATCGAAGATCTCCCTGCGATCCTTTGGCAGTTGTGCCCGAAGCTCCTCCTTGAGTGGGTCGTAGGAGGGATCCCACGCCAGGATCCGCCGTTCTCCCGCCTCCATGGCAAGGTGCCGCAAAGCGTTGGCGACGTCCTCGGCGTGGCGAAACTCCTCCATCGAGGTGAGGTGGTTGCCCGCCATAATCCATCGTCCATAGGGGTCCGGACGCAGGCGATAGACGTCCTCCCCCAATTCGAAGCGCCCCGTCATCTGAAATCGGACCATATTCTCCATGTGACAGTAACCACCGAACCCGACGACCCCTGCCAGTTGATCTGAAACGTCCTGATGAGCGGCGGTCATGATCGCTTGGGGCGCCCCGAAGGAGAAGCCGATCAACCCATACGGTCCTTCAGATACGCCGGGTTGCTCCCGAAGGCCCTTCAGGGCCGCGCGAACCGTGGGGAGAGTGTGTTCGGGCTCTAGGCGCAGGTCGACCCATTCGGGGACCTGAGGCACCAATACAACGGCCTTCGAGGATGCCAATGCTCGCACGAAGCGCAGCAGCGTCGGGTGAAATCGACCGGGTCTGGTTACCCCGTGTAGGACCACCCATCCCGGCAGATTCTTGCCCCCTCCACTCGGGAGCGTAACGGTAGCAGGAACTTCACGGTCTCCCCGAGGCAAGACAATCTCGAGTTCTTCGACAGGGGACCTTCCTGCGATCCAACTCCCGAGGGCTCTCGTGGTTCTCAACACCGACGTCATAGGAGAGCAAGCTATGAGTCGGGAGGCGGCGACCGCCAGCCCTCCGACGGCCATTTCCTCGAGCGCCCAACCCGTCGATGCACTGGCGTTCGCGAGAACCTTGGGCCAAGCTGACGCCGATTCGGGTGTGGGTGAGTGTTGAGTATGGTTATGGTTTGGACGGTACGATCCCCCCGACAGATTTATTCTTAAAAGGGTACGAATGAACGAATACCGACCGCCGTACCGTGACGGCGCTGTGGTGGCGTTGGCGATTTTCGGCCTTTACGCCCTGACTTTGGCGCCCACCACAGCCTGGTGGGACGCGAGCGAGTACATCACGACCGGGCATCTCCTGGGTATTCCTCACCCCCCAGGAAACCCGCTCTTTGTCGCTCTTGCGCGGGTATGGAGTCTTCTCCTGGCGCCGCTCGGATTGCCCGTCGCGGTGCGCATCAACCTCCTGGCAGCCGCCACGAGTTCGGTTGCCACGTTCTTCTTCTTCTTGGTCGGGCACCGCGTTCTGTCTTCGGCGATCGAGCAGCGGTGGATGCTCACCATCGGAGCGGCGAGCGGTGCGGTGATGGGTGCGACCGCCTACACGGTATGGAACCAGTCCACCGCGAACGAGAAGGTGTACACGGTGAGCGTGGCTGTGATTGCCGCGGTCTCCTGGCTCGCGTTGAGGTGGTACGATCAGCGTGAAACGCCGGCCGGCCTCAGGGCGCTTCTATTGGCCCTTTATTTGATGGTATTGGGTGCAACCAATCACCTCATGTCCGTTCTTCCAGCTCCGGCTCTGGCGACGTTCGTCCTGCTCGCCGGACCGACCGTGTTACTCAAGACGCGCTTTTGGGTACGGGCCCTTCCTCTGGTGATTCTCGGAATTTCCTTCAACCTCTTCCTTCCGATCCGCGCCACTCAGGACCCCATCATCAATGAAGGGGACCCGACTTGTGAGTCGGCTGTGGGTGCTTTGGTCGCTGTGTATTCGAATGGCGGGGCGGGGTGTCCGGCACTGGCCGAGTCCCTGTCGCGTGCCCAGTACGCGAAGCCCCCGATGACGGACCGCCAGGCGCCGTTCGCCGATCAGTTTCTCAATTATTTCCAGTACTTCGATTGGCAGTGGGCCCGTGGCGCCGACTTGAGCGAAGCGCCCATGCAAGGCCGGATGCCCTTCACGATGCTATTCGTCGCGATGGGTCTTATGGGCTTGCTCGTGCTGTGGCGCGCCGACCGGATGATCTTCGCCTATTTGGGGGTGCTGGCGGCTACGCTTACCGTGGGTCTGGTCGTGTACCTCAACTTCAAGTATGGCTTCTCGCTGGCGCCCGACGTGGTCGACCGAGGCGCCCACGAAGTTCGTGAGAGGGACTACTTCTTTGTCGCGAGCTTCTTCTTCTGGGGGAACATGGCCGGGATCGGGCTGGCCGGCTTTTGGTCAGCTCTCTCGGAGCATTGGGGCGGCGGCATCGCCTACAGGAAAGCGATGCCGATTCTTCTGATCACGTTCATCCCCATGGCCTACAACTGGGAATGGTCGAGTCGGGCGGGGGATTACGCCACGATCGACTGGGCGTACGACCTGCTCATGAGCGTCGAGCCGTATGGAGTGCTCTTCACCAATGGCGACAACGACACGTTCCCGCTCTGGTATGCGCAGGAAATCGAAGGTGTGCGTGCGGACGTGACGGTTGTGGTACTTCAGTACCTCTACACGGGCTGGTACCCCCTTCAGATCAGAGATCAGACGGAACCTGATCGACAGAGGCCATTCGACGAACAATTTGAGGTGGGAGTCTATTCTACGACGGCACCGCCCGGCCAATCGGTTTCTTTGGCGTCGGATGAAGTCATGAATCAGGTGGGGGGAGCCACACTTTCCGCGGATCTCAGCTTGGTGATCGATGGGGTGCTGGTCACGTACCCCTCGGGGCTCTACCTGGATCGAGGTCTCCGTATCGCGCTGAGCATGATCAACGACTCGGCCCCACTCCGACCGATCTACTTCGCGAGCTCGCAGGGGCTCATCCGATCCCTCGGCCTCGAACGTTGGGGTGTCCGCCACGGCATCGCCACCAAACTCGTCATGCGCCGACTCGAAGACGATCCGGCGGAGGGCTTGGTCCAGGGAAGCGAACAGATGGGAGCCGAGTGGTGGAATATCGAACGCAACCTGACGCTCGTGCGGGATGTGTATCGATATCGAGGGATTAGGGATCGCAGGATCTGGCAGGATCGGAGCACATTGGGCATTCCCACTCAGTACCAATTCATGTTTGTCCAGTTGGCGGACGTGGCGATGATTGATGGACAGCCTATGGAGGACGTTGCTGAACTCGCCGGTGAAGCAGATAGGATGCGAATCACCGCTCTCGGCGGTCAGCGCTACCTCGAGGCGCCATGACGGTTGAGGCCCGATGACGGTACCCGCTCTGGATTCCTCCGAGCTCAGTCGGTATGCGAGGCACCTATCGCTGCCCGAGGTCGGGAAAGAGGGGCAGCTGCGTCTCAAGGATGCGAAGGTGCTCCTGGTTGGCGCCGGGGGGTTGGGCTCACCGCTCGCTCTTTACCTCGCCGCGGCGGGAATCGGCACGCTCGGTCTAGTCGACTTCGACGAGGTGGATGCCACCAATCTGCAAAGGCAGATTCTCCACGGAACCAAAGACGTAGGACGTTCGAAGCTGGATTCGGCCCAGGAAAGTTTGGCCGACGTGAACCCCAACGTGTCGTTCGTGCCACACCCCGTTCGGCTCGACTCCAGCAACGCGCTGGAGATTCTGGGTCCCTACGACGTCGTCGCAGACGGTACTGACAATTTCCCAACGCGGTACCTCGTCAACGACGCCTGTGTGCTCCTTGGCAAGCCGAACGTATACGGCTCCGTTTTTCGTTGGGAAGGACAGGCCTCCGTCTTCGCGAACGGCGATGGACCGTGCTACCGCTGTCTTTTCCGGGAGCCTCCGCCCCCAGGTCTGGTCCCGGACTGTGCAGAGGGTGGTGTTCTCGGGGTTCTGCCGGGGATCATGGGAATGATCCAAGCCGTCGAGGTGATCAAGCTCATTCTCGGACGCGGCAGGACGCTTACGGGACGGCTGCTGATCTTCGACGCCTTGGAGATGACTTGGAGAGAGATGGCAATCTTGAGGAACAGGGATTGCCCGGTGTGCGGGGACGAACCCACCCAGACCGGCCTCATCGACTATGAAGATTTTTGCGGACTGAAACCGTCAGCAGGAGAGGAGGAGGACATGACGAACCCCTTTGGTGAGGTGGGTGCCACGGAGTTGGCTGAACGGTTGAAGTCGGCGGAGCCTCCGTATCTGCTGGATGTTCGGCAGCCCCACGAATGGGACATCGTCAATATGGCGAGCGACGGGGCGGTGATGATTCCGCTTGCCGAGCTCGGCAACCGCCTGGATGAGCTTCCCGCGGACCGCCAGATCGTGGTGTATTGCCGGACTGGAGCACGTAGCGCGACCGCGGCTCAGATGTTGGTTGAAGAAGGCTTTTCGGGGGTGTTCAACTTCGTGGGTGGAATTCACGCGTGGGCCGACGAGATCGACCCGAGCCTCCCGAAGTACTAGAAGGCTGTTGAAGAAGTACAGCGAGCGCCCGCCTCGCTAGAAGTTCGCCAGGTCGAGGATGGCCTCGAGGACGTCGGATGGCTGGGGAAGGATGGCGTCTTCCAAGCTCGGGGCATATGCGACCCAAGTGTCTAGGGATGCGACCCGGCGCACTGGCCCGTCTAACCAGGGGAAGAGCTCGTCCGCAATACGGGCGGCGATCTCCGAGCCGAGCCCCCATGACAACGAGTCTTCGTGAGTGATGAGGACTTTGTTCGTTTTCTTGACCGAGTCCGCGATGGTGTCCATGTCGAGCGGCGACAGGCTCCGCAGGTCGATGACGTCGCACTCGATGCCATGCTGCTCCGCCGCCATCTTGGCGGCGTCCAACGAGCGTTTGACCAGCGCTCCACAGGTCACCACGGTGAGATCGGCCCCTTCTCTGACCCGGTTGGCTTTGCCAAACGGGATCATGAAGTCCTTCCCCGGATAGGGGCTCTTGTTGTGGATCTGCCGATACAGGTGCTTGTGCTCGAGGAAGATGACCGGATCCTCACAACGGATCGCGGTTCTAAGGAGCCCGTTCGCATCTGCCGCACTCGACGGAAGCACAACCCGAAGTCCGGGCGTGTGGGTAAACGCCGTTTCGCCGGTTTGAGAGTGGTAGGGTCCTCCACCTCTCAGGTACCCACCGTACGGCACCCTGATCACGACGGGCGCGAAGAACTTCCCGTGGGAGCGGAACCTGATCGTGGCCAGCTCGTTCCGAATCTGCATGAACGCTGGCCAGATGTAGTCGAAGAATTGAATCTCCACCACAGGCCTGAGACCTCGCTGCGCCATGCCGATGGCCCGCCCGACGATGCTGGCCTCCGCCAACGGGGAGTTGAACACCCTGTGGCTGCCAAATCGACGCTGTAAGCCGTGGGTGACCTTGAACACGCCCCCCTTGCCTTTCACCTCGTCGAGCGCCGCTTCTCTCGAGACGTCGGCGACGTCCTGCCCGTAGAGAACGATGCGCGGATCCCGCTCCATTTCGTCCCGAAGACAGGCGTTGAGCAGATCGACCATCGTCACGGGGCGGTCGTCCCCGACCTCGGGTGAGGCCTCCGTGTCGAAGGATTCCGAAGTCGGATCCACGTCTTCCGAGTAGAGATGGAGCAGCGCGGTATCGGGATCAGGCTGTGGCTGACCGGTAGCCTCAATAGCTGCCGCCGCGACAGCGGCCTCGATCTCTTCTCCCAGTCGATCGAGTTCCTCGGCCGTGGCGACCCCTCGCTCGATCAGGAGATTCCGGGTCCTGGGTATCGGGTCCTTGGCTGCCTCTTCTTCTCTCTCAGCAGCGGACCGATAAATCCGCTGGTCATCGGACATCGAATGGGAATAGGGCCGCGTCGTGTGACAATGTACGAGGGCGGGCCCTCTCCTGAGGCGGCAGTGACGGACTGCTTTGCCCGTCGCCTGGTGACTGTCCAGAACGTCGGTACCGTCGCACTCGATGACGAGGAGATCCGGGAATCCGGATACGAGCTTCGAGATGCTCCCGCCGGCCGTGTTGACCTCGACTGGCACCGAAATCGCGTAGCCGTTGTCCTGGATGAGAAACACCACGGGAAGTTTGAGAATACACGCGGTATTGAGGGACTCCCAGAACTCACCCTCCGACGTCGCACCTTCGCCCGAACAGACGAGGACGACCTCGTCTTCCTCGAAGGTCTCGATCACGCCCTGAAGCTCGGGTATCCGAGAAATGAGGTGGCCCCCCTCCGCGGCACCGACGGCCTGGAGAAACTGCGTGCCCGTGGGGGACGACAAGGTCACCAAGTTGAGTTCCGGGTCGGCGAAGTGAGACGGCATCTGCCGACCCGCGCTGTTTGGATCGGCCTCGGCCCCGAGTGCACCGAGAAAGTGATCCAGTGGAGTCTGCCCGAACGACAGCACCAGCGAGCGGTCCCGATAATACGCATAGAACCAATCGTACCCGGGCCTCAAGTGGTCTGCCATCGCGACCTGCACAGCTTCATGCCCCGCACCCGAGATCTGAAAGAAGGTCTTGTTTTGCCGCTTTAGGCTGATCTCCCTGTCATCGGTACAGCGGGAGGTGACCATCGTGCGGTATGCCTCGAGGAGCCACTCGGAGGAAAGCTCCCCCAAGTCCTGACTTACTGCGATCTCTTGCTCCTTGGTTGCCATCTATTCTGAGGTTTGGGTTTTGGTCCGCGGCCTTAAGAAAAGTAAAACTTTCGAGTCGAAAGGAGCACTACCCGGTGCTGAGTTGTTCAGCCAGGGCGAGGGGGTCGGAGACTGGCGCTTTGCAGGCGTAGCGCTCGCATACGTAAGCGACCGGTTCTGCTCCGCGTTCCCGCCGCTCAAGCACGGGAAGCTCGTGGGGGATGTCCTCACCCGGCGCCATTCCCGCGATGGTGCGGTTCGGTAGGTACGGACCCAAGGCCACGTGGAGCAACTCGATGGTACGCGGGTCGTCTCGCTCGCCGACGATGGCGATCTCGATGGGGTCGGCGACCGAACGGTCGAGGGCCCCGAGCAAGTGGCCGAACGCGGAGGGGTAGCGGGCCATGAATCCGGCCTCTCGGTCGAGCACTCGATGGGCGATGTCGCGAAGGCGCTCGTCTCCAAAGAGGTGTGCACTTCGGATCAAGAGCTCGACGGCCAATGAATTTCCCGACGGGGTGGCGTTATCCATGAGGTCGCGGGCCCGAATGACCAGTGGCTCGCCATTCGAGGAGGGGTCAGGCAAGACGCCCTCGGCGTGGCTCTCGGCGTCGTCTAGAATGCCCTCGGCATCGTGAAAGACGCTCTCCGAGTCATCCCAGAAGAGGTCGATCACTCGCGATGTGGCCCAAGCCGCCTCGTCCAACCATCTGGGCTCCAGCGTGACTTCATAGACTGTGAGGATTGCGTTGCCCAAGGCGGCGTAGTCTTCCAGGAAGGCGTCGATCCGGGCGCTCCCGTCCTTGTACGATCGTCGAAGCCGGTCGCCATCGCGCATTTTCAAAAGCAAAAAATCAAGCGAGAGCACGGCTGCCTCGAGAAACCTCGGCTGATCAAGGGCCCCGGCCGCTTCCGCCAGTGCTCGAATCGCCAGCGCATTCCAACCGGCCAAGATTTTCTCGTCGCGGAACGGCGCCTCCCGGCGTTGGCGGGCTTCCAGCAAGACACGCTTCGCATTCTGGAGCATTTCTCGTAGCTGCTCGAGATGCATTTGCTCTCGTTTGGCGACTGCGCCAAGGTCGTGTGGCAGGTGCAGGATGTTGCTCTTCTCGAAGTTCCCCCCCTCGCCGATGTCGTAGCACCGCATGAAGATGGCGGCCACATCCTCATCGAGCAGTTCTTTGATTTGGGCGGGAGTCCAGACGTAGAATGTCCCCTCTTCTCCTTCCGAGTCGGCATCCAATGCGGAGTAGAACCCACCCTCCGGCGCACGCATGTCTGCCAGGAGGTGGTCGAACGTACTCTCGGCGATGCGTCGAAACTCCGGGTTCTCGGTGAGTTGATAGGCGTTCACATACAGGCGCCCGAGTAACGCGTTGTCGTACAGCATTTTCTCGAAGTGGGGAACCCGCCAACGGGCGTCGACCGAGTATCGATGAAAACCGCCGGCCAAGTGATCGTGGATTCCGCCGCGGGCCATGGCACTGAGCGTTTGTGTGACCATTTCCAAGGCCTGGGTGTTTCCAGTGCGCACATGGACGCGCAGCGCGAAGTCGAGGGTCACCGGCTGTGGAAACTTCGGTGCTGCCCCAAAACCGCCGTGCTTTGGGTCGAAACGCGACGCCAGGAACCGGAAAGAGTGTTCGAGCAGCTTCAGACCGACAATCGTTTCCCCGTCATCGGTGACCGGCCCCTCCGTTCGCTCCGATGCACTTCTCTCCAGCAGTCCCTTCATCTCGGCGGCGTTTTCCAGGACCTCCTCTCTTCGCTGGTCATAGGCATCCTGGATCGATCGCAGGATCTGCCGGAAGGAGGGCATGTTGTGTCTTGGTTCCGGCGGAAAGTACGTGCCGCCGTAGAAGGGTTCACCGTCCGGCGTCAGGAAGGCCGTGAGTGGCCAACCCCCCTGCCCGGTCAAGGCTTGGACCGCCTTCATGTATACGGAGTCGATGTCCGGACGCTCTTCCCGGTCCACTGTTATGTTGACGAAGGCTTGGTTCATGAGTTCGGCAGTCGAGTCGTCCTCGAAGGACTCCCGTTCCATGACGTGACACCAATGGCACGCGGAGTACCCGATCGAGAGCAACACCGGGACGTCTCTACGCCGGGCCTCATCGAACGCCTCTGCCCCCCAGGGATACCAGTCGACCGGATTCTCAGCGTGCTGGAGCAGGTATGGACTGGACTCTTCGGCCAAACGATTCGGCACTCTATCTCCGGCATGAAAAGGGGCACGTATCATAGCTCCGGCCACTTTGAGGGACCATCGAGGCGCCAATACGGTGGGGCCGCAAGGACAACATCATTGAACTGCTTGGGGCCCCGAAGTAAATTCTTGGGTATACATATGTTTCTACGGTGTGCGATCGAAAACCAACGGTAAGAAGGTGCATGGGATCGGTATACGTAGGGCTGACGAAGCTTGCGATTCGGCGCCCATGGCTCATTCTGGCCATGTTGAAGATGGCGTGGGCCTTCAGAGCGAACCGATGGTACCGGCAACCACCATTTCTTCCTATACCGTCGAAGGCTTATATGAAATGGAGGATGGAGACCGCATACGGAACGGGCATCGTTGACGTTCCGTCTCACGATTTGGAGCGTTATGTGCGTTGGGGGGCTGAAATGCGTAAGGGCGTGAGGGAGCGTGCGAAATGGTAACCGGGCTCATCCTGCTGATCATCTTCGGCTTCGTGGCAGCCCTGTACTTTCCCGATAGCCGAGCGTCAATCATCGGGGCGGCGGACCCGGTTATTCAGCCGGTGCTGATTTGGTCAGCCGAGCGGGAGTTGGAGAGGTTGACGCAAACCGTTCGTTTGGAGGCTCGTGACGAGCTTACGCTTCCTTTGATCCGTACGTGGAATGCGTGGCTTCCGGAAAATGTTTCAGCTGACGGCACAACCGATCCATGGGGCACGCTGTATACGTATATCGTCTGGCCCGACTCATTTGCCATCGGATCCGATGGTCCGGATGGGGAGCACGATACCGAGGAGGACCTACGCCGCTCTTTGCAACGCCCCTACTAGTGCGTCCACGTGAAGTATGATCGAATGGATCGGCGCGAATCTCGCGCTTTACGGGCCGTGGCTGGTCGGTGGCATGGCGATGTTCGAAACGGCCTTGATCATTGGGGTGTTTCTCCCCACTGAGCCCACGCTCATCGTCGCGACTGCTTTCGCGCTTCAAGGGCACTTCAGCTTCGGGTCCGTCGTGGCTGCGGCTGTGATCGGAGCCGCCCTGGGGGACTCGGCTGGGTTTGTGGTGGGACGCTGGGGGGGGCGTCGCGTACTTCGAGGCAAGGGACGAGTGGCCCGGTTCGCTCGCAGGCACCAGGGACAAACGCTCGCCTTGTTCGATCGACACCCGGGCCTTTCGGTCACCTTGGCTCGCATGATCCCCTTTGTGCGAACCCTCATGCCGCTCATGGCGGGGTCCACAGCGGTTCGGTATCGACGTTTTGTACTTTTCGACCTTCTGGGCGTGGCGGGATGGGCCTTCATCGGTCTGGGCATCGCGTACGCCGGGACTCGTGGTTGGCAGATCGGGGTCAGCGCGGTGGGCGTGGGCTGGGTCACGCTTGGCGTCGTCGTTGTGGTCGGGGTGGCCCTGGTGCTCAAGGGACTCCGCCTCAGGTCCTCGGCGGTAGGGGATGTCATCTCAGTGGGACTGACGGGGAACATCGCAGCGGGCAAATCCACCGTGGCCAATCTTTGGAGTGACATGGGCGTGCCCGTCGTTAGTGCCGACGATCTTGCGCGCTTTGTTGTGGAGCCCGGATCTCCAGGTCTCGCGGAGGTCGTGGAGGTATTCGGCGAGGACGTTCTTCAAGACGACGGCGCTTTGAACCGTGACGAACTTGCCTCGATCATCTTCGGGAATGAGGAAGCGCGGAGGCGGCTGGAAGCCATTCTACATCCTCGTATTAGGGTTCTCCGGGACCGGTGGATTCGGGAGCCGATGGCTGGCCGAAATCCGATCTGCGTATCGGAAATCCCATTGTTGTTCGAGGTGGGCCTCGAACACGAGTTCGACACCACGGTCGTCGTGGATGCCCCCGAGAGCATTCGACTGGCCCGCCTTCATGAGGATCGAGGCGTCACGGTCGAGAGGGCCCGAGCCATCATGAATGCTCAGATGGCCCCTGGACTCAAGCGCGAACGTGCGATGCATCTGCTGGAGAATGAAGGAGATGTCAGGGCACTAGAGGATCAAGCACTCGAGGTGCTCGCCCGGATCCGGGGAGGAGTGGTCGCGCATCGTGGGCCACGAGAGGGGCGCCTCAGGATCGATATGCATATGCATACGCGCGCCTCGTTCGATTGTCTCTCCGATCCGCGAGAGGTCGTCGCTGCTGCAGCCGCCAGGGGCGTCCATCGCATCGCGATCACGGACCACAACCGGCTGGCGACGTCGTTGGAGATGGCAGAGGCGTTTCCGGACTCGGTGATCCCGGGCGAGGAGGTCAAGACGAAGGAAGGGATCGACGTGATCGGACTCTACATCGAAGAGGAAATCCCCAAGGGAACACCTGCCCAGGAGGTATGCCGCCGGGTCAAGGATCAAGGAGGTCTCGTGTACCTGCCGCATCCCTACGCTCGAGGGAAAGGGGGGGGCGGTCGGTACGCGGAAGAACTGGCTCCGATGGTGGACGTCATCGAGGTTTTTAATGCTAGGCTACATCCCGGGCATCTCAATGATCCTGGAGAGGAACTGGCCGCACGTTGGTCCAAGCCGAGGGGTGCGGGCTCCGACGCCCACATGTTGGGAGAAGTCGCGGGCGCTTGGGTGGAAGTGGAACAACACCCCAACGAACCGGCGGCCCTCCTCGCTGCACTTGAACATGGACAGGTCCGTGGGGTCACAACGCCTTGGGTGGTGCATCTCGCGTCGACCTGGGCCAAAGTAAGGAAGCAATTTCCGGGGGCACCGCCGGGTGCACCGGACTGAATTCCGTTAACAGCTTTCGAAAGGATCCATGAGCTATCAGCCTGCTGCGGCCAGACACACCGCGATCGACTCCGTGCTGGCGGCACTACGGGGAAAAGAAACGGCCGTGCTGACCACACACCTCAACTCCGACGGCGACGGAGTTGGGTCCCAGATCGCGCTGGCGGCCTGGCTCAGGGCTCTCGGGACCGAGGCGTTCATCGTGAATCCGACGCCGGTGCCGCCCGGGTTCCAGTTCCTGATCCCCGAGGAGTCTTGGGTGGTGGACGCCACGACGGCGGAGGCCCAGGAACTTTGTGACGGTGCGGACGTCGCGGTCGTTCTAGACACGGGCGAGGTGCCTCGAATCGGTAGGGTCAGATCTCTGATCGATGATCTGCCTACGGTCGTGATCGACCATCACCCGACAGGGGACCGGCCGATCGAGGGTGTGTCGTTCCGCGACTCTTCCGCATGCGCGACCGGCGAACTCGTGTTCGATCTCATGCATCGTGCCGATGGGCCCTGGCCGTCGATCGCCGACCTCGGGATGTACGTGGCTATCCTGACCGATACAGGATCGTTTCGGTTCAGTAACACGACCCCGAGCAGCCTCTTCATCGCGGCTGAGTTGGTCAGTAGAGGTGTGAGTCCGGACGAAATTTACCGCCATATTTACGGCTCAGTTCCACGCCGTCGGTATCACCTGCTCGAGGCGTCTCTGGCCCTATTGGAGGTGGACGAGGAGGCCGGTGTCGCCTGGATGACGGTTCCCGCAGACAAGTTCGAGGCCTTGGGCGCAATGGCGGACGATCTCGAGGGAATGGTCGATTACCCCCGCACGATCGAGGGAGTGGAGGTAGGTCTGCTCTTTCGGCAGATCCCGCGTAAGGGCGTCAAGGTATCCTTCCGCTCCAACGGCCAGGTCAACGTGAACGCGTTGGCGCGGCGGTTCGGGGGCGGCGGGCACGTTCGCGCCGCTGGGGCAATGGTCGAAGGTCGCATGGAACAAGTTCGCCACGATGTGGTGCACTTGACCCGGGAAGCTGTGGAGCTATTGCGGTCAGGGCAGTAGAATACGACCGCCCATTGGAAGCTTGCTGAAGTTGGAAGCCTGCTGAAGAAAGAACAGCCTTCCTCTATGCCGGGCCGCACGGAGACATGATCGTGAACGATGGTGGGGACCCGGGAGTGCCGGAAGCGATTCCCAGAACTCTTCAAAAGATGGCGCGACGCCTTGGCGACAGTGAGATCGATCGTTTGTGGGTGTTTCCGCCTTTGATCAACGGACGGCGGGAGCGAGGGTTGGTGGCCGCGAGTTGTTTCGCCGAGGATGGCGCACGCCGGTTGTACACGGCCCCCTATTTCGCCGAGCGCACGGGAACGAGCCTGACAGTCGAGGGCGGGATCACCGAGGAGGGGCAAGCCCCTTCCGACCGTCTTCCCCGCGTGATGCAAGGTGTTGTTCGCCGCAGCGAGATCGAGTTGGGGGAACCCCGGACGGTTGAGATCGGGGGGGATCCGGAAAAGCTCAGAGCGTTGTTGGACGAGTTCGACGATGACCTCCTGGAGCCGGTGGAGACGTGAAGGGGCGCCCGGACTCATCCCCCTTCGTCCGGCTCTTCGGACGCTTCCTCCGAGAGCAGGGGCTGCCTGTCACCCACCAGAGAGAGGCCGTGGCCGAGGTCGTCTTCGGGTCCGGTGAACATCTGTCGGTCGATGAAATCGAGCGCGTGCTCAGGTCGGACGGTCAGCACATCGGTAAAGCGACGATCTATCGGGCACTGGACCTGCTCGTGCGGAGCAAACTCGTGGCCGAGCTCGATTTCGGGGAAGGCTTCAAGCGGTATGAACACCGGCTCTCGGCGGATCCGATCCACGAGCACCTCATCTGCTTGAACTGTAATGCGGTCACCGAGTTTCAGAGTGATGAGGTGCACCGTATAGAGGCCATGGTGTCGGCACGTCACGGATTCCGGCCCACGCGCCACAAGCTCGAGATCTACGGTCTCTGCCAGGAATGCACCGTAGCCGGCGTGGAGGTCACGCCCGAGGGACTCACCTGTCCGATCGAGACGGTATAGATCCCGCGTCTTCCACCGAACTGCTCCGATCGAGCGGTGGTGGTCTCGGCGGACTGACGAAGGAAGCGCTCGAGCGGGCCACCGGTTCGAGGGAGATCAAAGGCAACTCGATACGCCTCCAGTTTGACGGTCCCGTCACGTTCGAGGTATGGCTCGAGGCGATCGCAGGGGCCAAGCGGTATGTGCACTTCGAGAACTATATCCTGCGGAACGATCCCGTAGGGCGGGCGTTCAGGGATGTGCTCATGGAGAAGGCCCGGCAAGGGGTCGAGGTACGTGTCCTCTATGACTGGGTGGGGTGTTGGGCGACGCCTCGGCGGTATTGGCGGCCGTTCCGTCGTGCGGGGGTCGAGCTGCGCGCTTTTAATCGCCCCTCCATCCGCGATCCATATGGGGTGTTCCAGCGAGACCACCGAAAGCTGGTGGTGGTGGACGGAGAGGTCGCTTTCGCTGGTGGATTCTGTATCGGGCAGGAGTGGGCAGGGACCGCCACCGAGCCTCCGTGGCGGGATACGGGCATCGAGATTCGGGGGCCGGCCGTGTCGGCGGCCAGTGGCGCGTTCGGCCGGATCTGGGACGTGATGGGTGAGCCCTTGCCGGAGAATTTCGTGGAGGGGCAGCCGATCTCCTCTGGCGATACGTCGGTCTGGCTCATCGAAGGGGAGCCTCGACGGAGTCGGGTCCTACGGACCGTCGCCCTCGTTTCGGCCATGGTGCAGGAGCGCCTCTGGATCACGGATCCCTACTTCGTCGCACCGGGCGCTGTGGCCGAGGCGATTGCCGAAGCGGCCCAGTCGGGGGTCGACGTCAGGGTGCTCGTACCCGCCAATAACAACTGGCCTCTGGTCGGAACTCTCTCCAGAGCCGGGTACCGTTACCTGCTCGAACAGGGGGTACGGATCTTCGAGTGGCAGGGTGCCATGATTCATGCGAAGAGCTCCGTTGCGGACGGACTGTGGTGTAGAGTTGGTTCGAGCAACCTCAATGCGTGGAGCCTTCTCGGGAACTGGGAGATCGACGTAGGCGTTTTGGATACGTCGTTGGCGGGGCAGCTCGAGGGAATTTTTCTGGCCGACTTGGCGTCTTCTTCGGAAATCGTACTTCCAGGACGTCGCCGCCGGCGCGTCGCCGTACTGGCCGAGCCGCATCAGACGATTCAAGGGCTTCCGGCCACGCCGTTGGAACCGGAGGGTAAACTGACGCAGCGCCTGGAAGCGATGATCGATCGAGAAACCGTACTGCGGCCTTGGCGGCTCGCCCAGTTGGTGCGGGCTGGTGTGTCATTCAGCGACGCATTGGCCGGCCACCGCACGCTCGGCCGAGAGGATCGAGCAATTCTCGGGACGGTCGCAATCGGGGCAATCTCCTCGGCCCTGGTGGTCGGCTTCTTTCCGCGCACATTCGGCTTGGCGTTAGCTTTAGTGCTTGCCTGGCTCGGCATCGTGATGGGATTTCGGGCGGCTTGGCACCGCCTCCGCGCTCAAGGATCGACCACACTGGACCCGCCGGACTCAAGGGATGAAGGGGATTTAGTAGAAAATGAATAACTCTGTCGGTCTCTGGTTTGCGTTGACGGGAGGTGTGGTTTCGTTCCTGTCGCCGTGTGTCCTGCCTTTGATTCCCAGTTATCTGTCGTTCGTGACGGGCATGAGCCTGGAGGATCTCCAGAAGGGAGTCGATCGCAAGGCGACGCTCCTCCACTCACTGCTCTTCGTGGCCGGGTTCAGCATGATCTTCATCACGCTGGGCGCTTCCGCATCTTTCTTAGGCTCGTACCTGGCCTACTACGAGGTCTGGATCGCCCGGATCGGCGGTGCGGTAATCATCATACTGGGCTTGCATCTAACGGGCGTCTTCAAGATCGCGCCGCTGTTGCGGGAGCGAAGAATCCACGTGAACGACAGGCCGGCGGGGTATCTGGGAACGATCGGTGTGGGAGCGGCGTTCGGGGCGGGCTGGACGCCCTGTATCGGCCCCGTTCTCGGAGCGATCCTGACGTTGGCTGGGACACAGGATACGGTTTGGCAAGGCGTGGGCCTGCTGAGTGTCTACTCGGCCGGATTGGCCATCCCGTTTTTGATCTCCGCGTTGGCCCTGGATTGGTTCCTGAGCGTCTTCTCCCGTTTCCGACGGTTCTTGCCGATGGTCGAAAAGGCGTCCGGCGTGATGCTTATTCTTCTGGGTGTGCTCCTCATGACGGGGATGTTCACTCTACTGAGCACGTGGCTGCTTCCGATTACGCCGGACTGGATTCTGGAGAGAACTTAGGAGCTTCTGGCGGGTGGCCTTCCAACGGGCGAGCTTGGGTCGGTCGAGCGTTGACGGGATGAGTTCCAGGCATCTGCAGGAGGTTGAGATGTTGTGTTCCAGTCGGGTCGCGCAACTACGTGTCGTAGGAGTATGGGTCGTCGGTTTCGTCGCCGCGTCGCTGATCGGAAGTGTAGAGGCGGACGCTCAGTCCGTGGCGAACAATCCCTACCACGCGGTCCACGGCTGGGAGCAGATGCCCAACGGATGGAAGATCGGCGTGGTCAGCGGTGTGTTCCCGGATCCCGACGGTATTCATATCTGGATGCTCTCGAGGTGCGGCGCGAACCATTGCGCTCTCTCGGACCAAGACCCGATCCTGAAATTCGACCTCGATGGAAACGTCGTAAAAAGCTTCGGCGCGGGCATGTTCTCGTTCCCTCATGGTTTCTTCCTCGACCAGGAAGGTTTCCTATGGGTAACCGAGGGCGCTCCGGCCGGTGACGCACGAGAAGTCGAGGGGCTGAGGCGGGGCCTGGGGCATCAAGTTTTCAAGCTCACGCAAGACGGTGAAGTCGTCATGACCCTGGGCGAAGCGGGGGTGTCGGGGTATGGGCGTGACCACTTCAACGGGCCGTCGGGTGTGGTAGTAGCGCCCAACGGGGACATTTGGATATCGGATGGGCACCGGGGTGGGAACAACCGCATCGTCAAGTTTTCGAAGGACGGTGAGTTCCTGCTCGAGGTGGGTGGCGGCGTCGAGTCGCGCAGCGGCGATCCGGGAAGCTTCAACGATCCACACGACATCACGATGGACTCCCGAGGCCGGGTCATCGTTGCGGATAGGGGAAATAATCGCATCCAGAGCTTTGATCAGCAGGGGAACCTGCTGTCGGCGTGGACTCAGTTTGGGCGTCCAAGCGTCGTGTACATCGACACCGGGGATGTCATCTATGTGGGCGACGGGATGTCCGACGCACGTTGGAATCCGGGGTGGGAGCGAGGCATCCGGATCGGAGACGCAGAGTCCGGCTGGGTAACCGCTTTCATACCCGACTCGGAGATTCCCACCGGGACAGGCGTGGAGTTCCTTGGCGTCGACTTCCAGGGTAACATCTACGCGGGTGAAGTTGGCCGGCAACGCCTCGTGAAATACGTTCGGGCCAGACCCTAGGAGGGTCTAAGACGGTCTCGGAGAATTCGACGAGGCGTTTCGCCACCTCGACGTAGGTGTAGAGTGCCGCGACAGCTCTCTCATTTTCGTGGCGACGTCACTGCGTGGGTGGGGTGGTTTGCGGGAGGATCCGCGTTTTCAGGACTTGCTGCGAAAGATCGGCTTGATCAAGTAGAGGAGTACCGATCATTCAGAGGCACTTCGCCCTGAGGGCCTCGAGGACGATCCAACTCTCTAGAGCCCGAACTCCTCCATGAGTTCCTCTACCCCGTCGATTTGCCTGAGGCGCCTCCACGAAGGCCAATGCCGCAGAAAGATAAGTGTGCCGAGGCGTTTTTCGGCGGCCCGACGCAGGCGGTCCAAAGCCTCTTCGGATCTTCCAAGCGCAGAGTAGACTGTCGCGAAATCGAGGTCGAGAGCCAGGTCCGGCTCCTCTCGCTCACGCTCCTCGGTGAGAGTCAAGAGTGCTTCCGCCTCCGTTGTCCTCCCTGTAACAGCCAGTGCGTATGCGAGTGGCGTGATGCCACCTTTGGGGTGCGAGATCAGGACCGCTCCCGGCACTGAAAGTCCTTCGATGCGAGTCGCCATGTTGACCCCGTCGCCGTAGATGCCATCCTCGTCTCGGTTGGTGTCGCCGATGTGAAGTCCGATCCGCACCGGAATGGCAGGGTCCTGCTGGAGTGCCTGCTGGGCGGCGACCGCCGCCGAAACCCCGTCAACGGCGCTCCCGAAGACGCTGAGGGTCCCGTCTCCATAAAACTGGACGATCTCCCCACCGCGTTCTTCAATCATCTCGCGCAACGTGTCGCGATGTCGGTCACGGATGCTCATGGCCCGATGCTCGTCTTCCTGCATCAGGGCGGTGAAGCCGACCATGTCTGTAAACATGATGGCTGCAAGTTGTCTCATGGTATGCATCCAGGGGGGGGTGAATTCGAGCAAAAATAACGGCTTGGGCGGGGTGAGCAAAACCCTGGACGGCGCTCTTGGGCTCCACTCGGGAGGGCCCGTCCGACGTGACTTCCCATTCGCGAGATGGCATCATGCTGCGTGAGTGAGGTGATGCATGTACCCACGACTCCGGTCCACCCATGAAGAACCTTGTCAAAAAGCGGCTCCGCACTGTTGCGGCC
>JAPYQK010000033.1 GCA_029941275.1 Longimicrobiales bacterium | reverse complement strand
GACCACCAGATCCTGTCGCTTGAACCCGTCATATCCGAGTCCTCCAGAGATGAGAGCCATCCGCTGACCGGCCTCACGGCGCCGAAGCTTTCTTCTTTTCACGAGGCCGGCGAACAACTTCTGAGCGTGGCGGAGGCCACTCGCCACGGCGTCGTGCCGGATGTCCTTCATGCGGACGTGGATGCCGCGAAAAGCTGCGAGCTGTGCGATTCCCCCTCCCATCACGCCCGCCCCCAGCACCGCGAGGTACTCCACGGATTCAGACTTGACGGTGGCGTCGTCGACACCGGTCCCTTTGCGCGCCTCTTCCCGGAGGTGGAAGACGTGGATCAGGTTCTTGCAGACAGAGGACACGACGAGCTCGCCTGCCGCCTTCGCCTCGATCTCAAGGGCTTGGGAGAGGGGCCTATTTCGGCTTTCGCTCACGACCTCGAGGATTTTCAGCGGCGCCGGGTAATGGCCTCCGGTGCGTTTCATGACCAGCTTCTTCGAGAAGTAGCGGACCAACCAGCGGCCCGGGGCTGTGCCGTCCTTGAATCGCTTCGACAGCGGGCGGCGTACCCGTGATGTCTTGGCCGGTCTGGCGGCTACGGACTCTGCGTAAGCGACGACCTTTTCCCGGAAAAGATCCGCCGGCACGACTTCATCCACGAGTCCCATGCGCCGTGCAGACGAGGACGAGACCTGGCGCCCACTGAGGAGCAGATCCAGAGAGGCCTCGAGGCCGACCAATCTGGGGAGCCGCGTGGTGCCCCCCCAAGCGGGTAGAATGCCGAGGAGGACCTCTGGCAGGCCCATCTTGGTGGACGTTGAGTCGGAGGCGATACGATGACTGCAGGCCAGCGATATCTCCACCCCGCCGCCCAGACAAATTCCGTGTATCGCCGCGACACTGGGCACGCCGAGATCGTTTAGGGAGCCGAGGACCTTTTGGCCGAGACGGGACCCCTCCGCTCCCACCGCCGGATCTTCGACCGCTTCGATCGCTGCTACGTCGGCTCCTGCAATGAAGCCGGCTTTTGCGCTCCAAAGCACCGCCACGCGCACCTTGCCTTGACTCGCCAGTTCGCGCACTTCGTTCAACAACGAACTGAAGCGTGTCAGCACCGGCTCGCTGAGCACGTTCACTTTACGCTCGGCGTCGTCGAAGGTAATCCACGCGACGCCTTTTTCGTCGACTTGAAGCGTCGGACTGGACTGGGCCGGATGGTCAGTGCTCATGGCATAAAACTATTCAAAAACCCCGGGGGCCGCCCAGGGCCCCCGGGGTTTTCTCCGTCGATTCGAGGTCGAGCCTACAGCTTCGGCCGGACCGTCGCGTTTGCTTCAGTAAGCCGGATCTGTGCGGGCTCGGCTCCGACGGTAACAGGGACGTTCCAATACAACTCCGTGTACGGAAGCTCGTATCGGGCGTTTACCCAGTAGTCTCCAGCTTTCACGGCGAATCCGTCGGCGAGGCCGCTGGCATCCGTCGTGTCGTACGCCACTGACAGCCCGCTTTCCCGTTCGTGCAGCGACATGACGAGGGCGACATCCGCGAAAGCGTCGTCCGCCCACTGGTCACGCAGCGCGCGGACCTGATCGGCTGCGTCCATAGAAGCCGATTGCAACGACGTGAAGTTTTCGAACGCTGCGTCGCGTTGTCTCTCCACGTCGGCGAGCTCGTTCTCCTTATTCCCAAATTCTCGGAAAAGAGGGCGGTACGCTGCCTGCGCGCGGCTCAAATCTTCGAGTTCTTCACTCAGCGTCTGGAGCGTATCTCGCAGAACGCCCCACCGGGCGTCCATATCCCTCCAGGATTGCTGCGCCGCAGCCACTTGATTCTGGGCATCGAGCACGGAATCCGGTATCGCCGGCTCGGGCTGTGAGGCGGACGCAGTCAACGAGTCGAAGATGGCGTCCCGATCGTACGGGAACATGCGAATCTCGAGGTCGCCCAACGCCCTGGCCTCCGCTCCCTGGTCAGTGAGCTCAGCGGTCACCACAACTTGGGTGGGACCACAGGCGGTAAGCAGTGCCGTTCCGAGAATGGCAGACAGAAGTTTGCTACGCGTCATATCCAACTCCGTTACGTGTTTTGGAGAATCCCCGAGAACGTATGAACTGGCGTCGAACCCATCAAGTTTTGGAGACGATGGCCCAGAGACCGGGCGGCCCTACGACCTTCGAACAAAGGCCGCTCTTGGGCTATACAACAAAGAACCCTCGGGGGTCCGTGCTAGGGGATTACTCCCCCCAGCAGGATGTACTCGGTGGGATCTTGGGCCACGCCATCCACCCAAACTTCGTAGTGGAGATGGCTCGCGGTAGCCGTACCGGAGTCGCCGACGTATGCGAGAAAGTCCCCCCGCGAGACCTCTTGTCCACTTTCGGCCACAATCCTGGAGGCATGCGCGTAGCGGGTCATGAACCCGAAACCGTGGTCCACGTCGACGGTGCGTCCGTATCCCACCTTATAGCCGGCGTAGATGACGACCCCGTCCGCAGCCGCCAAAATCGGGGCGCCCTCCACCGCGGCCAAGTCCATGCCGAGGTGTGGCATCGTTCTGTCGTAGATCGGATGGAGTCGGGCCTGGCTGAAGCTGCTGCTCCGCCTGCCCGTGCCTGCGGTCGGCTCGATGGACGGCATTGCCGCGAGACGAGCGTAATTCGCCAACAGGCTCTCCATCGCCTCCGCCATACTCTCAGAGAGAAGGGAGGCTCGTCGCTCGATCGCCCCGAGGTCGTAGGACGCAGAAAAGACGGCTTCGGCCGCCGCCGGGTCCGTCTCCCACATGGGATCCGATTCGAGCGTCGTCAGGCCGGGTCCACCTACTCCTACCTCGAAAATTTCGGCGTCGATCGGGTCGAGGCCAGCGACCAGGCGGAATCTTTCGTCGTTGTCGATGAACTGGTCGAGAGAGCCTTCCACTTGACTGACCCGCGCCCGTATCGCCTCGACTTCTCTCGAGATGGCGTCTTTTTCCGCTTGGACCTTGAGAACTTCGACGCGGGCGGATCCGTCGATCACGATGATCATGGCCAGCGCGGCCATGACGGTAACAACGCCGGCGGTCCAAGAGGGCAAATAGAGCAGAGCACGCTGCGTGACGGTGAATTGTCTAACGGGACTCTCATCCTCGGAAACACAAAGGAAAGTCCACCGCTGATTGGTCATCGTCGGAGCGTCCTGATCGCGGGCCAAAGTCACGTCGTCCATTGAGGGGAGAGTTGCGCACTTCTGCTTGAACACCCCTCAGAACGCACGTGCGCCTTCTTTTGCGCAGGCGGGAACATATTCGGCGCCCTTGGGGGGTGTCAAGCGCTGCGAAGCATCGTTCGAACGTACGCCCACCGTCCGTTCGGCCGCTACCGATCTAGATGAGCGCTACCGATCGGGCCGAGGGAACAGGGGCGGCCCTTTCTGAACCTCCAGCCCTCCGAGGGGAACGGAGCGGGCCTGCTCGAGAGTCGGCACTGCCTCCAACCCCAACTGCCGGGCCAGATCCGCCATTTTCTGCGGGGTCGCCGGCAGAAAGAGAGCGGTCAGGACGGTCAGCACTCGGGCGAGTGAGGCGAGTGTTTCGTCGAGATACTCCGATCGAGTCGGATCCTTGGCTTGTGCCCACGGTTCACGCGTGTCCACGTAGCCGTTGGCCGCCCGTGCCAGCTCCATAGCGGCGGCCATGGCGTCGTGGACGCGTAACGCATCCATGTGGTCCGTAACCGCCCTCATGGTAGACTCGATGTCGGCGTCCAACCCGTTGTCCGCCGCTTCCGGAATGATTCCGTCGCGGTACTTGCTGATCATGGAGATCGTACGGTTGGCCAAGTTGCCGAAGACGTTGGCGATTTCGTCGTATCGGGCCTGGAATCGCTCGGGTGTGTACGAGGCGTCCGAACCGGTAGGCATGTCGCGGAGAAGGTACCAGCGCACACCGTCGGTACCGTAGTCCTCCCGGAGTTCGAGGGGGTCCACCACGTTCCCCAACGACTTGGACATTTTCGTTTCTTCCATCACCCACCAGCCGTGCGCGAGGATCTGCTCGGGTAGCGCTAGGTCGGCGGCCATGAGCAGCGTCGGCCAGTAGACCGCGTGGGTTGTGATGATGTCCTTACCCATGACGTGCAGGCTGGCGGGCCACCAGGAATCCCCCGGATCGGAAAACCCCGGCTGATCGGGGCCGCCGTCGATGTCCAGAAGACCGGACGCGGTGACGTAGTTGATGAGCGCGTCGACCCACACGTAACACACGTGATCCGAATCGAAGGGCAGTGTCACCCCCCACGAAAGGCGTGACTTGGGCCGGGAGATCGAGAGGTCCTGCAGCGGTTGCTTGAGGAAGCCCAGAATCTCGTTGCGACGCGTGGCCGGAACGATCCAGTTCGGATTAGCCTCAATATGCTGGATCAACCGGTCCTGATAGTCGCTCATGCGGAAGAAGTAGTTTTTCTCTTTGACGAACTCGACGGGGCGCTGACAATCCGGGCAGAGGCGTTCGGCGCCCACCTCCTTTTCCGTCCAGTACCGTTCCTCGTGGATGCAGTACCAGCCGGTGTACATGTCGTCGTAAATCTGCCCCTTGGCCCAGAGGCGCTCGAGAAAGGTCGTGACCACCCCGATGTGCTCCGGCTCGGTGGTCCGGATGAACCGATCGTGCGAAATGTTCAGATCCCTCCAGGCCGCGTCGAAGGATGCCGCCATTTGGTCCGCGAGCTGTATGGGCGTCATATCCCTCTTGGCCGCGGTCTCCTGCATTTTCTGGCCGTGCTCGTCGGTCCCGGTAAGAAAGCGGACGTCGGCCCCCGTTTGCCGGTAGTAGCGTGCGAGCGCGTCGGTGAGCACCGTGGTATAGGCATGCCCCAGGTGAGGGTCACCCGTCGCGTAATAGATCGGCGTGGTCAGGTATCGGCGTGTCATTTGAGTGTGGTTCAGTGGCGGTTCAATCAGGCTTTGCGGAGACCTCACGTTTGAGATCCTCCAGAGAGGCGGTGCGGTATTCTCCCTCAGCGGACCGAAGCGTGACCGTCTCCCTCAATATATCGACACCGACCACCTTCTCCTCTCCCAACGACGTGCGCAGGATCTTGCCCTCCCTGGGGAAACGGCGACGCGCTTCCACATAGGTGTTGTGTTCGTACGTGAGACAGCACATGAGACGTCCGCAACAGCCTGAAATCTGCGCCGGATTGAGCGACAATGACTGGTCCTTTGCCAACTGCAGGCTTACCGTTTTCAAGGCGGGCAACCAAGTCGAGCAACAAAGCTCGCGCCCACAGCGGCCGACTCCACCGAGCAGCGCGGCCTCGTCACGGACCCCGATTTGTCTGAGCTCGATACGGGTACGGAACGTCCGCGCTAAATCCCGGACCAGTTCACGAAAGTCGACCCGTCGTTCCGCGGTGAAGTAGATGATCAACTTGTTCTTGTCGAACTGCCACTCCGCCTCGGTCACTTTCATGTTCAGCTCGTGGCGTTCGACGAGTTCGCATGTTTCGGTTCGGACGCAGATCTCATCGTCCCGAAGCTCAGCGAGCTGGTCACTCTCGGAGTCGTGGGCAACGCGGAGAACGCGCATTTCAGGGAGGGGCGTCGCGCACCCTCCGGAGGAAGAGCACTTGCGTTCCGCGATTGACCCGAGCGCCGTAATCTCACCGAGATCTTCACCCCGGTCCGCCTCGACGATGACTTGTGTGCCCGGAGCGATGTCGAGCGCCTCGTACGAGAAATATCCCCTGCGGGTGCCCTTGAAACGAACTTCGGCGAAGCCTGCCATCAAGCTATTCTAAGCTAAGCGTTGGTGGACGTATCGGAGGCGGGTTCGCCCCACGCACCCATCGATTCGTACTTCGCCCAGCGCGCTTTCAGCAGAGGGTCTGTCTTCATCTTCATCAACTCTGCGAGGTTCCGGACGAGGGCCTTCTTTACCGCTACGCTGGTCGCGTCCCAGTCCGAATGGGCTCCTCCCGTCGGCTCGGAAATGATCTCATCTGCCACCCCCAGCTTGAGCAGATCCTTGGACGTTATTTTGAGCGCGGCCGCCGCCTCTTCCTTGAAATCTCGGGAATGCCACAGGATGGCCGCACAGCCCTCGGGAGAGATCACCGAATAAACGGAATGCTCCAGCATCAAGATTCGGTCGGTTACACCGATACCCAGTGCGCCCCCCGAACCACCCTCTCCGATGACCACCGAGAGGAGCGGGACCCTGAGTCGCGCCATCTCTCGTAAGTTCGTCGCGATCGCTTCCGCTACCCCGCGTTCCTCTGAGCCGAGTCCCGGGTAGGCACCGGGAGTATCGATGAAGGTGATCACCGCTCTCCCGAATTTTTCCGCTTGGCGCATGAGTCTCAGCGCTTTCCGATATCCCTCCGGGTGGGCCATACCGAAGTTGCGGCGCAAGTTCTCTTTCATGTCACGGCCTTTCTGGTGGCCGATGACCATGACAGGAGTTCCTCCTAAAGCCGCCCAGCCGCCCACGATCGCTTCGTCGTCCCGAAACGCTCGGTCGCCGTGCAGTTCCACCCAGTTCGTAAAGATCCGCTCGATGTAGTCGAGTGTGTATGGACGGTCCGGGTGGCGCGCCACCTGCACCTGTTCCATGGGCGTGAGGTTCTGGTATGTAGAGGCTTTCAGCGCATCCAACTTCGTACGGAGTTCTTTGAGCTCCTCGGAGACATCGAAGCCACTACGCTCGGCCGAAGCCACGAGACCGTCGATCTGCTCTTGGACGTCCATGATGTCGCGTTCGAAGTCGAGGCGCGGCGACCCGGCCATTATCCGCCCCCCTGTCGAACGACTTCTAACGGTTCGACCAAGGTGTGCTCCGCGAAGCGCCCCCAGAAGAGGGCCGTTGCATTCGCCATTTCCGTGCTCGCGTTCTTCAGTTCGAACCTGTCGTAGAGTCCCACGGGTTCGAGTTTGCGTTTTATATCCGGTGTAAGATCCACGAAGTACTGAGGCGAGAATTCTACTGTAGCTCCGGGGTCTTGATAGGCCAGGATGTTCGGGATTCCTTCCGCCAGGGAAAGTGCCACGCGGTGGCATTCCACCGAGCTGGCCCGGTCGGATGAGGTCGTGGGAACATAAAGTACGTTCGGTTTCGACGCTTCGAAGACCTCCTGCAAGACGGAGGTGGCGGCCTCCGTGTCGACGACCCCGGACGCTCGGTCACCCGTACTTTCTATGCGAGCCTCAAGGATGTCGGTCGCCAGGTTGGCGCTGGCGGCTATGGGCGACTGGGGGTCTCCACCTCCTGCGAGGTTTATGATGACGATGTTGTGACCCTGGCCCCGGTGTTGAAACAGGACGCCGCCGCACCCCATCTCCACATCCCCAGGGCACGCCCCGACCGCCACTACGGTGGTGGTATGCTCGACCTCCCCGGGAGCCTCTGCAGCCTCAGGATCCACAGAGGACTCTGAAGCCTCTGAGGCTTCCGATTCTGGGCCGACTTCCGAGGAGACCCCGATCTGGTTGAGCAGCTCCTCCAACTCGATCGGTTTGGTAAGGTGAAAGTTGGCCCCGGCTCTGAAAGCTGCGTCGATGAGTGGGGCGTTCGGCGAACCGCTCACGACCAGGATCTGAAGATCGGGGTCCCCGTCCCTGCCGACCTGGATGACCTCGACGCCGTCCTTCCCGGGCATCATGAGATCCACAACCGCCAACGCCCACTTTCGGGAGACGATCAACTCGGCCCCCATGTCCCCGTCGGTAGCGGGTGTTACGTCGTAGCCGGCCCGCTCGAGGGCCGTCGTCATGATGACGAGGTCCATGGCATTGTCATCGATCACCAAGGCTGCTTTGGTGTCGTCGGCGTTCGGCTCACTCACCTGGGTCAGGACTCCTGATTACTCGTGAAAAACGCCCGAGCACCATGGGGGACCGGTTTCAGCCTGGTGACTCGTCCCATCATCTTAGGACATCCGTGTGCCGGGAGCACGTCTGGGTGCAAAACATAGCGGAGTGTGCTCTCCTAAGCTCTCGCAGGATCTGCCGGTACGTCGGCGGTGCGATTCGGAGAGGGTGCCCCCTGCGGGTTTGGCTCAGGGACGAGATAGGCGACGATGCCTGCCATGATCAATACGGCGCTGGCTCCGAGGACCGTATTACTTCCGTACCCAAAGCGGCTGTAGAGCGGTCCCGCCATGGCGGCGCCCACAGCGAACCCGACCTGACCCAACGCGATGGTCATGCTCATCAGCGTCCCGCGCCGCTCATCACTCACTAGCGCAGTCAGGAGTGCCGAAAACGGACTCAAGCGCATCGCCACGAGCACCATGGTGACGAAGTAGAGTACATAGGCGACCCAGAGCTCACGGACGAGTACAGTCGTGAGCAGCATGACGACGGAGAGGCCGATGCACGACAGGATGACGATCCGTTTCCGGCCGATCCGATCCGACAGCTTTCCAGCCTTGGGACCCGTGAGCACGTTCGCGATCCCGCCGACGACGAACAGGCTGGCGATGGCATTGGGGGTCGCACCGAGCGATTGCTCCAGCCAGTAGGGCAGGTAGACCACGAACAACGAGACCCCGAGAAACATCGTGAAGTAGGCCAAAGCCGCCGCGGCGATCTCGCCTTGGGAAAGCATCAAGCGGTAGTTCTTTACAGCGCTCGCCACCGTGAGGCGGCCCACCGAGCGTTGCACGTCCGGTTGGGGAACCCGGAACCAGATCATCACGAAAGTCGCCGCCATAGCCACCGCGAACAAATAGAATGGCGCTTTGAATCCATAGGTCCCCGCCAGGACGATGCCGAGCGGGATCCCCGCGATCTGCCCGAAGGCCATTCCGCTCATCACCCATCCAGTGGCCCACCCGCGTCGGTTATACGGGAAGTAGTCGCCGATATAGGACACGGCCGAGCCACTGAGAATCCCACCCGCGGCGCCGGCCGCCACCCGAACGGCGAGGAACGAGTAGTATCCGGCGACGAAGTGGTGCAGTAGCAGTGCACCCGTCATGACGCCAGTGCCGAGTAGAAGGATCCGGCGACGCCCGATCTTGTCCGAGACCGGCCCCGCAGCGATGGCGCACAATCCCACCATGATCGCATAGGCGGATACGAGTGTTCCGAGGGCGGATTCGCCGATGCCCAGTTCTTCGCCAATCTGCGGGAGGATCGGTGTAATGATCATGATCTGGCTGCTGGCCGAGAAGACCAGTAGCCAGAGTGCGAAAATGATGATGCCGGGGGAGGCCTTGGGTTGGTTCAACTCAGTGGTGTCCTTAAGCGCGCGCCTCTTTGCCGGCCTGCGCTTCGTAGGCTTTAATAAGGGCCTGCGTACCTTCGTCGGCACAGCCGAGCCGCTCGACGATGTTGAAGAACTGATGCGCAAGGCTGGCCCCGGGCAGTGCCAGTTTGACGTCATTCGCCGCTTCCATGACCAGTTTGAGATCCTTCTGCTGCAGGCGCACCATGAATCCGGGGGCGAAGTCCCCCTTCAGGATGCGCGGGCCCAGATTCGTCAATTGCCATGACCCGGCCGCTCCACCGCTGATGGCATCCACCACCTTGCCTACGTCCAACTCGGAGGCCGCCGCCAGCATCAAGGCCTCGGCCATAGCAAGGTTCGCTACCGACACGGCGATCTGGTTGCAGGCCTTCGTCGTCTGGCCCGCACCGTTGCCGCCGATGAGGTTGATGTTCCCGCCCATCGCCTCGAAGACTGGCAGGCAGTCGTCGAAGACGCTCTGGTCACCGCCGACCATGATCGACAGTGTGCCCTGTTGAGCGCCCACGTCACCGCCACTCACCGGCGCATCGAGCATGTGCACACCCTTCTCGCGCAGTGCGGCGGCGATGTCCTGTGTGACCCGGGGAGAGATCGTGCTCATGTCGATGACCGTTGCTCCTGGATGAGCGCCCTGCAGCACACCGGCCTCACCGAGGATCACGTTCTCCACGTCGGGTGTGTCGGTCACTATCGTGATAATCACGTCGCTGCCTTCGGCTGCCGCCGCCGGCGTCTCCACGCGCTTGCCACCCGCTTCGACCACTTCTTGTACGCGTGGCCGGTCTGTGCGGTTATACACTTTCAGCGAGAAGCCCGCCTTGATCAGGTTCAACGCCATGGGCGCTCCCATGATGCCGAGGCCGACGAAGCCGATCTCTGTTTTCCCGGGTTCTACTGGCATGTTCGAGTCCCTTAATAAGTGTAGAAGCAACTGCTGATCGTGTTGGATGTCGGCGGCCGCTCAATCCCGCCTCGGTCATCTCCCTGTCCGTATTCAGCCACAGAAGCATCTGATCCGACGGTCCAGCCAGTCAAGAGAAGTCTTGTTGCACACCCCTGGACTAACGGCTAGATCCGGCGGCGAGAAAGATCGTACAGGGTCTGACGCATTACGGTACAACCTCTTGATGAAAAGGGATGTCGGCAATGAGCGTTGATGAAGCCATCGACCAGGTGATGCGACCCGTCGCAGATCTCATTTCCCAGTTCATCTTCTTCGCCGTACCTGTGGCTGGAGCGGAAATTCCTCTAATTGTGGCATGGCTCATTGGTGGGGGGCTGTTCTTCACGATCTATCTGGGCTTTGTCAATGTGCGCGGGTTCAGACATGCCGTGCAGCTTGTCAAAGGGCGTTACACGGATCCCTCACAGCCGGGAGAAGTCACACCGTTTCAAGCTCTGGCCACCGCGGTATCGGGTACCGTCGGAATCGGAAACATGGCCAGTGTGGCGGTGGCCATATCCCTGGGCGGGCCCGGAGCTACGTTGTGGATGATCATCGCAGGCCTGCTCGGCATGAGCACCAAATTCGCCGAATGTACCCTGGCCGTAAAGTTTCGGCGCACCCACGATGATGGTTCTGTCAGTGGTGGGCCCATGTATTATCTGCAGCGCGGACTGGCACAGCGAAATTTGCCGAGGCTAGGTCGGGCGCTGGGGATATTCTACGCCGCCAGCATGGTGGTGGGCTGCCTTGGTATCGGTAACATGTTCCAGTCCAATCAGGCGGTCGCCATTGTGATTGACGTGACTGGAGGCAGCACCAGCTTCTTCCAGGACAAGGCCTGGATATTGGGTCTTGTTATGGCTGCCATCGTGGGGCTGGTAATCGTCGGCGGGATCAAGAGCATCGCCAGAACCACCACCAAGCTCGTCCCCTTCATGGCCGGCTTGTATATAGCGTTAGCCCTGGTGGTTCTGGCGGTCAACTTTGACAAATTACCCACCGCCTTTGTGCAGATCTGGCAGGGTGCCTTCACTTCGGAGGGCGTCGGTGGCGGCTTGGTCGGGGTCATGATCATTGGTTTCCGTCGGGCGGTGTTTTCCAACGAAGCTGGACTCGGCTCCGCTGCGATCGCCCACTCTGCGGTGCAGACTGACGAGCCAGTTACAGAAGGGTTCGTCAGTCTGCTGGAGCCGTTCATCGACACCGTGGTCATCTGCACCCTGACCGCTTTGGTCATCATAACCACCGTTTATGACCCGGCGATGGCTTCTGCAGGCATCAGCGGGATAGAATTGACCACCAGCGCATTCGCGAGCACACTTTCCTGGTCACCCATCCCCCTGTCCATCGCGGCAGTCCTGTTCGCCTTCTCGACCATAATTTCCTGGAGCTACTACGGATTGAAGGCTTTCACCTACCTCGCAGGACAACATCGGCTCGTCGATATGGGGTTCAAGTTGTTCTATTGCAGCTTTATCGTCCTCGGTAGCAGTGTCCAACTCGGCGCCTTGGTGGATCTGTCAGACGCCCTGGTGTTCGTGGTGGCGATTCCCAACCTGCTGGGGTTGTACTTTCTCGCTCCAGTGATACGGGGAGAAATGCTCTCCTATCGAGAGCGACTCAAGCGCTACTGATTTCTATCAGAGCGGGTGATCTCACCATCGGCTGATGATCACCCGCTTGTCTGTGAAAAACTCGACAGCGTCCTTTCCCTGAGCCTTCAGATCGCCGTAGAAGGAGCCCCTGCTGCCTCCGAAGGGAAAGCATGCCATCGGAGCTGCTACTCCGATGTTCACACCGATCATGCTGATGCCGGCGTGGTAGCGAAATTCCCGAGCGGCCCGCCCGCTCTGGGTGAAGATCGAGGTTGCGTTCCCATACTCGATCTCGTGCATGAGCGCGATCGCCTCCTCGACCGACTCCGCACGCGTGAGCCCCAGCACAGGTCCAAAGATCTCCTCCTGTCCCACGTGCGTTCCCGGCTCTACCCCCTCCAAAACGGTGGGCCCGACCCAGTGACCCTCCGGGTAGCCATCGACCTGGAACCCGCGGCCGTCGAGTGCCACGCTGGCGCCTTCCCGTTCTCCTTGGTCGATCAAGTCGACGACGCGATCTCGGTGCCGGCGTGAGATCACTGGCCCCATGAAGGTGTCTTCGTCCAGCCCGTAGCCCACCCGCAGGGAAGTGGCCCGGTCGAGCACCCGCTCTTTCACCCGATCATAAGCCTCTCCCACTCCCACGAGGACGCTGTTTGCGAGGCAGCGCTGTCCCGCCGAACCAAAGACGGACGAGATGGCTGCCTCGCTGGCAAAGTCCAGATCGGCGTCAGGGAGGACCACCATGTGGTTCTTCGCTCCACCGAGGGCCTGGACCCGTTTCCCGGTCTGTGCGGCTTTCGCATAGACCATCCTAGCGACCGCGCTGGAGCCCACGAATGAGATGCCTGCTACGTCCGGGTGCTCGAGGATCGCATCTGCCGCTGAGTGGTCACCATGGACTATGTTCAGCACACCGCTGGGGAGACCTGCTTGCGCCGCTAGCTCAACGATCCTCTGGTGCGTAAGCGGGTCCTGCTCACTCGGCTTCAAGACGAACGTGTTTCCAGTCGCCACGGCGTAGGGCCAGAACCACATCGGGATCATCACAGGGAAGTTGTATGGAGTGATCCCCGCGAAGACGCCCAGCGGTTGCCGAACGGTCTCACAGTCGATTCCCCGAGCGACATCCTCGAGGGTGTCACCCATCATCAGCGTGGGAATGCAGCAGGCGTGTTCAACGTTCTCGATTCCCCGCTGGATTTCCCCCGAGCACTCGGCAACGTTCTTGCCGTGCTCCCGGCTCAGGTCTCGCGCCAGGTCATCCCGATGTTCGTGGAGGAGCGCTTGCAGACGGAACAAGACCCGCACTCGGTCGACGGCGGGGGTCGCCCGCCACGCCGGGAACGCCTCCTTGGCTGCCGCCACGGCGGCATGTACGTCGTCACGAGTCGAGAGCGGTACGCGTCCGAGGGGCTCCCCCGTGCCCGGGTCGTGGACAGGGAGGGCGTCGGATGCGGACGACCGTATCCACTCTCCGCCGATGAAGTTGGGAATCGGGAGTTCGACGTCGTCGGTGGGGCGGCTCTGGGCAGTCGTACTAACGGCCATAATGACTTCTCACTCCGGTGCGGTTATGGGTCAAGCGGGGATCCATCATTGGGCCCACGACAGGAGTGAGTGGCGGAGGCCGCTCTGTCAACTGGGCTGCACCACGCAGGGGATGAGTTCACCACTCGGGCTCAATACACCACGAGAGGCCGGGCAGACGGAATTTCATGCCGAACTTGACAGGTCGCTAGTTGAGGCCGCCTGATACGAGTCGATTCCCGCGCACGATCATCCATTTTGGGGCACTGAGGCTCTAGACGTCCGACAACAGAGACAACCGAGGCAACAGAGAGGATAAAGATGGCGAAGAAAAAAATGACGCCCTCCGAGGCGCTGGTCGAGACGCTCGTCGCCGAGGGAGTGAAGGACGTGTTCGGCCTTGTCGGATCAGCGTTCATAGACGCCCTGGACCTGTTTCCCGACGCCGGCATTCGGTTCATTCCCGTGGCCCACGAGCAGGCGGCTGCCCACGCCGCTGACGGTCTGGCCAGGGTGACCGGAAGGCCCCAGGCCTGTATTGCTCAGAACGGGCCGGGCGCAGCGAATTTTGTATCCGCCATCGCTGCGGCTTACTGGGCTCATTCTCCGGTGGTGGCCATCACTCCGGAGGCGGGGTCGACGGGGATCGGCACCGGCGGTTTTCAGGAGCTGGACCAGATGGCCATGTTCGCGGAGCAGACCGTATATCAGGTACGGGTGAATCGCCCTGACCGGATGGCCGAGCTGGCGAGTCGCTGCTTCTTTCGGGCCAAGCTCGAGCTCGGCCCGACCCAGCTGAACATTCCCCGGGACTACTTCTACGGGGATATCGAAGCAGAGATCCTGGTCACTCCGACTCTCGGAGCGGGTCGGCCGCCGAAACGGGAGATGCAAGCTGCGATCGGCCTTCTGAAGGGCGCCGAGTATCCGGTTATCGTGTCGGGAGGTGGCGTCAGCCAGGGTGATGCCCTGGAAGAGGTCAAGGCTCTGGCCGAGTATCTGAGCGCTCCGGTGGTCAACACCTACCTGCACAACGACAGCTTCCCGTACAGCCACGAGCTGGGCTGCGGACCGATCGGGTACCTCGGCTCCAAGGCGGCGATGCGGACCCTCGCCAAAGCCGACGTGGTGTTGGCTTTGGGAACCAGACTGGGGTCCTTCGGTCTGCTTCCCCAGTACGGCATGACCTACTGGCCCGAGGAGGCCACGCTCATCCAGGTGGACAGAGATCCGAAGCAGTGGGGCACGAGCAAGATTCCGGACCTGTTTTCCGTGGCGAACGTGAAGGAGTATGCCGCCGAGTTGCTAGGGGAGCTGAAAAACGCCCAACCGAACCTGGAGAGAAACGAAGGGCGGATCGCCGACGTGGCCAGGGAAAAGGAGACGTGGGACACCGAGCTCGAAGGGTTGTCGTCGTCCACGAACGAGCTGATGCATCCCCGGCGCTTCCTCTGGGAGCTGACTCGGGCATTGCCTGAGGATGCACTGGTGACCACAGACATTGGGAACACCTGCTCCATCACCAACGGATATCTCAGATTCGAAGGGCCCCGACAGCACTTGCCTGCGTTGACCTGGGGCAACTGCGGTTTCGCCTATGGCGCCGCCATGGGGGCCAAGATCGGCACGCCGAACGCACCGGTCCTCGCCATTCAGGGGGACGGCGCCTGGGGTATCAGCGGGTTGAGCGAGGTGATGACCGCCGTCCAGGAAGACATTCCGGTCGTCGCCATCGTCATCAACAACCACGAATGGGGCGCGGAGAAGAAGAACCAGATCGACTTTTACGATGACCGCTTCGTCGGAGTCAACCGGCTGCGCAATCCGGATTTCGCAAAAGTGGCCGAGGCAATGGGCGCGCGGGGCTTCACCGTCGACGACTACAGGGATGTCCAGGACGTAGTGCGGGAAGCAATAGCCTGTGGCAAACCTTGTGTGATCGACGCGGTCGTCGAGGGCGGAGAGAACGTGCTGGCGGAGCCTTTCCGACGCGACGCAATGAAGAAGCCTACCCGGCATCTCGACAAATACGCGCACCTGAATCTGGAATAGAACCCGTATGGGCGACACGCGAGACTTGCTGTCCAACTATGATGCCAGAGACATCATCGAGAAGGACAAGAAGCATCTTTGGCACCACATCGTTCAGCACTCGGTCTTCGAGTCGCAGGACCCGAAGATCTTCGTTGAGGGCGACGGGGCTCGGGTCAAGGACATCAATGGAGAGGAATATCTGGACGGCGCCTCCGGCGGCGTTTGGTGCGTCAACGTCGGCTACGGGCGCGAGAGCATGGCCCGGGTCATTTATGACCAGTTGGTCAAACTGCCCTACTACGCTGGAGTGGCCGGAACGGTGCCGGCGGCGCAATTTGCGGGGAAACTGACCGACCTGCTGCCGGGCTTGGACCGCGTATTCTTTTCAAACAGCGGCTCCGAGGCCAACGAAAAGGCCTTCAAGATGGTCCGGCAGATCGCCCACTTGAATGGCAACGCGAAGTCCACGGTGTTGTACCGAGACCGGGACTATCATGGAACGACGATCGCCTGCCTGGCCGCGGCTGGTCAACCTGAGCGCAAGGAGGCGTACGGCCCCTTCCCGGACGGATTTTCGGGCATTCCCCATGCTCTGTGCTATCGCTGTCCCTTCGGCCTGACCTATCCCGACTGTAATATCGAGTGCGCTCGTGCCCTGGAGGATGTGATCCAGGAAGAGGGTCCTGAGACGGTGGGCGCGGTCATTCTTGAGCCCATCACGGCGGGTGGCGGTGTCATTCCTCCGGTCGACGAGTACTATCCGATCATCCAGGAAATCTGCTCAAAGTATGACGTCATCCTGATCATCGACGAGGTCGTCTGCGGTTTTGGACGGACCGGAACCATGTTCGGATTCGAGCATTATGACTTCACGCCGGACATCGTGACCATGGCCAAGGGCATGGCCAGCGCCTACGCGCCAATCTCGGCAGCGGCCGTGCGCAGCGAAATCTTCGAGAAGTTCCTCCACGATCCGAGCGACAAGTACGACTATTTCCGGGACATCAGTACGTACGGCGGCTGCACCGCAGGGTTTGCCGCCGCTCTCGAGAACCTACGTATCCTCGAAGAGGAGGACCTGGTTGAAAACGCTCGCGTTGTCGGAGATCACCTCTACGACCGTCTTCTGGAACTGGCTGACCATGAGTACGTCGGCGACGTCCGGGGCAAGGGACTGTTCGCGGGTGTGGAACTCGTGGCAGACAAGTCCTCGAAGACGCCCGTAAGCGAGGAGGTGATGAACGCAGTCATGCGAAAGATCACCGAGAATGGCGTGCTGGTTAGCAGGACTACCAGGAGCGTGCCCGGTCTGAACAACACCGTCACCATCGCACCGCCTCTGATCGTCACCAGAGCGGATGTCGACGAGATCGTCGATGCGGTGAAGGTAGGTATCGAGCACGGTTGTCGGGCGGCTCTGGGCTGAGAAAGCGTGCACGGATGTGAGAACCGACACGGATAACCGACACAACAACGGGGTGGAATCATGAACAGATCGAAACGAGCCGTCGTCGTCATCGCGTGCGCCCTTGGCATCGGGCTCAGCGGCTGTGCAGCGCCCGAGCCCGCAGATGTGATTTTCGTCGGCGACAACATCGTCACGATGGATCCCAACCAGCCGACTGTCGAAGCCGTGGCGGTCCGAGGTGAGACGATCGTAGCAGCCGGATCTGTGGATGACGTGATGGCGTTCGAAGGGGCGGCAACGCGGATGGTGGATCTCGGGGACAGCGCCTTGCTGCCCGGTTTCATCGACGCCCATGGTCACTTCCTCGGGGCGGGGCGGGAAGGCCTGACGCTTCATTCTCCGCCGGTGGGTGACGTCAACAACATCGATGACATCGTGCGGAAAATTCAGGCGTGGATTGTGGAGAATGACATACCGCCAGGCGAGCCCGTTTCTGGAAGTGGGTACGACGATTCGTTGCTCGAAGAGGGTCGCCATCCGACGCGCTATGATCTGGATCGAGCCTCAACCGAACACCCGATCACCCTGGGCCATGTGTCGGGACACTTAAGAGCGGCCAATTCGATGGCGCTCGAGGTCAGCAATATTACGGCCGCTACACCCGATCCGGACGGGGGCCATATTCGCCGGGTCGCAGGCTCGATGGAGCCCGATGGCGTTTTGGAGGAGAGTGCGGGTGGGCTGCTTCGCGTCGGCGGCGGAGGTGGGCCGAGGGCCCCGGGGGATCTCGATGAGTTGATTCGCAAATCCATCGATGTGTATACGGCCTACGGGACCACTACGATTCAGAACGGCGGCGGAACCGGTCCACAGCAGGTACAGGCGTTTCAAGCAGCAGCCGAGCGTGAACCCTTCAACGCGGACGTCGCCGTGTTCGCAGGGGTTGATGCGATACTGGACGGCAGGGTGGAGTACCAAAAGACCTACACCGGTGGATTTCGCGTTGCCGGTGTCAAGTTCATGCTAGACGGCTCTCCGCAGGGTCGTACGGCCTGGGTCACCGAACCGTATGTCGAAGGACCGCCGGGAGCGGCACCCGACTATCGCGCGTATGGCAGGATGGATCCGGAAGTCTACAAGGCCGGGGCGGCCGCACTGATCCAACGCGGCGTGCCCTACCTCGCCCACGCCAACGGCGATGCGGCCATGGACCTCATGATCGAGGGGGTCACCGAAGCCGTCGAGGGCATGGATCCGATGCCGGATCACCGGTCGGTGATCATCCACGCTCAACTCATGCGCGCCGACCAGCTCGACAAGGCCGCCGAGTTCAACATCGTGCCCTCGTTCTTCGCCGCGCACACGTTTTTCTGGGGCGACTGGCACGTGCGGAGCTTCGGCGAGGAGCGGGGCACCAACGTCAGCCCGGCGCGCTGGGCGATCGATCGCGGAGTGAACTTCACGATCCACAACGACGCGCAGGTTGTTCCGCCCGACATCATGCGCTTGGTGTCGATCGCGGTGAATCGGCTGAGTCGTAGCGGCCTGGTGCTCGGCCCCCACCAGCGGCTCACGGTACTCGAGGCGCTCAACGCGGTCACGCTCGGGGCGGCGTATCAGTACTTCGAGGAAGACACGAAGGGCTCTATCACGGTTGGGAAACAGGCCGATCTGGTGATCCTCGGTGAGAACCCGTTGACGTCGGATCCGGCGGATCTCGAGTTCATTCAGATACTCGAGACGTTCTCGAGGGGCAGATCGGTCCACACGTTATGAATCGAGGCAGCCGTCCCCATTGGCCACTCCGTAGGGCCGGCTCGAAAGAGTGCTCGGATTGAGGGGGTCTTCTACGCTAACCTTCAGGGCCGCCGCTAAAGACTCCCCGCGCTATAACCGAGTTTTAGAGGCGGGCCGCCTCGCTTCCATTTCTCGGAGTGTGTCATTAATGTATTCGCGGCTGTTGATGGGGCGTAGCTCAACCGGCAGAGCGCCTGGCTGTTAACCAGGAGGTTGGTGGTTCGAACCCACCCGCCCCAGTAGT
>JAPYQK010000032.1:6623-18871 GCA_029941275.1 Longimicrobiales bacterium | reverse complement strand
ATGCCGAGGATCTCGCCGAGGGTGGGTCCTCCACGCAAGCTCGCAAACGTTTGCGCCGCCAAGTGATCGTCAGTTGTTGGGAGTGGTGGAGACCGGGGGTGGTCGGTGAGCGCTTCAGCGCTGATCCATCGGGGCACACCGGGGCGCGTGGTTTCAAGCGTAAATCACCACGAATAGGGATCAGGGGAACGGGGAGGGGAATGGGCATGGGACATTGGATGAAGGACCTCAAGGTTTCCGCGAGGAGTCTAAGGCGCAGGCCGGGCTTCACGCTCACGAGCCTGATTCGGTTTCGGGACCCATCCGTTGAGGGTCAGGAGCGACGGCAGTTCGGGGTGCGAGGGCCGTTCAGGCCGAGGAGTGAGGTGCTGCCTGTGGAAGGGGTCGATTGAGGCCTTCCGGATGGGATGATGACTCGCGAGCTTGAAGCGGTGCTCGTTGGCACGATTCACCCCATCCTTGTGGCCTGACCATGCTCACTCCGGGAGACCTCGCACCGGACTTCTCACTCGCCCGGCTGGACGGAACGGACTGGCGCCTCGATGAGGAAGTGGTGGGCGGCCCATTACTCCTCGCATTCATCGAGACGGACTGTCCCACCTGCCGTCTTGCGATCCCGTATCTGAAACGCTTGGCGGAGGCATTGGGCGCCAACCGCCATCGTGTGGTCGTGGTCTCTCAGGATGGTGACGCGGACACACGTGAGCTGGTGGACACCTATGACGTGGGCTTTCCGGTTCTACTCGACGTCGATCTGGAAACGTCACGCACCTACGATCCGCCCAGCGTTCCCGCGCTGTTCCTCGTGGGCCAGGGCGGACAGGTCGAGTTTTCCGGGGTGGGCTTCCACAAGGAGGATCTGAACTCAGTCGCCGAGCGCATGCTCTCCGGTCTCGGGCTTCCGGTACGGACGGTCGCCGACCTAGACGACGGGGCTCCACTGATGAAGCCGGGATGTACGTCGCGCCATCTCGAGCTGGTGGGGAGCTTGGAGGCTGGTGTATCACCCGAACCGATCGATCTACTGCCCGAGCGAGCCCCCCGCGCCTCTCGCCTAGAATTGCCCAAGGACGAAGATCCGTACGAATACTGCATGAACGCCGGCTTCTCACCGTTCCTCCCCGTGGTCCCACCAACCGCCGAGCGCGTCGATGCCTTCTTAGCCGCGATCTCCCACGAGCCGGATCGTGTGGTCGGACTGGTCCCGCCGTGTTATGGGCCGGCCACGATCGAGAAGATCGCCGCCAACGCGGTGATGGCCGGCTGCAAGCCGGAGTACATGGAGGTTCTGATCCCCGTGATCCGGGCTGCCTGCGACGAGCGTTTCAACTTGCATGGTGTGCAAGCGACGACACACGCGGCCACCCCGCTGATCATGCTGAGCGGGCCGGCGGCCACGCGCCTGGGTTTCGCGAGCGGGGCGGGGGCGTTCGGAAATGTGGCACGGGCGAACAGCTCGGTAGGCCGGGCGCTGCAGCTGATGATGGCGAACTTGGGAGGAGCTCTCCCCGGCGGGATCGACATGTCGGCGTTGGGAAATCCCGGGCGCTTCTCGTACTGCGTGGCTGAGAATCATGCGGAGAGCCCCTGGGAGCCTCTCCACGTAGAGCTGGGGTTTGGTCCGGAAGAGAGCACCGTCACACTGTTTGCGGCCGGTGGGCTCACCGAGGTGAGCGAGCACAACGCTCGGACGGGTGCCGGCGTGCTCCGCACCATCGCCGCCACGCTCTCCATGGTGTGGAGTTGGAGGCGATGCGGACGGGTCGACGCTGTGGTGGTGTTGTGCCCGGAGCATGTGGCGACATTGAACGCGGACCGATTTTCCAAGAGTGACGTGCGTGACTTTCTCTTCGACAACACCGGCGTGCCGTTGCGGGCATTCGATCACGACGGCACCGAAGGGACTCAGCTCCGCGAAACCTATGAGGAGATCGTGATCGACGATGAGCCGCACTACCGTAAGTTCAGCGACCCGTCGCAGATTAAGATCATCGTGGTGGGCGGTACGGCCGGAAAATTCTCCGCGGTGGTGGGTGGTTGGCTTACAGGGGCCGAGGGGTCTCAGACCGTCACGTACCCGGTCAAGTGGTGAGTACGGAACCACTTGAGTCTGGCCTAGGAGTTCGACGAAGAGGTGGGAAGGAAGAGGCAGGAAGCATGGCACACAGGCTGTAACGAACATGAAATGGGAGATTCCATGTCCACATTGGTGAACCCTCTCGATGAACGATCCTCCGATGGGCAATCCCCGGCGCCCCGGCTCGACAGCTTGGAGGGCAAGACGCTCGCCCTGCTCGATATCAGCAAGCCCCGGGGCAAGGAATTCCTGGATCGGTTGGAGCAGATCCTCAAGGAGCGATACGGGGTTGCCGAAGTCGTTCGCGAGGTCAAGTCGACGTATACGAAGCCCGCTCCGGGGGCGCTTATAGAGAGGCTCGGCTTCGTGGATGGAGTGATCGAAGCCTTGGCCGACTGAGGCTCCTGCACAACGTGCAGTTTGCACGACAGCGTTAGACTCGAAGAGAAAGGAATCCCCTCCGTGCCTTTGGCCACCTCAGAGTTTCGCACGGCGGCTCGAGTGCAGGCGAGTCGCCTGGGCCGGCCTGACCTCGAAGCGGTCTTCGTTCCGCACCCGATTCAGGATCAGACGCCGGCCGAGATCGAGGAGCGGGCCGACGCAGTCATAGAGGAGGTGGTCGCCCGGCTCACGACGGGGGCCTAGAAGCCTGTTGAAGAAGTACAGCGGGTCGCGCACTAGGCGTGCGGTTCCGCATTCGTTTCGCCATTATCCGTCATGTGCCATCTGGCTCCACACGGCGCACCACTTGGGGCACCACATTTTGGAGGTACCGATGTCCGCTCGAAAGCAACTTCCGATTCTCGCTGCACTCGTCGTCTTGTCGCCACTCGCCGGGGTAAGGCTTCAAGCTCAGGACTTACAGGTCGCGGAGTTGGGCGAGTGTGTCCTGGAGAGCGGGGAAGTGCTCGCACCGTGCGACCTCGGGTATCGCACCTACGGTGAACTCAACGCGGCGCGGGACAACGCGATCCTGATTTCTACTTGGTTCGGCGGAAACTCGGCGGCCTGGACAGGCATCCTCGGCGGGGGACTGATCGACCTCGATGGCTTCTACACGATCGTGGTCGATGCCTTCGGGAACGGTGTCTCGACCTCGCCCACGACCAGCCCTACCCAGGGTGGGGGCGCGTTCCCGCTGGTTTCCATCGGCGACATGGTGCACTCGCAGTACCGCTTGGTGACCGATGTCATCGGGCTCGACGGTCTCTACGCCGTCCTCGGCATTTCGATGGGTGGCATGCAGACCTTCGAGTGGATGGTCGAATATCCTGACTTCTTCGAGAAGGCAGTACCCATCATCGGCTCGCCCAGAGTAGCCGCGTTTGACCTCGCCCGTTGGGAGACGGAACTGCGCGTGCTCGAGTTGTTCGAGCTCTGTGGATGCGAAGAGGCGGCGGCAGCCCACGCGGGGCTTTCGCTGTTGACCATCAACACGCCGGAGTACCACTTCCGAGTCACCGACCGGAACACGGTACAGGCCAACCTGGCCCGGCAAGGCCAGAACCCTCGGGGATTGTCGGACGGTCGCAGTAAGAACATCGCAATGCAGCTTCGTGCCATGATCAACCACGATATCACGAGAGATTTCGGGGGTGACCTGGCCCGAGTTGCAGCGGCTATGCAGGTCGAACTACTCGTGGTGGTGAACGCTACGGATCATCTGGTAACGCCGGGCCCGGCGCTCGAATTCGCGGAACTGGCGGGCGCCCCGAGCCTCGTGTTGGCGGATGACTGCGGTCACCTCAGTCCCTTTCAGGCTTGCTCTGGTTCGGTGATGACCGAGACGATTTCAGGGTTCTTGGCGCGGGAGGACTGAGCGGGAAGGCCAACCGGTCGCCGTCGTTGAACCAGCGTCCCGACAGCAGCGGGAGCGCCATCGCCTCCATATATCCTGTTGTTACCCGCCGAAACCAAACGGCCTGATTCTGCCCGGGAGCCGGGAGGTCGCTACCACGGTCCTCAGCCGCTCACAGTCTGAACAATCGATTCATCTTGATGACGAGACCGCGGTTGCGAAGCTCCGTGAGACGGTCGGGCATGAGTGGGTCGGTATCGCGGTCTTCCGAGTAGACGATGAAGAGTTCGCTGCCCGGGCTGTACTCCCAGCGGAACCTGAAATTCGTGCTGAACGAATCCCCCGTGGAGCTGTATTGCACCAACCCGCTGAAGAACATTCGAGGCGTGACGGTATAGGTGAAGCGCGTTCTGGCGAGCTGGGTGTTGAACTTACCCTCCGGTAAGTCCACCCAGTTGAAGGTGATGCTGGGCTCGACGGAGAGTTGAGGTGTGACCTCGATTCGGCCACGGCTCATGGACAACGAGGTCCTATTGCCACTCCAAAACTCTCCGAACCCGAGTGTGATCTGGCCGCTGACGGGTCGTTGGGCGCCGAATCTGTACGACGCTCGGTAGCTTCGGAAGTCATATCCCCGGGGTAGGAGCGTCACACCCGACGAAATGGTGAACGGATTGGTCAGCAGCTCGTAGTCGTCGTTGAAGAAGAAACTGAGTTGGTCGCTGTTCTCGAACTCGAATTCGACCAAAAGCTGACCTCCACGCGTCTCGAGCACCCCGTCGTCAGCGGTGACGATGTGTTCGAATTGGCCGCTCACGACGAAACGACGAATCAAGTCGATCGAGGGTCGCGGACTGAACCGCGCGGTCGCCGAGCGCCGGCGGAAGTTATCCCGGCGAATGAAGCCGACTTCAGGAATGAAGTTGTCCTCCACCAGGAGCTGGCCGAAGCTCAAGCCATAGAGGTCGCCGGCGTAATCGAAGGAAGCCTGGTAGCTCTCGTCTTCGCGGTTCCCGACCGGTGTCTGTGTCTTGGCGAAGTATCCGGCCAAGCTGAAGTCATCATAAAAGGCTAACCTTCCGTCGACGCCGTATACCTGGCTCGATCCGTCGCCCACGAGTGAACGAGACCGGCTCGTGAAGATTGCCCCCACCGTGCTTCGCCGCAGGATGTCTCTCTTGATCCGAACGACCGTGAAGTTGGTGGGTTCCGCACCTGAAGTCGCCTCATCGCCGGTGCGGATGTTCAGCAGCCCGACGTCGAAAGGCCCGACTTTTCCGGTCACACGGCCGCCGGCTGTGATCGGGACGATCTGACCACTCTGCAGGCCGATCTGCCGGCTGAAGAAGATGGTCGGGGCGCCGCCGCCTCGTCCGGCGAAGTCGAAGTTTCCGCGGCCCTCGAGGAAAAACTCGCGCTTCTCGGGAAAGAAGAGGCTAAACCGAGTCAGGTTGACTTGCTGTTCATCGACCTCGACCTGGGCGAAGTCGGTATTGACGGTAAAGTCCGCGGTCAGATTCTGGGTGAGTCGGTACTTCAGGTCGACACCGAAGTCGCCGTCAAAGTCATTCTCGATCGCTGGGACCGCATTGACGTTGGTCCTCAATCCCGTGATCCCGTACGGTTTGATCTCTGCGTCAATCGCGAGTGGCGGCACCTGAAAGCCCACGAGTGTCGCTGCCTCGGAGATTCGCCAGAGTCCTGCGATCACGCTGTTCCCACGGGCCGCGGAGATGGGCAGTGCTGTCAGGTATGCCGCTTCGTTCCGACGACGCACGATGCGGCGTAGCTGAATGCCCCACACTTGCTCCGCACCCGGTTGATAACGCAGAGACTTGAAGGGAATCTGCATCTCCACGGTCCAGCCGCCGTCGAAGCGACCGGTGCGCATGTCCCAGACGACATTCCAATCGTTGTTGACGTTCTGCCCTTCGTTCGTGATCGCGAAGTCGGAATAACCCCCGAGCGGCGTCACGAGGAACGCGACGCCATTCCTTCCGTCATTGAAGGTGTCGAGCATGAGCGAAAACGAATCGTTCTGCCGCAACTGCATGACGTCGTGGCGCATCTCGTTTGCGACCCACTCACTTGGCGGCGCCGAGTCGTACGCCTTCCCCGTCACGTACAGGTTGTCCTCATCGTAGAACACCCAAGCGTCGGTTCGCTCGCTGGCGCCGGCCCCTTCGTCCGGGAGCTGCTGGATGAACCCGGTGATGGGCGGGACCGTTTGATAGATCTCTTCGTCAAGTCGGCCGTCCAACTGGATGTCCTGGGTCAGCCGGGTGGCGCGGACGGTGGTGTTGCCCTGATCGTCCCGTGCGACGACTTCGGGGGCTACCGGCATCGGCACGACTTGGCGGGCCGCCCCTGGAGCGTGCAAGCCGAGGGTGAGACCGACCAGAAGGACAAGGCCGCAGGCGAGGCGTCGCATCATGAGTGCTCGTTCTCCAGTGTGCGTTCGCTGAGCGCCCCGGTGGCGGCCAACTCGAAGGGCGAAGGGCGTGACCAGCACGAAGCATAACCTAGTGGCTAATAAATCGAGGCCCCGACACCAACTCCTAATCTCACCTCCTGACACTAGCCACTGACACCAACCGTCGACACTAACCCCCGACGATCGCGGCGATGATTCGCCCTGGGCCGTGGACTCCAGTTATTAGGATCTGGCCGATGTCGGCCGACTTGCTCGGACCGGAGTGAAGCGCGAGGACTGCGGGGAGATCCTCGCGGCAGCTTTGCAGAGCATCGCCCAAAGTCAGCCGAACATCCTCGGCTCGCACCCAGACGAGGTGAACCGGCGGAAGGAGCTGCGATCGGCGACCCTCCCTGGAAGAAAGCAGGAGCGAGCCTGTTTGGGCCGCTGCCCCTACCGCTGCGGACACGCCGAGCGCCGCTTCTTCCGGCGGGGCGGCCGGGAGTACCGGTTGGAGGGCGTCGGGCACCCCCGCGCACACTGAGACTGTCTCGAATCCGGTCGCGAATTCGTCCAGCCAGCTCCTCGCGGCGGCCTCATTTGCGAGCTGGACGACCTCCCCACCGGCAGCACGAAGTCGCACTTCGAATGCGCCGACAGGGTCGGTCCGGCCCGTTTCACCAAGGGGGGCAGGCGGCTCCGCGGCCTCCGGAAGTGAACCCGGGTGGGCGACCGGCTCGCGGTCCCGATTCGCCTCGCGGACCCGCCCCAAAATACGCTCCCTCGCGTCTCCGCTCATTCGATCCCCTCGTCCCAGAGTTCACGAAACGTGGGGCCCGTGGCCCGAGGCGGTTCCCGGCCATCGCTCCACTCGCGGAGCATCGGAAGACGCCGGATGACCCAATCGGGAAGGACCCCTGCGAGGTTCTCCGCCCACCCGAAGAGGCGAGATCGAGTGGCTGCCGAAGCGAAGAGACCCAGAGCCGTGCGTTCCTCGCTGCCGGTTAGCCCGCGCTCGACGGCCCGTCGACGCCAGACATGAAGTAACTCAGGAATCGGAATCCGGACCGGGCACACATCAGCACAGGCGCCGCACGCGGTGGAAGCGAAGGGCAGAGGCAGCGTCTCTTCCAAGCCGACCAGACCGGGGTTGAGGATGCCACCGAGGGGCCCGGAGTAGACGTAGCCGTACGCGTGCCCACCGGTCTGTCGGTATACGGGACAAATGTTCAAACATGCCCCGCAGCGTACGCAGCGTAGTGCCTCCCAGATCTCCGGGTCTGCGAGCACCCGAGTGCGACCGTTGTCGACGAGTATGACGTGTAGTTCCTCAGGACCGTCGGGCTCACCAGCTGCGGAACCTCCGGGCCCTTGGATGATCGAGACGAAGCACCCGACCGGCTGTCCGGTCGCCGATTTAGCGGTCACTTGCAGGAAAGTCGACAGATCCGCCCACCGGGGGAGCACTTTTTCGATCCCCACCAGCGCCACGTGAATCCGGGGGACGGAGGTCGACAGCCGGATGTTGCCCTCGTTCTCAATCAGCGCGATCGAGCCCGTTTCGGCGACCAGGAAGTTGCCGCCGCTGACGCCCAGATCGGCCGTGAGGAAAGTTTCTCGCAAGAAATCTCGCGCCGCGGCCGCCAGGTCCTCGGGTGAAGCGTCGCGCGCTGTGCCCAGCCGTTCGTGAAAGATCACCCGTGTGTCCTCGAGGCTTTTGTGAATCGATGGACCCACGATGTGGCTGGGCGGTTCTCCGAGGAGCTGGATGATGTATTCGCCGAGATCGGTTTCGAAGACCTCCACGCCACAGGACTCCAGGAACGGGTTCAAGGCCAGTTCTTCACTGAGCATACTCTTCGCCTTTACCACCTTCCGCACTGCGTTCTCCTCGACGATGCGCTCGAAGATCCTGTGCACGTCGGAGGCAGTCTCTGCCCAGTGGACGTGGGCGCCGCGCTCGACCAGGCGAGTCTCCGCTTCCTCGAGGTAGTCGGCGAGGTGCGTGAGTGCATGGCTCTTGACCTCCTTGGCCCACCCGCTCAGGGCCGCTTCGTCGAGGTCGGCGAAAGCTTCACGGCGGTTGTCGACGAACGTACGGGTCGCCGCTGTGACGGACTCACGCACTTCAGGGGTCTCCGTGATGATGCGCCGGGCGCGATCGCGGTAATCGCGGCTATGCACTTCCAAGGCGAGCCTCCCAAAGCAACGAAGCCAACGGTCGGAAGCGAACGGGTTTTCCGCGGCGTCGAGCGCGACCGTCCAACTGGAGCAAGCATCCGCCGTCAGCCGACACGACGGTCTCTACGTCGGGGAGTGTATCCAGCTTCCGATCAGCCATGGCGACGGAGACCTCGGGAGCCTTCACCGCGAAGAGTCCCCCGAAACCACAACATTCTTCATCCATCTCCCACGGGACGACGGTAGCGCCCGCCGACTCGAGAAGCCGTAGCGGCTGCTCTTTCACACCGATCTCTCGCAGGGCGTGACAGCCGTGGTGGTAGGCGATCCGGCGCCCCGCCAGGCCATCCCCGAGCTCCGTGACTCCGAGGACGTCAACCACGAACTCCGCCAGCTCGTAGGAGCGCTCGGCCAGCGCGGGAGACTCGAGCAGGCGGGGGTACGTGCATCGTAGCATGGCGGTGCAGCTCCCGGAGGGGAGGACCACGTAGTCCGCTTTTGCGAAGACGGCTGCCGTGTGAGTGGCCATCTGGAGTGCCTCGGGTACGTGACCCGAGTTCCATGCCGGCTGGCCACAGCACGTTTGGTTGGGCGGGAAGTCGACGTCGATGTCCAACGAGCGCAGGAGGCGCACGGCGTCGGCCGCGGCGTTCGCAAAGAAGCGGTCGCCGAGGCAAGTGACGAAGAGAGAGACTCGCATGGGGCCCAAGCTAGTGCAGTGCCCCGGAAGTTGGCGAGCCGCATGGTGTTCCCAGCCCAACTGCGCTGGTTTCTCGAAGTGCCTTCGAGCGGTGGACAACCCCCCCCCATAGGCGTAGCATGGGTGTCCGGTCCCCTGCGATTGGGGTGCCATCTATCTATTGTGGTGATCCGTAACCATCGGTCCAATGGAGGTCTTATGAAGCGTATTATTCTTGCGGTTTTCGGCGTGCTGACGGTTTCGGTCGGGGCGGAAGCGCAGAACACGGCAATGACGATCGAGCGCGCCCTGTTGGCGGCGCCAGCTCGGGCCCGCGCGTCTGCCACGGTCATCGACTGGAATGCCGACCACACGTACCGAACCCTCCAAGAGGGCACGAGCCAAATGGTCTGCTACGACCGCTCCGGAGATCCGCTCAGACCGGCGTTCGCAGTGGCATGCACGGTGCTTGGGAACTTGGACAGGGTCGCGCAGAACAGACGGTTTGCGGCAGAGGGTGGGGACGCTGAGGGAAGGAGCCGGCTGGTTGCGGCCGCCGAAGCGAACGGCAGCCGAATCGCACCCGTGTTTGGGTCGCCGTGGCTCGGTGTGAGCGGAGACAGTCAGGGGAACGCCCGAACGCATACCACGATCGCCATGCCAGGTGCAACCGAGGCCAATTCCGGCTTTCCCGAAAATGGCAGGGGTGGCGGCGCTTTCCTCATGGCTGCCGGCACGACGGAAGCACACCTCATGACGCCCTACATCGCGTCGCCGTAGATCAGGTACGCGGTCTACATCGAGGGAGACTCACCGGCAGTAGGCCGGAGAGAAAAGGGGGGGGCGTGGCCGGCCAGGCCGTGCCTCCTCTTTGTCGTTTCATGTCATTAGATTACCCGGCGATAAATGGTAGCCGCTGGAGCCGATCAGCTCGTTTTGTCATCTGGAGGAACCCGCTTTGCCCTATGGAGGAAATAGAAGTATGAACCCGCCGACCGAAGGAACGAATGTTAGCAGCCGAGGTGGCTTGAGAATGGCCCTCCTCGTGAGTTGCGTGTTTGGAGTCTCTGCATGCGGTGGCTCCGATTCTTCGGACGGGGCGGCGAGTGCCCCGTCCGAGAGCGCCGCGGCCTCCACCTCTTCGGGGGCGGCTATGTCCTCGGGAGCCGGCTCGGCCGCCCCCTTGGGGACGGGCTTCATCATGACGTCGGTGATGTCGCAGCTCCACTTGACCGAACCCAGCTATCTGGAGGAATCTGACTGCACGGCGCGCGTTTCGGCGCTTGGCGATGCTGAGGAATACGCAGGTTGTATGGAGATTCCCGGCTCGGCGCTTTGCCTTCAGCTCGCAGAGGGTTCGCGTGAGTCAGACAAGTGGTGGGAGTGCTTCACGGAGGAGCCGGGATGTGAAGAGGCCCACGCCGGTCACGAGGTCGTGAGGGAGGTAGGGGGTTACGTCCGGGAGATCCTCCAGGATTGTATCGAGACGGAGATGGCCTCGGTTTTCGCCAGCATGTAGAGCCCCACGCCGGCCCGCCCTGATATAAAGACACAACACGGCTGAAGTGACCCGCTGATGCAGTGTGTCCGGTACGGAAATCATTTAGTCCCGTGCGACCCTACGCTGTTGGCAACCCTCAGTGAGGGCGGGGGTTATAACTTCTTCGAAACTTACCATGCTCAGCCCTGCGTTGGATGGTGAAAGGGAACAGCTCGCGCTTGACTACCCGCGTGCAGAGCCCTAGAAATCACTCCGCCGAGACGGTCTCGGTCAGGACATCCACAGGAGGACGATCGTTTTTTTACGGCCAACGACGAGTTGGGGACGTGAGTTGAGGGTTTCACGCTTAATCCTGTGGGTGGGCCTCGGGGCGCTCGGATGTCTTTTTGCCTCCCCGTCTGCCGCCCAATATCGGCACGCCGTCGACGACGAGATGATCCGCGAGGTAATGCCCATCGCGGACAGTTTCTCCGTGAAGGCGGGTCTCCCACCTGTCTATACGGCGTTCGGTCCAAGCGTGAACGGGTCGCCTCGGGAAGTGGTCGGCTACGTGTACCTGACCTCGAACGTGCCGCCAGCCGAGTACGGCTACAGCAGCCGGATCGACGTTCTGGTTGGGATGGATCTTCTGGGGATCGTTACCGGCATCCACATCGTCAACTACCGCGAATCGCTCAGTAGTTCTCGCGGAGACTTTCTCAGGGGCCGCGGCCTCGAGGATCAGGTTGTCGGCAAACACATCCGCGAATCCTTCCAGATCGGTAGGGATTTAGACGGTGTCAGCGGCGCCTCGATATCCTCTCGTGCCATGTTCCGCGGCGTCCGTAACTCGTCCCGTAGAGTTGCTCTCGCATACCTCCAGCCCAGCGAGTCGACGGCACCGCCGACGGCTGGAGAGCTCGATGAGCTCAACTGGCTGGAGATGCTGGCGACGGGCTACATCCGAACGTTGGCAGTCGACCGCTTCAACTCGGGCCTTGAGCTCTCCTTCGCCTATATGGGGGACGAGGCGCTAGGCAGTCTGTTCATGGGCGCCGTGAGGTACCAGGACGTAAGCGAGCGGATCGACGGGATGGTCGGTGACGATCACGTCATGTTCGTCGGCATCGACGGGAGCGCGGTCGCGGGATTCCGCAGCAACGCCCTGTCGATCCGCCAGGGCGGAGAGCTCTATCCGGTTCCGAGCAGACGGGTCACCTTCCTGGGCACCCCGTGGGAGGGTAGGGCCGCTGAGCAGGTCGTCTACACGCTGATCATGCGGATGGACCCCGCGGTCGACCTGGAGCAGCCCTTCAACGTTGAATACGACGACAGAACGGGCGTCCCGTCCACCACCGAGTACTGGATTCCTCCGAACGTGCTGGCGTCGGTTCGAGAGAGGGCTGTTGCCGCCGCGCTGGCTGCCGCGGAGAGAGCCTCCTCGACCGCTGCTCCTACTGAAACGACGGCCGCAGGGACGGGTTCGGTCGAGCCGACCATCGACGCGCCCGCTGTCGCTCCTGCCTCGGCCCCGGGCGTGGAGGCGGTCGATTCGGAGTCGACAGCTGGGACGATCGTCGTTTCCTCGGACGCACTCACGCCGGGCGTGGTGACCGGTCC
>JAPYQK010000032.1:0-6523 GCA_029941275.1 Longimicrobiales bacterium | reverse complement strand
ACTGGCGACCTTGCCGCCACGGAAGCTGACACGGATTCGGAGCCGCTGCTGGACCTGGCCGACGGGTCGCTCGACCTTTCCACATCGGGCCCGGCACAGGCGGCACAGGCGGCACAGGGGGTGGGCGGCTTCGATTTTGCCGAGTTAGAAGACTTCGAAGAAGAAACGGCGCTTTCACGCTTGCTGGTCGAGACTCGGTGGGCGCCGGTGGTTCGCCTCCTTCTGATTCTTGGACTCGTCCTGTACGCGTTTTTCGCGAAGAGCGTGCCTGTTCGGGCAGTGACACTCGGCGTGACGCTCATCTACCTGGGGTTCTTCGACGGTGGGTTCCTGTCCGTCTCTCACATCGCCAGTGGCTTGGCCGTGGGACCGGGAGTGTACCTCCAGGACATGGCACTGCTGATCTTGATCGGCTTTACCGTGGTCACGACACTGCTCTGGGGCCGGGTGTTCTGCGGATTTCTCTGTCCGTTCGGAGCTCTCCAGGACTTGATCACGTGGATCGTACCGGACCGTTTGCAGCGGGCCCTTTCCCAGCGGGTCCACGATCGAGCCATCTACGTGAAGTATGGCGTCCTGCTCTTGATCGCGGGTCTGGCCGCCACGCCCGCCCACATCGCGGTCTACCAGTATTTCGAGCCATTTGGGACGGTGTTCTACTTGAGCACCTCGCCGCTGTTGTGGAGTATCGCGGGTGGGTTCCTCTTGGCGTCCGCGGTGGTCCCGCGTTTCTACTGCCGATACGCCTGTCCGCTGGGTGCCGCTCTGGGCGTGGGGTCCTTGCTGTCGGTCTTCCGGATCCCTCGCGTGGAGCAGTGTGTTCCGTGTAAAGTCTGCGAGTCGGCGTGTCCGACTGGCGCTATCCGCGGTCCCGAGGTCGATTTCAAGGAGTGCGTCCGCTGTAACGAATGCGAGATCAAACTCCTGACCAAAGCGGGCGTCTGTAAACACAGCGCGGACTTCGTTCAATCCCGCCTCGTTCGATTGGAAACCTCGGCTCGGTAGGGCGGTCGAATGTCAGACACCTCCAGTCAAGGCAAGCCAGGGCAACAGCCACGGCGCCTTCCGCGGCGGCAGGCTCTGCGGATCACTGCCGCTGTGGGCGCGTCGGCCCTTCTTGGAGGAGGTCTGCTGCGTTCTGCTTTGGAGCGAGTCGGACTCCGCCGAGTCAGGGAGACCCGCGACCAGATGGGCACGCTGGTCACCATCTCCGCCGTGCATCCGGACCCGGACGTCGCGCGCATGATGGTGGCCGACACGTTCGATGAAATCGAGCGGATGGAGGGCTTGCTGAGCCGCCACCGCAAGGGGACTCCCGTTTGGAGGCTCAATGAGTTCGGTGTGCTCCGTGCTCCGCCCCATGAAGTGCTCGAGGTGGTGGGCAAGGCCCTCGAATACTCGGAACTGACTTCCGGGGCTTTCGACGTCACCGTCGCTCCATTGCTCAACCTCTACAACGCGAGTTTTTCCGAGACGGGTGTGGCGCCACCGAGCGAAGAGATCCGGAGGGCTCTGGCGCTCGTCGGATCCCGCCACGTCCACGTGAGCGACCGTGAGATCGTGTTCGAGAAGGTGGGAATGGCGGTGACGCTCGACGGGATCGCCAAAGGCTACATCGTGGACCGCGCCGTCGAAGTGCTTCAGGACCACGGCGCCGAGCGAGTGCTGGTCAACGCCGGTGGTGATATGGCATCCGCCGGAGAGAGCCTCGGGGGCGAGGCCTGGCAAATCGGTCTACAGGATCCCCGGATCGTTAACGGAAGCCTCGGAGTGGTCCGATTGAGGGGTGAGTCCGTTGCGTCCTCCGGTGACTATATGCAGTACCTCACACCTGACATGAGCGTGCACCACATTCTGGATCCCCGGACGGGATCGTCGCCGGAACACACCAGCGGCGTGTCCGTGGTGGCTCCGTCCGCGATGACCGCGGACGCATTGTCGACCGCCGCTCTGGTGCTCGGCCCGCGGGAGGGAATGGAGCTTCTAGACCGGCTCGACGGGATCGAGGGAATGATTGTAACGAAGGATCAGACGATACTGAGGTCGAAGGGGCTGGGTCGCTACACGGTGTGACCGAAGCGCCGGATTGACCGCCGTAAGGAACCGACCCCCGTGCGACAGGGAAAGGACGAGGCAGAGCGGATGATCGAGGTGGGAAAGAGCCCGTTGGTCAAAATCGTTGCCGGTGCGTTCGGAGTGATAGCCCTGGTTCTTGGAACGGTCGGTGTCCTCTCGGCCCAAACGATTGGCCAGCGGCTGGAGGACTCCCGCCGCTCCTTCGGAGGTGGTGAGGGATTCTACGACCCCTCAGGGCGGGCATTCACCTTTTGCAGGGCCGCCTACAACCAGGTTCGCCGCGAGCCGATGGGGCAGGGCTGGCGCACCGACTATCCGGATGCCGACCGGAATCTCATGCTCCGGCTCTCCCAACTCACGACGACGCCGATCAGGACGACCCGACAAGGGCGCCCCGACCACTTGATCGTAGAACTCACTGACGAAGAGATCTTCGAATGTCCTTTCGTGTTCATGTCCGATGTGGGCACGATGCGGATGAACCTGGAAGAGGTGCAGAATCTCCGCAGGTATCTCAATCAGGGAGGATTCCTGTGGGTCGACGACTTCTGGGGATCCTTCGCGTGGGAAATGTGGGTCCAGGAGATCAGCAAGGTGCTTCCTCCGGGTGAGCATCCGATCGAGGATGTCCCGGCCGACCACATGCTCTTTAGCGCGCTCTACAACGTGCTCGACGGAGTGCCGCAGATCCCGTCGATCCAGTTCTGGCGTCGAGGGCAGGGCACGTCGGAGCAGGGCTTCGACAGTTCCGTCCCCCACCTGAGGTCGATCAAGGACGACAAAGGGCGAATCGTGGTCCTGATGTCTCACAACACGGACATCGCCGACGGCTGGGAGAGAGAAGGAGAGGACGACGCGTTCTTCTTCGCGTACTCACCGAAGGCCTACGCCCTCGGGATCAACATCATCGTTTACGCGATGACGCACTAACGGCGGCAGCGACGAAAACGACAGCTCCGACGAGAGCCAGGTCCTGACCCAGCGACGCCCTGTTAGTGTTTCACCGGACCTCGGCGCTTGAGTTCCTCCTCGAACGCGACCAACTCGTAGTCGTCCTCGAAGCCAACCCGGTCCGGCGAGGGCAAGTACGGCGTGAGGTCCACCTCGCCCGCCAACTCGCGGTCGAAAGCGACGCCCTCCCGTTCGGATGCCTCCACCGCAGAATCAGCGCTAGAGTAAACGACGTCACCCAGCTCTACGTTTTCCAACTGGAGCCGCTGTCGTATGGTCTCGCTGGCCACGAACTGATTCCGAATAGAGGGAAAAGAGAATCGGAGGGGGCCTTCCTTAGATAGATCGTCCACCAGGGACGTGTCTCGCCCGGACGACACATCGGCATCGAATTCGGCAGCGAGCTGATGAAGGGCGGCTTCGACTTGGGAGGGGTCGATCGACTGGTCGCTGACTCTCGCCCGAACGTGTGCGATCGCTGCTTCAGTCGTGACGTACCCACCTCCGGCGAGAGCCTCTCGGTACACGAGCCCCAGTACTAGCCGCCGTATGTTGCGAGCTTCCCTTTTGCGGTTCTCGCGGCGCACACCGAGGACACGCAGTAGCGGAACCGAGAAAAAGAGGACGCTGAAGACCACCGGAATCAGCACCAAGCCGATGAATGCGGCCGTACCCCCAATCCCGAGCTGGGGAAAGATGAACAAGGGTGCGGTGGCACCTGCCACCAGGGTGAACCCGTTCATCCCGATGATGACCGCATCATGCTTTTTCTCGTTGCCCGTGATCTCGAGCGGATACTCCATGCGCATCCACGCCGGGTTCGGCTCCCGAGCCTTCACCGGTCCGTGGGCACTCGTCATCAGTTCGGGAAAGGCGTACACGAGCTCTCCGTCCGGCGAGACGGTGGGCTCCCCGGCGTAGGATCCCAGGAGACGTCCCATCTCCTCCTCGGCGGCGGGCAGCGGGAGAGCCGTATGCTCGACGAGTTCGGCTGTGGTGAGCGCCCCGCGGCGCGCCCGAATGAGGCGCAGCGTGCTCCGGTCGAGCTGCTTCCGCGTCGGCTTGGGCCGATCCGGTCCGAAAACGAACGCGAAGACCTTCTTGTAGAAAGGAGGCCGGCTGTCCTTTTCGAGGGTGGCTTCCCAACGACGGCCGTAGTACGGACTACCCAACCGCCAGCGCGGCGTCCAGATGTAGTACCAAAGCCAGAAGCTCGGGAAGTGAAAATGCCCGTGGTGCCGACCGGCGCCGCGTCCCCAGCTTCCGCTGCTGCGGCGGTCTCCGCCCCTGGACATCATCGCCACGAGGGCGGCGATTACCAGTACCACGAAGACCACGAAGTAGACGACGAGCATCGTCACGATCCACGCCTTGAACGCTCCCGTCAGGAATCTCTTGGCCCCCGCTTTGATCCTTTGGAGAAGAGGGACCCGATCGCGCCGAATCAGATCGCGATCGAAGAGGTAGATCAGTTCTCCCGACTCAGACACCTCGAGATGTCCCTGGTGAGACTCCAGGAGGTTCTTGAGGGTGCCCTCTACTTCGTCACGCGGTAAACCAACCGTGGAGACCACGTCCCCAACGGTGCCTCTTCCGCCCAAGATGCGTAGGGCTTTCAGAACGTCGGGTTGGACTTCGGCGATGGCGACGCTGCTCACGATGGATTCACCTGAAGGGTTTGAGGGCCACGTCCTGACCGGGCTCGCGAAACAGAACCCTAAATAACAGAACCTTAAATCTAAACGTTCTAGGGCGATCCGTATCGGAGGAGGATGGTACCTGCCGTCCAGTCGGGGTTCAAGGTGAGGATATAGAGACGGTCGTGTTCATGGTCGGGTATGTCCGTGCTATCGCCCCCAAGGAATCGTACGAGGGAGGGCGTTGTGTTCGAGTGGCCTGTGACGAGGTGTCTACCAGGCGTGGCTCGGAGCCGATCGGAGAACGCTTCCAACTCGCCTGCATCGTACAGTCTGAGTTCGAGACCGAGCCGGTCGGCGATCGGAGCGGCCGTATCGCGAGTACGTTGGTAGTCGGTGGTGTGGATATGTGTGAGGCCGGCGTCCTGGAGTATCTCCGAGAGGAGCTGAGCACGTTCCCGCCCGACCTCGGTGAGCGGAGGGTCCGTGGAATCGTCCAACTTTTCGGCGTGCCGAACGAGGTATACCACCGTGGCTTCTTGCTGGGTCTCAGCTGGAGCCGCCATGGCACCCCGGCGGTGAGCAGAAGCGCACACGAGCCAACGCGGACGGCAAGCAGCCGCAACCGGCAAAGGCCGGTGGGAAAGCGGGCAGGAAGGCGGACAGGTCGAAGAATCGCTGGCATGTCCTAAACCTCAGGCCATCCTCGGCGGGCAACAAGGACACACCTTCCCACGCTCCGGCCGTCCGCTACTTTAGCGTTCTACTTCTTCTTTCCTCGTGAGGGTGAATGAACATCGGCATGTCCAGCTCTCGAACGGGCCCAACGGCTCGTGTAGCGATAAGGCGCCGGATGGCCGCCTCCTGGGTGGCCCTGGCCATCGGCGTTTTCTCCCTCGGCTCCGCGGTTGCCGCGTCGCCATCGGGCTTGTCGGGCCAGGCCTCGGGCCCCAGTGACCAAAGTTGGAGCATGGGCTTCGCAGCCGGTTCCTTCAATTACGAGTCGTCGGGGGATCAGGGGTTTCCGATCTACGCGGTGCGGTTCGACCAACCGACTTCGGAATGGGCCCGCTTCGAGATGGGCGTGTCTTACGTTAGGCCTGAGGTACAGACCGACGCTGTCGGGAACTTCGATCCAGCTTTGCCTTCGAAGTACTCGAACCTCGTCACCCTCACCTTGGGACTTCAAGGCCGGTGGACGCTGGGTCCGTTGGAGCCGTACGCCGGGATCGCGGTAGGATTCTTCGGTCGATACGACAACGATTTCGATGGTCGACGGTTTTCCAGTTCGACGTTCGCGTTCCCCGTAGGCATCCGAATTTGGGCCACCGATCATATCGGCGTGCGCGGGGAGTTCCGCTTCAACCAGGACGGTCACCAGGTGGTGACGCGCTCCGACAGCGAGATGACCGCTGGACTCTTCTGGACATTCTAGGACGGTTCCAAGCAGCCCGGAAATGTGCGAAGAGCGATACGAAGGACCGTTGTTCTCGACTCCCGATACCGATAGACTAGGGCACAAGGATGTGCGAAGTGAGGGTCGCCGTCGGGTCCTTCGGGGTACCGATGGAGGAAAGTCCGAGCTCCACAGGGCAGGGTGCCGGGTAACGCCCGGGAGTCGGTTTCGGCCGGCGACGGAAAGTGCCACAGAAAACGAACCGCCGATGGCCCTTTCGAGGGCACAGGCAAGGGTGAAAAGGTGCGGTAAGAGCGCACCGGGCCGCCGGAGACGGGGGTCGCATGGTAAACCCCACTTGGAGCAAGGCCAAATAAGGGACGAGGAGTTGCTCGCTCCACCTGAGTCCCGGGTAGGCCGCATGAGGCCGTCAGCAATGTCGGTCCCAGATAAATGACCCTCC
>JAPYQK010000031.1 GCA_029941275.1 Longimicrobiales bacterium | reverse complement strand
CGCGTGACCCTGCGACGTTACCGTGGGTACGTCTCGGTTCCCGAGGCTCACCCGCCTTGCCTAGCATCCCATTTGACGCGCCGGGGAACGGGATGAGCGTGAAACGGGTGCTCCGCGGTGGTGGGCTTTTCCCAGCATCCCCTTTGAAGCGTGCCAAAGCAGGGGGGACGGGTGGCTGACGTCCTTTTTTGGGTGTTTGCCGCCGTGGCCATTGGGGGAGCTCTGGGCGTGGTCGTAAGCCGCAGCCCGGTGGCTAGCTTGCTGTTCATGGTGGTCACCCTGGCGAGCACGGCGGGGATCTTCGTGCTTCTCGAGGCCCACTTTCTCGCGGCGGTCCAGATCATGGTGTACGCCGGCGCGATCATGGTGCTCTTCCTGTTCGTGATCATGCTGCTCAACCTTGGACACGAATACAAGCGAGACATCCGCGGGGCCGTGGCGATGACGCTCGGATTCGTGGTGACCGGGGGCATCGGCGGACTGCTGGCTCGCCAACTCGGCAGCGGCGTGTCGGGTCTCGAGGCCAACCTCGGTCCGGGTGATGCGATCGATGCTGCGTTGCGCGAATACGGCGCGGTGGGGGCGATCGCACGTCCTCTTTTCACCGACTACGTGGTGGCTTTCGAGTTGACGGGGATCCTACTGCTCGTGGCAATTGTCGGTGCTCTCGTTCTAGCCAAGAAGGCGGCCTGAGCGTGCTGGTCGAATCTCTCGTGGTGTCCGGGATGATCTTCGTGATCGGGACGCTGGGTGTGATCGTGCGCCGAAACGCGATCGTCATGTTCTTGTGTATCGAGCTCCAGTTGAACGCTGTGAATCTCACGTTCGTTGCCCTGTCGCGATACGTCGGTATCGAGGGCCAGGTCTTCGTATTCTTCGTCATGACGGTTGCCGCGGCAGAGGCCGCCGTCGGTCTGGCCATCATCATTTCGATTTTCCGGCATTACGAGACGGTTGACGTGGACAAATTCAACCTCCTCAAGTGGTGAACCGGTGACACCTCTCGGGTTCTTCTGGATGCAGGCCGACGGGCTCGAACCGGCGGCAGCGGAGTGGGAGCCGATTCTTCCGGCGCTCATCATCCTGTTGCCCTTGCTTGGCTTCGCGATCAACGGCGCGCTCGCATTGTCGGCGGCCCGGAAGTCCGCTGATGCGGTGAGGGCGGGAGGAGAGTTCGACTTCTTCGAAGGGGGTCGGGCCAGAACGCATGCTCTACCCACATGGGTCGGCCCCGGAGTCATGCTTCTCGCGTTCCTGCTAACGCTGGTGAACTTCATCAGCATGCTCGGAGCCGAGCTGCACGACCCCTGGGTCCACGCCTATTGGGCGTGGATTTCGACGGGCGAACTTGAAATCGCTGCCGCGATCCAGCTCGATCAGCTCTCGATGATCATGATGATGATCATCACCGGGGTGGGCTTCCTGATCCATGTGTTCAGCGTCGGATACATGCAGGATGACCCGGGATATCCGCGTTACTTCGCATACTTGAACCTGTTCGTCTTCTTCATGCTGGTGTTGGTGATGGGTGCCAGTTACCCGATCATGTTCATCGGTTGGGAGGGGGTGGGCCTCTGTTCCTACCTCCTGATCGGCTTCTGGTTCAGCGACGAGGCCAAGGCCTCCGCCGGGAAGAAGGCGTTCATCGTGAACAGGATCGGCGACCTGGGTTTCCTCCTGGCCATCTTCCTGATCTATCTCGTCTTCCAGGAGGTGGACTACGTCGCCGTTCTCAGTGACGCCGAGTCCATCTTCGTTTACGGGGGCCCGGCGATCACGACCGTGACCCTGTTGTTCCTGCTGGCTGCCACCGGGAAGAGCGCCCAGATCCCGCTGTACGTTTGGCTGCCCGACGCCATGGCAGGCCCGACCCCCGTGTCGGCACTCATCCACGCGGCCACGATGGTGACGGCGGGGGTTTACCTGGTTGCACGGTCTTCCGTGCTGTTCGCGCTCGCTCCGCTGAGCAGCGCCATGGTGGCCGGGATCGGTGTGCTCACCGCGCTTTTCGCCGCGACCATCGCGCTGAAACAGCAGGACATCAAGAAGGTCTTGGCGTATTCCACGGTGTCCCAGTTGGGCTTCATGTTCTTGGGTGTGGGCGTGGGGGCGTATACGGCGGGCGTCTTTCACCTCATGACGCACGCCTTCTTCAAGGGACTGCTATTCCTCGGTGCGGGTGCGGTCATCCATTCGATGCACCATGCTTTGCATCACACGCACAAGGATTGGGACGCCCAGGACATGCGGAATATGGGTGGGCTCAAAAAGTACATGCCGATCACCTGGGTCACGATGTGGCTCGCGACCCTGGCGATCGCTGGCATATGGCCCTTCGCGGGTTTCTTCTCAAAGGACGAAATCATCTGGATGACGGGTGCCATGGCTGGCGCCGAGAACGCGCCGTATCCCATGCTCTACACCGTGTACTGGATTCTGGCTTTGGCCGCCGCCATGCTGACCGCCTTTTACATGGCGCGACTCATGTTCATGACATTCCACGGTCCGAATAGGACTGGAGCGGCGGAAGCCGAACATCTCCACGAAGCTCCGCGAACCATGTGGATTCCTCTCGCGGTTTTGGCGACCCTGTCCGTTTTCGGAGGCTGGATCAACGTCAGCGAAGACCTGAGGGAATCCGTGTTGGGGGGATTCGGACTGCTTCCGATGGGCGAGTGGCTCCACCACTGGCTCGAGCCCGTCACGGAGGCCGCTCACCGGGTACAGGAGAGCCGTCTGGGCGAAGTGGCGCACTCCGCTCCGTTCGGTGGTGGGGAAGTGGCTTGGGGGATCATCTCGTTCGTCGCTGCTCTGGCAGTGGTTCTGGCCACCGTACGGCTCCTCGGGAGGAGCGAGGTGCCGGTTGCAGTTGAGGACACAGAGCCGACCGGTTTCGCTCGCATCCTGTACAACAAGTGGTACGTGGACGAGTTCTACCACCGGTGGGTGGTGGATCCGGTTTTGACCACTTCCCGGATACTGTGGCGTGTCGTAGACGCAACCATCATCGACGGCACGGTCAAGCTCGTGGGGAACGGAGCTCGCGCGATCGGCTGGGTAGCGAGCTTGTTCCAGACGGGACAGGTGAACCGCTATGCTTTCTTGATGACGCTGGGTGTGTTGGTGATCCTTTCGATGATCGCGTTCTGATATGCTGAACGCACTTGCTTACGAGAGCTGGGCGTTACACGCGCTCATTTGGCTCCCATTCGTCGGGATGGTCCACGTGCTTTGGGCCGCCGAGGAGCGGGCGAAGCACCTGGCGCTGCGATGGAGCCTCGTCGTCTTCGTCCTGAGCATCGGACTCTGGTGGGCCTACGATCCGGCGCTGGGCGGTGGTTATCAGCTCGTGAGCAGCCGATCGTGGATCGCCGCTTGGGGGGTGAACTACGCACTCGGAATCGACGGGATCAGTCTATTCATGGTCCTCTTGACCACGTTCACGACTCCGCTCGCCATTCTTGGTGCGTTCAACTACATCAAGAAGAGACAGAAGCCGTTCTACGCGCTCATGCTTTTGCTCGAAGTCGGCGTCGTGGGGGTGTTCTCCGCGACGGACCTGTTCCTCTTCTACGTGTTCTTCGAGCTCACGCTCGTTCCCATGTATTTCATCATCGGAATCTGGGGGGGAGAGCGGAGGATCTACGCTGCGATAAAGTTCTTCCTTTACACGGCGGTCGGCTCTCTCCTGATGCTGGTCGGAATTCTATACATCTACGTCCGCGGCAAGGTGCTGCTCGGCGTGGCGTCGTTTGCGTTCGTGGACTTGCTCCAGATTCCGCTGACGACGGGCGAGCAGATGTGGTTGTTCGGGGCTTTTGCACTGGCGTTCGCCATCAAGGTTCCCCTCTTCCCGTTCCACACGTGGCTGCCGGATGCGCACGTAGAGGCGCCCACGCCTGGGTCGGTCGTGCTGGCGGCGGTCCTGCTCAAGATGGGAACCTACGGCTTCGTACGGTTCCTGTTGCCATTCTTCCCGGTGGCGGTCCGACACCCGACGGTCGTCGGCATCATGCTCGCGTTGGGTGTCATCGGGATCATCTACGCTGCCTGGGTGGCTGCGGTGCAGCCGGATGCTAAAAAACTGGTGGCGTACACCTCCGTGGCCCACATGGGATTCGTCGTCATCGGCGTGTTCGCGCTGAACCTGAACGGGCTTCAAGGTGGGTTGTTGGTCATGATCTCCCACGGGATTTCCACGGGAGCGCTGTTCCTTCTCCTCGGCATGCTGTATGAGCGTCGCCACACACGTGCGATCGACGAATTCGGTGGCATAGGACGGGTCGCTCCCTGGCTGGCGACCGCCTTCGTGATCACAGCCCTGACGTCGATCGGTTTGCCGGGCACGAGTGGCTTCGTCGGTGAGTTCCTCGCCCTCATCGGTGTCTTCGAGGATCATCCCGGCGTGGGTATCTTCGCGACGAGCGGGGTTATTTTTGCAGCCTACTACATGCTGCCGATGGTACAGAGTGTGTTCTTCAACGCGCTCGAAAAGCCGGAGAATCGGGCCGTTCAAGACCTGAGCCGTCGCGAGTTGATCATCCTGACGCCGATGATCGCGCTCATGATCGTGATCGGCGTTCATCCCACGCCGCTACTACGGAGAACGGAACCCAGCGCCCAGATGGTGATCGACCGTGTGTGGGAGAGCGTCCAGCTTGGCGAGGCGATCATCGAGGTGGATCCAAGTACGGACTTGGGCGCTGCGGAGACGGACGATCCCGTGGGAACGGCCACCGCGGCCGACGGGGCGGAGTAGGGCGTATGGAACTCGACTTCAGTCATCAGGCGCACTTCATCGTGGCGCTTGCTCCGGAGATCATACTCTCGGTTCTGGGGATAGTGATCCTCTTGATGGGTGTGAGCTCCCGCCGGCCCGAAGGGGCCGAAACGTCCGCCGACCTCGGCTGGATCTCGGTGTTGGGCATTCTCGCGGCCGCGCTCGCGAACGGGTGGCTCTACAGCGTCACGGAAGTGGGCACACATTCGATGATCGCGCTGGACGGCTTCGCGTTGTTTTCGAACTGGATCATACTAGCTGGCGCGGCCCTCGGAATTCTGATCAGTCAAAGCTACATCGATCGGCAGGGGCTCCAGGCCGCGGAATTCTACGGGCTGCTGATCTATTCCACTGTGGGATTGATGATCATGGCCGCGGCTCGTGATCTCATGGTCATCTTCCTCGGCTTGGAGATCATGTCGGTCGCGGTGTATGTGTTGGCCGCAATCAACCGGAGGGATCGCAAATCGGCGGAGGCCGGCCTCAAGTATTTCCTGCTGGGTGCGTTTTCCACCGGTTTCTTTCTTTACGGTATAGCGCTCGTGTACGGTGCGACCGGCAGCACCCATGTTTCGGCCATCGCCGAATCCATCGCCGGCGGAACGGCACACAGCGCGCTGCTCGTCTTCGGCATCGCTCTTCTGGCCGTCGGGTTCTCTTTCAAGGTCTCCGCAGTTCCGTTCCACATGTGGACGCCAGATGTCTATGAAGGTGCGCCGACCCCCGTCACCGCCCTCATGTCGGTGACGGTCAAGGCCGGGGCATTCCTGGCGTTCCTTCGTGTCTTTTCGGTGGGCTTCCCGGACGCCTACGAGAGTTGGTGGGCCGTCCTGTGGTGGATGGCCGTGCTCACCATGGTTGTCGCAAATCTCGTCGCTACCGTTCAGGTGAGCGTAAAACGGATGCTCGCCTACTCCGGGATCGCACACGCGGGTTACCTCATGGTGGCCATTGTCGCGGCGAACGAGACGGCCGCCGCTGGGCTCCTTTTCTATCTGCTGACCTACACTCTGATGAACATCGGTGCGTTCGGTATCGTCATTCTGGTATCGGGCCAGGGAGAAGAGCGGCTCGAGATCGAGGAGTACGCAGGGTTCGGGTGGAGGCAGCCAGTCCTCGGTGTTGTTTTCACCGTGTCCCTGCTTTCCCTCGCCGGCTTTCCCGGCACGGGTGGGTTCATGGGGAAGGTTTTTCTCCTCCAGGGTGCGATTGAGGCCAACTTGGTCTACCTCTCGGCCATCCTCGTACTAACGACGGTAGCTTCCTACTGGTACTACCTTCGTGTGGCGTGGTACATGTGGATGAAGGATGCCCCCCGCGAGGCATCGACTCAGTCGATCGAGGTACCGATCGCCATGAGACTGGCCTTGGTCATCTGTGTGGTCCTGATCGTGTATCTCGGCGTTTTCCCTGGGGCATCCATGGAACTGGCGCGCTCGAGCGTCGAGGGAATGTCGGGTGTAGGCCCCGGCCTGATCGGCCTCGCTCCCTGACAATCCGCAGAAACTTCAACCCGCGAAGGTTCATGTCGGTGCCTGAACATATTTTTCGGCAGTATGACATTCGAGGTCTCGTCGAGAACGAGTTGACGCCCGCGGTAGCCGAAGGCGTGGGCCGGGCGTACGCCACGATGGCCTGCGAGTATTTCGGGAGGGCCCCCAGCATCGTCGTGGGACAAGACAATCGACCCTCATCCCCCGGGTTGGCTGAAGGCCTGGTTCGTGGACTCACCCACTCGGGTGCCGACGTCATCGATATCGGGACGGTCCCTACGCCCACCGTATACTGGGCCGAGAAAACACTCCCGAGCGACGGGGGTATTCAAGTCACGGGGTCACACAATCCGCCCGAGTGGAACGGTATCAAGATGACGCTCGGCGGGATGTCGGTGTATGGGGACCAGATTCAGGACCTCAAGAACGCCATCCTGAACGAAGAGTTCGGAGAAGGTGCGGGGACGTCCGATCGTATCGATGTATTGGAGCGCTACATGGCTGATTTGGCCGGGCGATTCGATCTCTCACGACCGGTAAAAGTGGTGTTGGACTGCGGAAACGGCGTGGGCTCGCTGGTCGGGGTTGAGTTGCTCGAAGCGCTCGGGGCCGAGGTCATCCCTCTCTACTGTGAGTCCGACGGGACGTTTCCGAACCACCATCCGGATCCCACGGTCGACGAGTACCTCAAGGACTTGATCGACGCCGTACGCCGCGAGGGTGCCGAATTGGGCATCGGCTTCGATGGGGACGCGGATCGCATCGGCGCCGTCGATGAGCATGGCCACATCGTTCGTGGGGACCTGCTGCTTTTGCTGTTCGGTTTGGACGTGCTCCGCACACGGGGGCCGGGACAAAAGCTCGTCTTCGACGTAAAATGTTCTCAGATCGTGTCCGACGAGTTTGCTCGGGCGGGCGGGGATGCGATCATGTGGAAGACTGGACATTCCTTGATAAAGGAAAAAATGAGGGAGACGGAAGCGGCGATCGGCGGGGAGCTGTCCGGCCATATCTGTATAGCCGACAACTACCTCGGCTTCGATGACGCCCCGTATGCCGCATGCCGCCTTGTGGACCTGATTGCGCGGTCCGGACGTACTCTTTCGGACATGGTGTCGGATTTTCCGGTCTACGTGTCCACGCCGGAGTTGCGGATCGAAGTAACGGAGGAAACGAAGTTCGCGATCGTCGAGGCCGCTCAGGATCACTTCAAGAAGACTCGAGATGTGATCGACGTCGATGGCGCACGAGTAAAATTCGATGGTGGATGGGGCCTTCTGAGGGCGTCGAATACCCAGCCTATCATCGTGGCGCGTTACGAAGCAGAAACGGAAGAACAGTTGGCTACGATCCGTAGCAAGATTGAGTCTTGGCTGCGGACGCAGGGCGTGGCGGTTTAATGGGCTGGCAAACTCAGGAAAAGGGAACACTAACGTGAACCTTCGAGAATTGAGGGGCGGGCGCCTTTGGCTCACTTTGGTGATCGGGCTGTTGACGATCCTGTTGGTCGGGCGGATCGTCGCGAACGCATACATCGAGATTCTGTGGTTCGATTCTCTCGGGTACTTGAGGGTTTTTTGGACTCGAGTGCTTTGGGAGCGGGGCGTGCAGGTGCTCGGTGCCACGTTGGTCGGCGCCATTGTTTTCTTGAATCTGAGATTCATCGCCCGTTCGCTCGGTGGAATCAAAATCAAGCGTCAGGTCGGGGATCTCGTAATCTCCGAGCAGCTCCCCGAGGCTGTCGTAGTCGCCGGCGTCGGCCTGCTCGCGGCCTTGATCGGGGCATGGTTCGGAGCTTCCATCCCCCGATCCATGGGGCTGAACGTCCTCTTTCTTCTAAACGCACCCGAGTGGGGCGTTGTAGATCCTTTCTTGGGACAGGATCTGACTTTCTTCGTCATTCTGTTTCCTCTTCTGAGCGCGATAGTGACCTTTGGGCTGGTCGTCACATTCCTCGTCTTCACGCTCGCCGCCGGTGGGTACGCGCTTACTGGAGCGCTCCAGTGGGGGCAGGGGCGGTTTGTGTTGGAGGACCAGCCGCGGCGCCATCTGGCCGTGATCATCGCTGTGTTCAGTTTGATTCTCGCGGGTCAGTTTTGGCTTTCGCGGTACGGGCTCCTGCTCGGCGGAACGTCAGGTGTCCAGGGGATCTTCGGGTTTGCCGATGCCGAGGCGCGGATGCCCGCTTACGGGGTTCTCACGGTGCTCTCTCTTTCCATGTCTGCCGGTGCTTTGGTGAGCGGATTCAAGAACCGTCCGTTGCCCCTCATTGCCACGTCCGCGGTGTTGATGGTGGGTGGGCTTGCAGTGGGGCAGGCGTGGCCGTCGTTCGTCCAACGTTTCCGGGTCGAGCCTAACGAACTGGAGCGGGAATCACCGTACATTCTAGAAAACATGCGGTTCACTCGGATGGGGTTCGATCTCACGAATCTGGAACGGCGTGAGTTCGACTACGACCAGAGCTCTGCCGTGGACTGGCAGGCGGCCTCCTCGCAGTTCGATGGGCTTCCCGTATGGAGCGCGCAGGCACTCCTGACGACTTTCCGAGAGTTGGAGGCCCGCTTCCCATATTATGATTTTCCGGGCGTCACCGTGGATCGGTACCAGGGGCCAAACGGATTGGTTCCTGTAGCGTTATCCGTGCGGGAGGTGCTTCCGAGGGGAATCCAGGATCCGAATTGGCAGAACCTACATCTTCGAGACGACTACATTCGAGGGATGGGCGTGGTCGTCAGCGCCGCCACGGCCCGGACGCCGGAAGGGCGTCCACAGATGTTCGTGTCAGGGATTCCTCCTGAGTTCTCTGCGAATGACGCCGCGCCCCAAAGCCTCAGATTGACGCGTCCGAACGTATACGTGGGTGCGCGACGGCAGGACTACGCCATAATCAACCCCGGTGGCCCGAGAGGGGAGGAGGGAGCGGTTCCGGGGATCGACTTTCCCGCTGGCATACAACTCGACTCTCCTCTGAAGACCCTCGCCCTCGCTGGGCGTTTCCGGGAATGGAATCTTCTTTTCGCTGCGGAAGTGGACCGGAACAGCCGTTTTGTATTCCGAAGGGACATTCTGGAGCGTGTGGGGCGCATCTCGGGAGCGCTACTGCGGTATCCCGAAGCCCCGTACCCGGTCATTCACGAGGGGCAGGTCATGTGGATACTGGAGGGGTTCACCGCGACACGGTGGTTCCCGCTTTCGACTCCCCATGATCTCGACGCAGGAAGGCCGGTGGCGTATACCCGCAACAGCGTCAAAGTCGTAGTCGATGGAGTCACCGGCGAAGTCGCGTTCTACGTGATCGATGACGCGGATCCGCTTCTGCGTGCCTATGCCCAGGGTTTTCCGACGTTGTTTCGACCCTTGAGTGACATGCCTGAAGGGCTCCGCGAACACATCCGCTACCCTCGCACGATGCTGAGCCTCCAAGCGCGTGTGCTCTTTCAGTATCACCAAGAGACGGCCGCGCTCTTCCATGGCCAACAGGACGTCTGGGCTCTGCCTCAAGAACTGGCCCAGGGCACGACCCCCGTGCCTTATCAACCGGAGTACGGTTTGTATCGGCTCCCGGGGGAAGAAGACCGGGACTTTCTGCTCACATCGGTATTCGTGCCTCGCGGCCGCCAGAATCTCACCGCGATCTTGGCCGCATCGAGCGACCCGGATCGGTACGGCAAACTCGTCCTGTACGATGTTCCCGTAGAGGACCAGGTGCCCGGTCCTCGTCAGGTGGAGGCCTTGGTCGAGCAGGATCCACTCATCTCTCAGCAGTTCTCGCTTTGGAGAACCGGGGGAAGCCAGGTGTGGACGGGGCATCTGCACCTCGTACCCGTCGGTCGAACGCTGCTCTACATGGAACCAGTATTTTTGGCTGCCGAAGAGGATGCGATCCCCGAGTTGAGGCGTTTCGTGGTGAGCGACGGGTACCGTGTGTCCATGGAAGAGACTCTTCAGGAGTCGATCCAGGCGCTGGCTCTGCTGGCTGGGGACGCATCACCGGAGTTGACCTCCGGAGCGGACCCGCTGGATCTGTCCACCTTGAACACCGAACTGTGGCCTGCCGAGGCACTGAACCTTCTCGATGTGGCGGATTCGGCCCTGCGAGTCGGAGATTTTCAGGGTTTCGGTGAGGCGCTCGATGAACTTCGGGCCCTCCTTAAGAGCTTTTCGTCGGGTGTGGGCAACTAACAACACACTCCGTGGGCATTCGGCGCGTGCTTCCTTGATCCCCCTGTGGAGCGTCGGTAGCTTTTCCGGGCTCGGGCACTCAGTAAGTCGGCTGGGTCCATGGGTCCCGTTTCCTCGCATCGAATCTTAGGTTTCCATGAACATCCACGAGTATCAGGCCAAGGACATCCTACGCGCCAACGGTATCCCGGTGCCTCCCGGAGAAGTTGCTACGACGGCTGACCAGGCGGTGGCCGTCGCGGAGCAATTCGGGGGGACCGTGGTCGTGAAGGCGCAGGTCCACTCCGGGGGAAGGGGCAAGGCCGGTGGCGTCAAGCTGGCCGCAACGACTGCCGAGGTCCGTGAGCACGCTGAAAACATTCTCGGCATGACCATTTCCGGTTTGACGGTCGAGAAAATTCTCGTCACTCCTGCCGAGGACATCGATACGGAGGCATACGTAGGCGTCCTGATCGACCGGAAGTCCCAGGCCGCCACGTTCATGGTGTCGGCCGAAGGTGGCATCGACATCGAAGAAGTCGCGCATACCAACCCGGATGCGATACGCAAGCTCACGGTCGACCCTCGATATGGCTTGATGAATCATCAGGCGTACTGGCTTGCGAACTCGTTGTATGAGAACGCCGGTTTGGCGAAGCAGACGGCCAAGATAATCCGCCAGCTCTACGCTGCGTTCACGTCGAGTGGAGCGTCGATGATCGAGATCAACCCGCTCATCACGACAAAGTCGGGCGAGGTCAAGGCGATCGACGCCAAAATGAGCATCGACGACAGCGAACTGTTCAGGCATCCTGAACTGGTCGAATACCGGGATCTTTCGGCGGAACCGGCTGCGGAGACCAAAGCGCGGGAAGCCGATCTCAGCTACGTCAAGCTGGACGGAAACGTCGGCTGCTGCGTCAACGGCGCTGGGTTGGCCATGGCCACCATGGATCTCGTGAAGTACTACGGCGGAGAGCCCGCCAACTTTCTCGACATTGGCGGCTCGTCTAACCCAGAAAAGGTCGTGTCCGCGCTGGAGATCATCACCTCGGATCCGAACGTGAAGGTCATCCTGTTCAATATCTTCGGCGGGATTACGCGTGGCGATGACGTGGCGCGCGGAATTGTCGAGGCGACAAAACGTATCGATATCAAACCGCCGATCGTGATTCGGCTGACCGGGACCAACGAAAAGGAAGGACTCGAGATTCTTGCGGAGGCCGGCTTTACGGCGTTTTCCTCGATGGATGAGGTTGTCGAACAAGCCGTCAAGATCGTGAATGCCGGATAGGAAGAAGAGACTATAGATGGCAATTTTTGTCGACGAAGCTACCAGGTTGGTGGTGCAGGGAATTACCGGGCGGGATGGATCCTTCCACACGCTTCAGATGATGGAGTACGGAACCGCCGTGGTCGCGGGCGTCACGCCAGGCAAAGGCGGGCAGACGTTCGAGGGCCTTGAAGGGGTGGGCGTGCCAATCTTCAACTCGATGGATGAGGCGGTAGCCGAGACCGGAGCCAACGCCTCCGCGGTGTACGTTCCGCCCGCTTTCGCCGCGGGTGCCGTCGAGGAAGCCGCGGACGCCGGAGTGTCGTTGGTCGTGGCCATCACCGAGGGAGTTCCGGTGCAGGACATGGCTCGGGCGCACGCCTTTGCCCGGGACCGCGGTGCTCGTGTCCTGGGGCCGAATTGCCCCGGTGTCATCTCTCCCGGCAAAGCCAAGGTCGGTATCATCCCAGGTAATATCGTTACGCCCGGACCCGTGGGTGTGATTTCTCGCTCTGGGACGCTCACCTACGAAGCGGTGATCCATCTGACGAACGCCGGCATCGGTCAGACGACTTGTGTGGGCATAGGGGGTGATCCGCTCATCGGGACGAACTTCGTGGACGCGCTCGAGGCTTTTGCCGACGACGCCGACACCGAGGCGATCGTCATGATCGGCGAGATCGGGGGTACTGATGAGCAGGAGGCCGCCCAGTGGGTGAGCGACCACTTGGAAATTCCGGTCGTCGGGTTCATTGCCGGTCAGACCGCCCCTCCGGGCCGCCGAATGGGCCACGCCGGTGCGATCATCAGCGGGGCTTCCGGGACGGCCGAGGAGAAGATGAAAGCCTTTGAGGACAATGGTATCTCGGTTGCAAAACGCCCCGCCGATATCGCCGGCCTGATCCAGGGCGTTCTTTCTGCTTGAGTGCACGGGTGTAGCACCGTTGGGTGTCGCAGATGTTCGCCGATCATTCTTAGCGCGGAGGGGTGGTTGGGTCCTCGTGGGGGGACAATATGAAGGTTGCTGAGATGCTCCGAGGCGGCGCGATATTGGTTCCGCTCGACGCCCCGGATCTCCAATGGGCTCTGACGAACACGTTACGAGCCGTGCCAGCGGTCTCGGACGAGTCGGCGATGAAAATCGCGGAGGATCTTCTCGAGAGAGTGTCTGGGGAGATCCACCGTGTGCACCCCCGCGTCGCAGTAGCGCTCGTGGAATCGGAGGCGGTAGGTGACATGTGCGCTGCGATCGGCGTCGCACCGACGGGATTTTCGGGAGATGAGGCCGAGCCAGATACGGGCGTCAGCATCTCCGGAGAGGGTTCGACGGGTGCTTCCGAATCCGGAGCAGAGGCACTCTTGATCCTGGTGACGTCAGGCAGGTTCGTTTCCATGAGAGACCGCATGCTACCTACCCTGAAGCGCTTCTTCCGGGAAGAAGAGAGGGTTGCCCCGCTCTTGAACGCAGGCTCAGCCGATGCGGTTCGAAGGGTCTCGGGGCTCATGGACCTCGAGCTCCATCAGAGTTTGTTGGTGGAGGACGTGGTCGAGCCCGTCCAGTACCGGGTATATCCGGATACGCCATACTCCGAAGTGACGGATCTCATGATCCGTAGGGACCTAGATGCGCTTCCGGTGGTTGGCAAAAATTACGAATTCCTCGGTATCATCACGACTGGCGACGCGATGAAGGAGGTCCTCTCGCAAGCTCGTGTAGAGGAGAGAGTGGGTGGGGGTTCTTCCGCCTCGCCGAAGGAGCCGACCGCCAGGGAAATCATGACCCGAAGTGTCATGTGTATCTCAGAAGAACAGAGCCTCATGGAGGCCGCGTCTATCATGGTGAATCGGGATGTTGAACAACTCCCGGTCATACGTGAGGGAGAAATGGTGGGTTTCCTCACCCGTGGGGAAGTGCTCCGGAGGATTTTTCCCACCACGTCGCTTAATCAGGAGGAAAGGACTTAGATGAGCAATACGCTCGCAATCATAAAGCCGGACGCCGTGCAGTCCGGCAAAGCTGGAAAAATTCTGTCCCATCTCGAGGCTTCCGGGTTTACGGTCAAGGCCTTGCAGATGACCCGGATCAGTGCGGTCCAGGCAGGTGCCTTCTACGCTGTCCACAGGGAGCGTCCGTTCTTCGACTCGCTGGTAAGCTTCATGACATCGGGCGTGGTGATTCCGATGGTTCTCGAGGCCGAGGACGCCGTAGCAAAGCTTCGGGGCGTCATCGGCGCGACCGACCCCGCGGAGGCCGATCAGGGGACGGTTCGGCAGCTCTTCGCGGAGTCGAAGGAGCGCAACGCGATCCACGCATCTGATTCGGATGACAACGCCGCAGCTGAGATTGCTTTCTTCTTCTCCGAGCATCAACGGCTTGGTCTTTAGAAGGTTGCTGCATCCACGCGCGCGTGGCGCATGCCGCGTTGACTCCCTATGGGGCTTGGGATAGTTTTTTCGACTATGCTCAAAGTCGATTTGGGTGATTTAGAGCGACAACAAGCGCTGCGAGTCGAAGGGCGAATCGAGGTGGAAGACGGCCTCTTTGCGGGGTGCTCGTTTGTGCTCGAGAATCCGTTGAACGTTGTATTGGATGCCACGTGGGCGGGGTCGGGCGAGTTGGTCGTGAGGGGAGGCTTGAAGGGTGCTGTTTTGCAGGATTGTCGCAGATGCTTAGGCCAGGTTGAGCGGCTGGTCGATATCGATATCACGCTTCTCTTCGTGCCGCCGGATCTGCTGGAGGAAGACGATAGCGAGACGTACCGCCTTGAGGTGGGGGTCAGAGAGATCGATCTCGGACCGCCCCTTTGCGACGAACTGATCCTGGCGATACCCGCGTTCGCGGAATGCAGCGTAGATTGTCGCGGTCTGTGTGCGGGATGTGGTGAGAACTTGAACGAAGCCGAATGTAAGTGTTCGCCGAGAGGTATGGACCCACGCTGGGATGCCCTCCGAGCACTCGAGAACAAGTGAGTAGCGCAGATGGCTGTTCCCAAAAAGAGAACTTCGAAGCAACGTAAGCGTAAGCGTCGCACTCATTACAAAGCTGAGCCGGTAGTCACGAATACCTGCTCCCGGTGTGGTGATCCCAAGATCCCGCATCGGGTGTGCCCGAGCTGTGGGTACTACGGTGGAGAGCAGGTCCTTGACGCCGACTTGGACTGACCAGAGATACGGAAGCGAACGAAGTGCGTATCGCTCTGGACGCCATGGGGACCGATGCGGCCCCGGCCGTGGAGGTGGCCGGCGCCGTCAGCGCGCTCAAGAATCCGGAATCAGACTGTGAGATCATCCTGGTGGGCGACTCCGACGTTCTTGAGGCAGAGCTCACCAAGCACACCGGGTTTCCTTCCGACCGACTGAGCATAACCCACGCTCCCGATCGAGTATTGCCGGGCGAGCCACCCTCGACCGTTCTGAGGCGCAAACCCAACTCTTCCATCGCGATCGGCGTGGGTCTTCACAAGCAGGGCAAAGCGGACGCTTTCATCAGCGCTGGGTCCACGGGAGCCGTCATGGCGGCTTCGCTCTTCATACTTCGTCCGCTCGAGGGTGTGGACCGACCGGCGATCGGTACGGTGGTCCCCAGCGCGGGGGGCCCGCTGTTGCTTCTTGACGCCGGCGCGAACGTCGACTGCAAGCCTCATCAGCTCGTCCAATTCGCTCACTTGGGAAAGGTGTACGCTCAGGACCTCATGGGTATTCCCGATCCCCGCATCGGGCTCTTGAATATCGGGGAAGAGCCGAAGAAGGGTGACGAATTGACCGTTGCCGCCTACGGCGCGTTGATGAAGAGTGCTCTGAATTTTGTCGGAAACGTGGAAGGACGGGGCATTCTGGAGGGTGGATGTGATGTGCTCGTGTGTGACGGTTTTGTCGGAAACGTTCTTTTGAAATTTTACGAGTCGGTCGCAAGCTTCATAGTGAGCCTGCTGACCAACGCCCTGGGCGACGAAAAAGCGGGACACGACCTCGAGGGCGTTTTTCACTTGCTTGACTATACTGAAACGGGTGGTGCGCCCCTGCTCGGTGTGAACGGGATTCCCATCATTTGTCATGGGGGTTCACCTCCGAAGGCCATCGAAAATGCGATCCGTGTGGCGGACCGGGCAGCGAAAGTTTCGATGGTCTCGCACTTCGTAAGAGAAATGGCCCTGACCATCGAGACTGGTGCCTCGGCTTCAGATGCTACGGCGTCAGGTGACACTGCGGCGGGTGACACGGTTTGACCACCGTGAATCCGTTTGTCGAAATCGTGTCGACGGGCCGGTATCTACCCGACCGCATAATGACGAATCAAGACCTGGAGTCGATCGTCCAGACCACCGACGAGTGGATCGTCGAGCGAACGGGAATTCGCGAGCGCCGTGTCGCTCCCCCGGAAATGACCGCCGCCTATATGGGTGCGGAGGCGGCTCGGATCGCCCTCGAGCGAGCCGGTGTAACGGCGGACGGGGTGGATCTGCTCATCGTTTCGACGGCGACGCCCGACCGTTTGCTTCCCGCCTCCGCGTGTGACGTGCAGGCCCTCATCGGTGCGTCGAATGCGGTAGCCTTCGACGTCATCGGCGCCTGCACCGGGTTCATCTACGGACTCACGGTGGCGGAGGGCTACTTGTCGACCGGGCGTGGGAAAATCACGCTCGTGGTGGCCACGGAAAAGATGAGTTCCATCGTTGATTGGGAGGACCGGACAACCTGTGTGCTGTTCGGGGATGGTGCGGGAGCCGCGTTGGTCCGAAAGTCGGAGGGCGAGCGGGGTATCCTGGGTACCCATCACCAGTCGGATGGAAAGCTGGCAGAACTCCTGTATCGACCGGCCGGCGGAGCGGCGATCCCGGTGGACCAGGATGTGCTCCGAGACCGAAGCCATTTCGTAAAGATGGCTGGAAGGGGTGTCTTCAAGCATGCCGTACGGGCGATGGCCAACAGTTCCATAGAGGTGCTCGAACGTACCGGATGGGAGGTCGACGACGTCGACCTGGTTTTCCCCCATCAAGCCAACATCCGAATCATCGAGGCGACGGCGCGCTACGCCGGTCTTCCCATGGAGAAGGTCTTCGTGAACGTCGACCGATACGGCAATATGAGTTCTGCGACCATCCCGGTGGCGATGGACGAAGCGTTAGAGGAGGGGAGGCTAAAGCCGGGCATGAACCTCCTACTCGTGGCATTCGGCGCCGGGTTCACCTGGGGTGCCATGGCTGTCCGTTGGTAGAAGCGGGCCGTCAATCACGCCGCCTACTGTACTCTCCAACATCCTGCTAATTATGTCCCTCGCGCTTCTCTTCCCAGGACAAGGCTCCCAGCACGTCGGAATGGGCCGATCACTGGCGGCCGCCTATCCCGAGGCCGCCCACGTATTCGAAGAAGCGGATGACGCGTTGGGATTTGCCATCTCCGAACTGGCTTGGCAGGGGCCCGAAGAACAACTGGTGCTCACGAAGAATGCTCAGCCGGCTATGCTTGTCCACTCCACCGCGGTGTACCGCGTGATCCAGAGCCGCCTCGATGACGTTGCCATGGCCGCGGGGCATTCGTTGGGAGAGTTTTCTGCCCACGTCGCAGCGGGGACCCTTGATTTTTCCACGGCCGTACGCACGGTGCGGCTACGCGGAGAGTTGATGTATGCTGCCGGTCTCGAGCGTCCCGGGACGATGGCGGCCGTGATTGGCCTCGACGATGGAAGCGTCGTTTCCGTTTGTGAACGAGCCGAGGCAGAGGCGGGTGTGTGCGTACCGGCGAACTTCAACTCGAAGGGCCAAGTCGTCATCAGTGGAGACCCGACGGGGGTGGAGCGAGCCATGGAGCTCGCTATGGAGGCCGGTGCCAAGCGGGTCGTACGGTTGAGTGTTTCGGGAGCTTTTCATTCACCACTGATGGCGCCGGCTGCTGCGGAGTTCGAGGCGTGGCTCGAAACGCTCCCTTTCAACGACCCCGCGTTCCCCGTCGTAGCCAATGTGAATGCTGCGCCGGTATCGACAGGAGACGCAGCAAAGGCGTTATTGGTGCGACAACTCACCACGCCCGTACGGTGGGCTGCTTCCATTGTGCATATGGCCGAATGCGGTGTGGATCGATCCCTGGAGATTGGACCGGGATCCGTTTTGCGTGGACTGAATCGAAGAATCGTTAGACGTATCCCGTGTACATCTCTTGGTGAGCCGGAAGATCTCGAAGCGTGGGAGTCTTGATTGAAGCCTTACAAGGGCCGTGAATGAAAGAGCTTGATGGACAGGTGGCGCTGGTCACGGGGGGCTCCCGGGGTATAGGGCTGGCGATTGCGGAGGAACTCGGGCGCGCCGGGGCGAAAGTCGCTGTTGTGGCTCGTAACGAAGAAGGGGCTACTGCTGCGGCCGCCGCGCTCGAGGGTGACGGCCACAAGGGTTATGGTTGCGATGTGAGTGACTCGAATGACGCCAACGAGGCTGTTGAGCGCGTCGAAGAGGATCTGGGGCCGATCGAAATTCTGGTCAATAACGCCGGGATTGCGCGGGACAATATCTTCATTCGTATGACAGAAGACGAGTGGGATGACGTCCTTGCAGTGAATCTCAAGGGGGCGTACAACATGACGCGCGCTCTCGCTCGGGGGATGATGAAACGGCGAAGAGGTGTGGTCCTGAACATCAGTTCGGTGGTGGGGGTTGTCGGGAACGCGGGCCAAGCTAACTATGCCGCGTCGAAGGCTGGGCTCATCGGATTTACCAAAAGCCTGGCGAAGGAATTGGCGCCGCGGGGGATCCGTTGCAACGTGATCGCCCCCGGCTTCATCACGACGGACATGACTGCGGAGTTGCCCGAGTCCGCAGTGGAGGAGCTACATTCACGAATTCCTCTCGGACGTTTCGGCGATCCCGGCGACGTGGGCGGATTGGCGCGCTTTCTCGCGGGACCCGGAGCCCGCTACATTACCGGCCAGGTCGTCGCGGTTGACGGAGGGATGGCTATTTAGGATATGGACTCACTTTTACGGAGGCACCATGGCTGACAACACGGCCGCGAAGGTCAAAGAAATCATCATCAACGAGTTGGGAGTGGATCCCGAAAAGGTGACGACCGAGGCCTCTTTCGTAGACGACCTTGGTGCCGATTCTCTCGATACCGTGGAGCTCGTGATGGCCTTCGAGGAAGAATTTACAATTGATATTCCGGACGAGGATGCGGAGCGGATGCGTACAGTAGGGGAAGCCATCTCCTACATCGAGAAGCACCAGGAGTAGCAAGCAAGCTGAGAATTCTTGCTTAAAGGCGTTTGGCGATGAGCGACAGCCTTCGTAGGGTGGTCATTACTGGCCTTGGGGCGGTTACTCCTGTCGGGAAGGACGTACCGTCGACTTGGCGCGGGCTGCTGGCCGGGGAGAGTGGGGCCGGACCCATCACTCTGTTCGAGACCACGGAGGAGTACACCTGCCGCATCGCTTGCGAGGTGACGGACTTCGATCCGCTTACGGTGCTGGCAAAGAAGGAAGTCCGCCGGTACGACCGTTTTGCCCAGTTGGGTGTCTGTGCCGCGGATGAAGCTATGCGGAGTGCCGGGCTCGAGGGACCGCCTGAAGGAATAGCGCCGGAACGTTTTGGGGTGATCTTCGGCAGCGGAATCGGTGGCATTGCTACCATGGAAGCCCAGCATGATCAGCTGCGCGCGCGCGGTCCTGGGC
>JAPYQK010000030.1 GCA_029941275.1 Longimicrobiales bacterium | reverse complement strand
GTCCAGAAGGGTTGAAAGCTGCGCGTCGGCAACCATGACCACACTCCCCCCCGTCCCCCGTCCCCGCCCGCCGGGCCACCGCGCGGCACGCCCTTTTCCCTCCGATAGGCCTCGGAGCCGGCCCCGCCCGGCCCCGCGTACACATTGATGACGACCCGGTCTACGAACATCATCCTGCGTGCCTCTCCTGAACTTTTCTCCAAAGGGCGGCCGACATCCCGCGGGCCACGTCATCCTGAAACCGCTCCGCCTCATCGAGCGCCGCGTCCACGTCGACCACAAGTGCACCGACGTTCAGCGAGCCACGGAGGTGCGAATACAGCTGCTTCGATGCGCCCGTCACGGCGAGGATGGCCACGATACACAACTCCCGCGTCATCAGTGACAAACCCGGCCTACCCAGCACTTTTCCGTACCCCTCCACCAACATCCACTGCTCCAGGTCAGGGTGGAGTGTCCGGACGTGCTCTCTCAGTTGCTCATACTGACCCGAGTACACGGCGGCACACACGTCGCGGCCACGGTCCTCCCAAGAAGGATAGTCGAGTGCGGCCGATCCGGTGGAAGCACGGCCGGTCAGCCGACGCCACGCGGCCATTCCATTGAGTGCCGCCGGAAAGCCCAGGAAGAGATAAGACTGCAGGAGTACTTCCTCCACTTCCGTGTCCTCCGCGGCGCCGCGGGCGTGGGAGAATGCATCGGTCAAAGCCGCCTCATCACCCGACGCCAAGGCTGCGCTGATCCGGATCAAGGCACGGTCGCCGTCCGTCACCTGTGCCTCTCCATTCGACAACACGAGAACACTACACTTCGCACCCGGGCGGTCGAAGGGCTGGTTGGGTCAGTTCAGGCCGGGCGTGCCGGAATCGGATGCGCTTGAAGCCGTTGCACCAGAAGCCGTCGCGGTCTGGATCTCCGCAGCCTCATTCGCCAAGCTGAAAAGCGCCTCGGGAGTATCCGCTCTCATGATGATCTCGATCGCATCGTTGAGCTGCCTGTCTTCGGACTGCCCGTGGAGGAAAGCACCCTCTTCACCCCAAGCCTGAAGAGCGATCTGATACTCGAGTTGATACGTCACGAAGCGCACGGCTGCCGCGTAGTCGGCTTGGTCGAGCACCACCTCGTGCTCGTCGATGAGTCTCCGATAGAACACGTCCAAGTCCGCCTGAGAGAGGGCGAAGCCGGCCTCCAGATCAGGATGATCCTGCACGAAAGCAACCGCATGGTTGAACGCCGCGACTCCGAAAGCCCCCGCCGACCGGAACAGGCGCTGAACCGCCACCTGCTCGCCCTCCAAAAGCGTGTCGGGCAACGTGACGAGATCGGGGGTAATACCGCCCCCCCCATAGAGCGCACGCCCGCCGAAAGACTCCACGCTCGGGCGATCCTCCAGGTCATCCTTCAGGACGGGCTGTCCTCCCAAGTCCAACGCCACATCCTGGCCATCCGATTGTGGCTCCTCATCGTGGGCAATCTGGATTGACCTCCCCACGGGCGTGTACCAGCGCGCAGTCGTGAGTCTGAGGATGTTCCCTCCACTGAGCCGGTACAGGGTCTGTACCGATCCCTTGCCGTACGTCCGATTGCCGATCACGAGCGCGCGATCGTGGTCCTGGAGTGCACCGGCCACGATCTCGGATGCACTCGCGCTGCTCTCGTTCACGAGAACGACCACAGGGAGTCCAGGCACCATCTCGGCATTCGCCGCGTTGAAGTTCTGATTCTGACCGGCGGCCCGTCCACGGGTCTCCAGAATCGGGGATCCGTCTTCGAGGAACAGATCCGCCACACCGACGCCTTCTTCCAGAAGTCCCCCGGGGTTGTCCCGCAAGTCCAAGATCAGAGACTCGAGACCTTCTTGTTGGAGACGTTCGATCGCCCGACGTACCTCGCTGCCGGAAGTCTCACTGAATACCTGGAGCGGGATGTACCCGACCCCGGCGTCCACCATCGTGGCGAACGGGACTGAAAGCAGTTCGATCACGGCGCGTGTCAGCGTGAACGGAATCGGCTCGTCCACACCCGGCCGATCGATGAGCAGATCCACATCGGTGCCGGGCTCTCCGCGCAGTAGCCCCGCCGCCCCGTCGGTCTCCCAACCCTCGGCGGACACACCCTCCACCTCGACGACCCGGTCGCCGGCCTTGATCCCTGCCCGCAAAGCTGGGCCGCCCGGGATGGGCGTGATCACGGTCACCCAGCCATCGCGCTCCACGATCTCGAGACCGACACCACCGTAGTCGGCATCCGCACCACTCCTGAACCGGAATCGATCCCACGCTTCGGAGTCAATGAAGGACGTGTGCGGGTCGTTCAACTCTTCAAGAACGCCATCGATCGCCAACCCGATGAGTCCGGACCGGTCCACCGGATCCACGTATCGGTCGGTGACGTGGTCCAAGACTTCCTCGAAGAGCCTCGCTTGGAGGTAGACGTTCGCCTCCTGCTCGACCCCACGCTGGAGAAACCAACCGCCGGTGATGAGGGCAACCGCAAGTACGACCGGTGGTCCCCAAACCGATCGAGTACCTCTCATGTTAAGATCATCCGGCATTGCCCCATCCCGTTTCCTGGTCCGCAGACCGCATGAAAAGAACTAATCCTCACAGCTAGCGAAAGTTTCTGGCATTTCCCTGCGTAGGACCGCCCGTATCCTCTTGTGGACCTCATCGGGTGTTCCGTCCGCGTCGACCAGACGGACACTCGGGTCCGTGGCCGCTAATTCACGATAGCCCCTACCGACCTCTTTGAGAAAGGTTGTCCCTGAGCTCTCGAGGCGGTCCCCAGTCTTTCCTGCCTCCTTTTGACGAGCTCTGCCCTGCTCTACAGGCAAATCGAGCAGCACATAGAGGTCGGGAACCAGTCCGCCGGAAGCGAATCCGTCCATCCTCCGGACCTCGTCGAGGTCGAGGCCCCGGCCGTATCCCTGATACGCCAAAGTGGACAGCGAAAAACGGTCCGCGATCAAGAGTTCGCCCCGCTCTAGGACCGGCTGAGCAACCTCGCGGACAAAAGCGGTGCGAGCTGCCAAGAAGAGCAGAAGCTCGGTCTTCGGTGGAACCGACAGCTCTGGCCGATCCTGGACCACGTTTCGGATCGCCTCCCCTACTTCGGTACCGCCGGGCTCACGAGTCAGCGTAAAAGGAACGCCACAGGACTCCAACCAGACTCCCAACATGCGGGCCTGTGTGCTCTTGCCCGCCCCTTCAACCCCCTCCAGCACCACGAATGGTCCCCGGCCCGTCACCTCGTCCGTTCGCTCCGTCACCTTCCGGATCCTCTACTCGTAGTACTCGCGGCCCAAATGAGTGATCTGCTCCTCGCCCGCGAGCCACCGGAGTGTGTTCTTCAGCTTCCAATTCTGGATGAAGAGATCGTGCTCGGGATAGAGACCCGGCGCGCACTGTGGGCTCTTGAAGTAGAACGAAAGCCACTCCTGGATGCCCCCGAGGCCGGCGCGACCCGCCAGGTCCATGAAAAGAGCTAAATCCAACACGATGGGGGCGGCCAGGATCGAGTCCTTGCAAAGGAAATCGACCTTGATCTGCATCTTGTATCCCAGCCAGCCGAAGATGTCGATGTTGTCCCAACCCTCCTTGTCGTCTCCGCGGGGGGGGTAGTAGTTGATCCGGACCTTGTGATAGATGTCCCCATACAGCTCGGGATAGAGTTCGGGCTGGAGAATGTGATCGATCACACCCAGCTTCGACTCTTCCTTGGTCTTGAAGCTCGCCGGATCATCCAGCACCGCGCCGTCACGGTTACCGAGGATGTTCGTGCTGAACCACCCGTTGATGCCCAGCATGCGAGCCTTGAATCCAGGGGCCAGGATGGTCTTCATGAGCGTCTGGCCGGTCTTGAAGTCCTTCCCGGCGATGGGAATGCCGTTCGCCTTGGCATAGTCCTCGAACGCAGGGAAATCGGCGGAGAGATTGGGGGCGCCATTCGCATATGGGACGCCCTCCATCAAGGCCGCGTATGCGTAGAGCATACTCGGTGCGATCGACGGATCGTTCTGTTCCATGGCGCTCTCGAAGGACTCCACGGTCTCGTGGGTGGGTCCTGGCCTCAGGAAAATCTCCGTCGATCCGCACCAGACCATGACCAGGCGGTCACACCCGTTGTCCGCCTTGAAGGTACGGATATCCTCGCGGATCGCCTCCGCGATTTCCCGCTTGTTGGCTCCGGACTTGGTGTTCGGGCCGTCCAGGCGGGTGACGTACTCCTTATCGAACGCCGCCGACATGGGAGCGATGGCAGACAACTCGTCTCTGATCGGATCGAGATGTTTGGCGGCCAGCACGCCGGCGTTCACGGCACTTTCGTATGCGTTGTCGGGAATCGGATCCCAGCCACCGAATACGAGGTCGTCCAACCCGGCTAATCCGATGAAGTCCTTGATGAGCGGGGTGCGGTTTTCGGTGCGCTGACCCAGACGAATCGTGTTCATCTGGGTGAGACTCCCGATGGGCGTGGCCAAACCCTTCCGTGCGAGCAAAACACCCGCGATGGTCGTAGTGGCCACGGCACCCATTCCGGGGAGTAGCACACCCAGTCGGCCCTCCGCCGAGCGAATCTCAGGACCTTCCTTCACGGTTCTATCTCCTTGGTCGATCATTCAGTGCCGCTCGAGCAATGGATGTCATTGCTCAGGGCTCTATTACCGGTCACCACCCTGGTCGGGCGACGTGGTGTCGGGGCCGTAACATACCATACAGTACGGTACATGGTCCAGTGTTCCACCCACGACACTCTTGGCCGATTCCACCGGACATCTTCTCTCATCGAACAATCCGTGGGGTTACTCATCGAGAGGGACGCCTGCCGCCTGTCGATAGACCCAAAGGATGCGGTGGATCGCGGTCGTGTTGGTGAGCACCGCAAAGATCACGATGATGGCGCTGAGCACAAGGCCATCCCAACTCAAGCCGAAGATCAGCGATCCCAAGCCAAGAAGGACAATACGCTCCGCTCTCTGCATGAGACCGACCGAGCAGTCCAACCCGAGCGTTTCCGCCCTCGCGCGGGAGTAGCTGATCATGAGGGAGCCCGCCATCGCCAGGGTAATCATATAGATCATGCCGATGTTCAGAAGCGACATCTCGTACTGGTTGTAGAGTGAGATGAGCCCGATGTAGATCGCCACCTCGCTAATCCGGTCGAGCACGGAGTCATAAAAGGCCCCGAACTTGGACTGAAGACCGCTGAGCCGCGCCACTCGGCCGTCGAAGATATCGTGGGCGCCACCGATAAGGACCAGTAGTCCGGCCGTTCGCACGTGGTCGATGCCATACATGAGGCCCGCCATAATCGTGACGGCGAAACCGCTCGTGGTGATGGCGTTGGGATGTACGCCCCGCTGCACCAACCACCGCGTGATCGGGTCGATGATCGGGTATAGTCGATCTCGAAGGTCGTCCAGATTCCTGCCCATGCTTTTACGCCCCAGGCCTAGACTTCTTCAACAGCCTTCTAACTTCTTCAACAGCATTCTGGTGTTGCACGTTCGTCCAAGAGCCTTCTACGGCATGATGATCCGGCTCTCGGCTCCCTCGACGATCCCCTCTTGGATCGTCTGGTTTACCTTGAGCAGAACCTTGTCGAAGTTGGTCTGGGCCGAAACGAGGCGTTGGTACGTGGCGCTCCCCTGGAGGCGTCCCACGGTCTCTTCGTAACCGGACTTCAACTCGTCGTTCGGCTCGTTTCCTCCGCGCAACGCGGCCTCTATCTGACCTTCGAGGCCTTCCAGTTCTGTTCGCAGCTCGGCCAACTCCCGATCATCCGCACTTCCCGCGATCGTCGTTTTGAGGACTTGGTACTCGTCCGTCTGGGCAAGCGCCCTCCCCAAATCCTTGGCCATCTCGGTCATTCGTGTCATCGACGTTCCTGTAAGTTCAGGTTTTTCGCTCAGCCATCACGAACCGTGGGCGCCCGGTCAAGTCGGGGCGAATCCGTATGGACGCGAACGAATCGGTCTCATCCAAGTCGGTCGCCACTTGATCGGCCTGCCCGAGACCACACTCGAGCGCCAGCAAGCCACCCGAGCACAAATGCTCCGGAGCCCCCGCGACCAGGGGCTCGAGCACGTCCATTCCGTGCTCCCCCGCGAACAAAGCCACATCAGGCTCCCAATCGCGAACCTCCAGTTGCAGCTCGCCCTTCTCAGCGTCCGCAATGTACGGGGGATTGGACACTATGACGTCGAACCGCTCCCCCGGCTTCAAAGCTTCGAACAGCGATCCCTCCCGGAACTCCACGAGCCCGCCCTCGTCATAACGCTTCGCATTCTCGACGGCCACACAAAGAGCCTGGGCCGAGACGTCCGTGGCGACAACCCCCGTGCACGCCCCCTCCGTGGCAAGGGAAAGGCCCACGGCACCCGTTCCAGTCCCGAGATCCCAAACTCTTCCGACTTTCCCCTCTCGCGCCGACGCCCAGTCCAGCACCTCTTGGACGAGCACTTCCGTCTCAGGACGCGGGATGAGCACCCGGGAATCCGTCTTCAACTCGAGGTTTCTGAAGGCCGCTCTTCCAATGATGTACTGGAGTGGTTCGCGATTCGCTCGGCGACGCAAAAGGGGCTTGAAGACCTCCCGTTCCTCCGAACTCAGGGGGCGATCATACTGGAGGTAGAGCTGCAGGCGATCGACGCCTAACGCCGTCGAAAGCAACCACTCCGCATCGAGACGACCGGACTCGACTCCTTTGTTCGAGAGGTATTCCGCGCTCCAGAGGATCATCCGAAGAATCGACCACGATTCCCCCTCATCCGGCGCACCGGTCCCGGGCTTCAAGGCCGCTTCGGCAAGCCTCCTCACGCCGGTCATTCCCCGGCGCCTTGGAGACGTTCCTCCTGATCGGCCAGCCGAAGCGCATCGATCACGGCGTTGAGCTCTCCATCCAGCACCTGGTCGAGGTTGTGAACGGTCAACTTGATCCGATGGTCCGTAACACGGCTCTGAGGAAAATTGTACGTTCGGATCTTGGCGGAGCGGTCGCCGGTGCCTACCTGGGCCCGGCGTTGACGCGACCGCTCCGCTTCCTGTTCAGACACCTTTTTGTCCAGCAAGCGACTTCTAAGGACCTTCATCGCCTTGGCTTTGTTCTTATGCTGAGATTTTTCGTCCTGGCAGGAGACCTTGAGACCGGTCGGCAGATGAGTGATCCGCACGGCTGAATCCGTTGTATTCACGGACTGGCCTCCGGGTCCGGACGAGCGGAACACATCGACACGGAGGTCGTTGGGGTCGATTTGCACATCCACCTCCTCCGCCTCGGGTAAGACGGCCACGGTCGCCGCAGACGTATGGATCCTACCCTGACTCTCCGTTTCCGGGACACGCTGGACGCGGTGAACCCCTGACTCGTATCGGAGACGCCCGTACACACCTTTGCCGCGAACCGTGAAGATTACTTCCTTCAGGGACCCAGGGATGCCCTCGGAGAGACTCATCAACTCCACGGACCAGCGTTCACGCTCGGCCACCCGCTCATACATGCGGAAAAGGTCCTTGGCGAACATCCCCGCCTCGTCCCCGCCGGTCCCGGCCCGGATCTCGACGACCGCAGCGCGATCGTCCAACGGATCCTTGGGAATGAGGAGGAAACGAGCCTCTGCACCCAGTGACTCGATGCGGACCTCCAGAGACGAGACCTCCTCTGTAGCGAGTTCGCGAAGCTCAGGATCGGAAGCGTCATGGAGTAACTCCAAGGCGCCCTCGTGCTCCTCGATTAGCCCGAGAAGTTCGTCGGCCGCCCGGACGATGGGCTCCAACTCGGCACGCTCCTGCCCGAGTACCCGCAGGCGATCGACGTTTTGCACGAGGTCCGGGCTCGCAAGCGAGTCGTTTACTCCCTGGAAACGCTCCTGTACTTCGCGGAGCCGTTCGAGGAGCCGTGGATCGGCCCCTCCAGGGTTACTCATCGGGGACTCGGGCCTCAGTCCGACCTAGGAACTTATTTTTTCGTACTTCTGCTTGAAGCGCTCAACACGTCCTGCAGTGTCCACGAGGCGCTGCTTGCCCGTATAGAACGGATGGCACACCGAGCAAATGTCCGTATGTACGTCCGATTGAGTCGCCTTCGTCTCGAAAGTGTGCCCACAGGAGCACGTGACTTTGGCCGACATATACTCGGGGTGTATACCCTTTTTCATGATCCATCTCCAGAAGCAACGAAGAGACGCCTGCGACTTCCGATCTACACACGATTCGGTAGGCCAACTCTTCAGCAGGGGAAATATAGAAAGTGCCCCACGCGAGTTCAAGCGGCGATGTGGTTGCACTCCGCGCGACTCAGTCCCGGGCCGCGGCGCGTCTGAGGCGCGGAGCCATCACAAGTCGCAATCTCGGCATCGCGACCAATCCGAGCGTGAGAAGAACGGCAGCCCAGCCGGCCACGTCTCCGGTGCGCGTGTACCAGGTTCGGACGTCACTCGTGTAGATCGTCTCGCGTTGGGCCGCCGGACGAAACAGCTCGGTCTGGCCGTAGGTCCGCCCGAGGGGATCCACAAAAAGGGAGAAGCCCGTATTGGCGGCCCTCGCGATCCCGACGCGATGCTCGATGGCCCTCATGACAAGGTGGGCCGGGTGCTGCCAAAGTCCTGCAGTCCGAGTATACCACGGCTCTCGGCCGAACCATCCGTCGTTGGTGATGTTCACAAAGAAGTCGGCCCCTTCCAGCCGAAGACGGCGCGAGTGCCCGGCATACGTGGATTCGTAACAGACCAGAACGCCGAAGCGGGCATCATTCCCCAGACTGCCGAGAGACCAATCCGCCCCGTTTCCGTAGGAGTCGACGCGCCCACCTTCTCCCCATGCCCCGGGCTGGAACGGAAGGCTCTCTACCAACGGCACCAGACGATGTTTGTCGTATCGGAAATCGACGAGTCGTCCGTCCCGGTTCGTAAGGAACGCCGAATTCAAGGGAATCGGATCCCGCCCCGGCGTCCGAGTCTCGCCAATCGCGCCGAAAACGACCGGAGCGTTCCACGGCTCCGCGGCCGCCTGGACACGAGCGCGTAGGGCTGCGTCCGATTCGATGGGGCCCAGGAACGTCATCTCCGGCCAGACGACGAGGTCGGGAGAGCGTCCGCCGCCTTCCGGAAGCAACCGGCTCAGGGAGACCACGGTGCTGTCGTTGCTACGGGCTCCGTCCAACCGGATCTGCGCAGCGATGTTCGGTTGCACGACCACGACCTCTCCGATCGCCCGAATGGACAGAGTCCCGGCTCTCCAATATCCCCAGGCAGCGGGCCCGGATAGCACCAGCGCGAACGCCACCGCCCAACGCACCGACGCTCGAAGCCCATCACGGGTGCGTGCAGCCAGAACAACCTCCGCCAGCAACCCGTTTAGCAGGGCGAGCCACAGCGTAATCCCTCGAGCACCCACTAGTTCGGCGGCCCCCACGAGTTCGGGGTAACCGGTGAGGGACGTCCCGAGACCCAACCACGGGAATGCCAGATCTCCCGGGGCGTGAGCCCGGAGCCACTCCAGGGCCGTCCACGTCAGCGGCAGCGCCACCCAAAGGGGGACGCCGCCCTCTCTCAGACGATAAAGTGCCCACGTAAAGCCCCCAGCGCCCATCGCCAGGACAAGAACTACGCTGAGGTAGGCTGGGAAGGCCCACCAGGTGAAGGCAGCCAGCGCCAAGGGCATCCAGTATAGGAGCAGACCGAAGTAGAGCATGCCGAACCAAACGCCGCCTTGGAACACCCGGAAGGAAGCCGTTCCCCGGTTTTGGTCGGCCACCCATACCGCCACCGGAACAAGCGCCACGAACGACGGGATGAGCAGGTGGAAAGGAGGAAACGCACCAACCGCCAGGAACGCAGACAACGCAGGAAGCAATCGGTCCCCACGCTCCGGAATCACGTCGAGCAAGCCGTCCACCGCGTACTCGCGCCGTCGGCCCGAGGCCCCAGGGGAGTCACACCCTCGACAGAGGCCACGCGAGGGTCGCACCGTGGCGGACGGTCGCGCGAGAGTCACACGCTGAACTGGGCCACGCCCGCATCACACCCGGGAGCGGGGCCACGCCCGCGTCACACCCCAAGCGAGTCCCGCATGGGCCGGAAGCAGCACCGCCAGCACCTCACCGTTTGCCTGATCCAACCCGGGCAGCACCTGAAGAACAAGCCCGAGGAGCGCCACGCCGACCACCACCTTGCCCAGAGTATCGGCACGGAATCCGATCCAGACTCCAGCCTGGTGTCCTTTCCGGTTCAGCGCCTCACGAATGAGAAGAACCGCGAGCAGGAGCGACAGCGGGTTGGCCTGAAAAGCGTTTTCGTTCAACACCCAGAAAATGTGCTCCGTGAAGATCCACGAGAGGACCAACACCGTCCCCATCAGCCCCACTCCCGTGCTCCAAGCTGCTCCCAAAAGAGCGAGAGCCCGACGGCCCCACCGCCTTCCTTCGCCGGCCATCCATCCCAAGCCGGCGAAAAGCGCTCCGATCGCACATCCCAAAAGAAGGGCTCCGAGCAAGAACTCGGGTGCGGCCAGCGGAATCGCATCACGGTCTGCTTCGACGACATGAACGGCCTCACCGAGGAGGGGAGTCGGTGCACCCTCCGCGTCCACAGTCCCCATGCCATCCAAGTACTGTTTCAGGCGGATCGGAAGGAACATCTCCTCCCACGCGGAAATCGGCTCGTCGCCGCGAGGCCCGATCAGGAACTGGAATCCGGCGTAGTAGGGGTGTGAGGACTGAAGTAGTCGTGCGGAGTGCCAGCGAAAGGACGTGCCGGTCTCCAGGTTTTCAGTTTCCGCTCGGATCCGCCCTTCGAGAACCCGGTCCAGGACGTCGCGCACCCGGGTAGAACAGTTGTCCAGGTAGTAGTCGTAGCGATAGTAACGGTTGGCCTCGGTGTCCATCTCCTGCACAATCGTTTGTAATTCGAGCCGCTCGGCGGGTGTCAGATTCACGGTCTGGAGCCACGCGTCCCGATTCGCCGCGCGGTAGAGGTCGAGCCAAGCCGAGGCCGGGAAACCCCGCATGGAGTAGAGCATCCGGCCTTGCACGAATCGAGGCCAAAAGTCCGTATCGCTGAAGTTGAACATTCCCCAGTTGTACGCGACCTCGGTTCGAGCCCGAGCGTCGCGCACGACCAGTGCGTTATGGCTGAATTTCTCCCAGACCTCATCCCCTGGACCGATGGTCATGAGAAGGATCTCGAGGTGGGAACCGGGCGGCGGATCCACCTGGACACCGGGTCCCACACCGGGCCCTACCCCCGCCGTGATCGCATCACTTTGGGCGCTAAGCGAAGCGGCCCCAACGACCGAAGCGGCGACCACCACGGTCAACCGCCCCGACAATTTGCCAGCCCGAGTCACGGTCCGACCTCTGGACGACTCCGGGCGGCCCTACCCCACTCAAGAATCGGCAAGGTGAATCTCCCGGCCCTCCCTGGCGGATCGGTAGGCCGCTGCAATGACCTCCATGAGTTGCACCTGCTCGACCGGAACTGGACTGTCGGTTTTTCCCGTGACCACGCGCACGAATTGATCCAAGAGGCGCCGATAGGAATTCAGGAACCGGCCTTCGCCTCCTCGGGCTTTGGGCTGGCGCGGGGTCACGTCCATGGGTCGTCCGCCCAGCTGTTTATGGATGTCCAGCGGCGGCAAAGAACCAGAGCCCTCGGTGCCCATCACCCGACAGTGGTGACGATCCACCTCGGCGAAGAGGTTCCAGCTCACCTCCACGCTGAACGCGATGCCGGACTCGGACACTGCAAACACCGTTGCCGCCTCCTCTACCTCGGCCTCTCCGGTCCGGAAGACGGCCGTCACCCGTGCAATCTTTGGATAACCCGTTAGCCAGAACGCGAGGTCCAGGATCGGGACACCTAGATCCATGAGGGCTCCCCCGCCCGCCTCATCCGGTCTCTGCCGCCAGGTGGAGCCCGCCGACGGCACTCTCCGGGCGAGCGAATTGGCACGTACCGCGTAAAGGTCACCCAGCTCTCCTCCTGCCACGAAGGAGGTTAATGCACCTACATCCGGACGGAACCGGTGATTCAAGCCCACGGCAAGGTGCCGCCCAGACGCGGACGCAGCATCCAACACCCGCTGCACCCCCTCCGCGGTCATCGCCAACGGCTTTTCCACCAGAACGTGTTTGCCTCGTTCCAAAGCCTCGATCGCCAGCGACTCGTGAAGATTATTCGGCGTGCAGATCACCGCAGCCTGAACATCGTCTTCGTTGAGAATCCCTTCGTCGGAGAAAATGCGGGGCACTCCAAATCGCGCGCCGAGAGCTTCGGCCTTCATTTCATCCGGGTCGGAAACGGCCACGACATCCACATCGGGTCGCTCCGAGAGCATGGGCAGGTGTACGACCTGAGTGACCGCACCAACGCCCAGAATCCCTACTCGTACAGGCGAACGTTTCGATTCTGCCGTCACCGGATCTCCCCCTCGACGAACTCACCCCAGATGAAGCTCAGCCCTCCGCGGAACTCGAAGTAGTTGAGGTCGCCCAGTACTTCGATCTTTGAACCCCCGTAGAGACGGACACGCTCCGCGATCGGGTACTCCAGGGCCGCGTGGAGATTGAAGCCCGCCGAGGCCGAATCGAGTAGGTCCTCGACGAAGGTGCCGTCGATCGCCGCACCGGAGCCGTTGAGGAAATGTGCGGACACGCCCACTCCCGCCGAAAAGTACATGTCGAACGGAATCGTCCACACGTATTCCCCGTCCAGCGTCACGATCACATCGCTTCGATCGATGACGCCGAGATCGAACCCGCCCAGCGGAGGGGTCCCGCCTTGCGTTTGGTTGAGCTCGGTCAATCGAGTCTCGAACTGATCCACCTCGGCTTGGGCCATGGTGGACTCCCAATACGTCACCCCCGGCGTAATCCGGAATCCGGGCCCGATATATCCCAAGTCGAATCGCACGCCCAGCGTGGTCGCATCCTCGACGTTGTCGGTATTGAGCTGCCCGACATCGAACGAAATCCCTCTGAACGAAAGGTTCGCGTAATCGTAGTCGATGAAATCTTGCGCCACTGCCCCCCTCGGAGACGCTGACATCAAGACCACAGCGGTCGCGACTGCCGCAACCGAGTGCCGCCACGTGAGGTGGCGCCACTTTTCCACCCGCCTCATCCCGCTCGCCGATCCGCTCGCGCACTTGGTCATCCGAACCTCACCTCCTGTGGCCAACATCGTCCTCGGTCGATCTCCTCGGGCACGAGCCTGCGGATCGCTCATGCAACCTCGAGGGCCGCCGCTCGCGCGATTTCAAGCGTCTCGTCAATGACGGCGGGTGTGTGCGCGGTAGACACGAACCCGGCTTCGAAGGGAGAGGGTGCAAGAAACACACCTCGATCGAGGCACGCTCGATGAAACGCCCGAAAGGTGTCGAGATCCGCCCGCTGAGCCTCCTCGAACGAATGCACGGACTCCCGGCTGAAAAACACACCCCACATGGATCCGACCGAACATCCGGTGGCGGGAATCCCCGCGTCAGTCAGTGCCGACACGATGCCACTCGAGAGTCTCTCGGCCGCTTGGGCGAGTCCCGCAAAGGGGTCTTCCTCTTCGAGGTAGCGTAGCTGGGCGTTTCCGGCGGCCGTCGCGAGCGGATTTCCAGACAAGGTGCCGGCTTGATAGACGGGACCCGCAGGTGCCATCTGCTCCATGAGGTCTCGGCGGCCGCCGAACGCCCCGACGGGCAAGCCGCCCCCGATGACCTTTCCCAACGTCGTGAGATCGGGCTCGATTCCGTAGCGCTCCTGTGCGCCACCAGCAGCAACGCGAAACCCCGTCATGACTTCATCAAAAACCAGAAGGGCCCCGTATCGCTCGGTGGTGGCGCGCAGGCCCTCGAGGAACCCGTCCACTGGTGGGATCAAACCAGAGTTGCCGACCACCGGTTCCACGAACACGCTGGAAATGTCGTCCCCTCGCGCCTCGAAGAGCGCGTCGACCGCATCGAGATCGTTGAAAGGAAGCACCAACGTCTGGGCCGCCACGGTTTCAGAGACGCCAGGCGAATTCGGGAGACCGAGCGTGGCAACACCGCTCCCAGCCGCAACGAGAAAAGCGTCGGCGTGTCCATGGTAACAACCCGTGAACTTCAACATCAGAGAACGGCCGGTGGCCGCACGGGCTAGCCGAAGCGCCGTCATTGTCGCTTCCGTTCCACTGTTCACGAGGCGGACCATCTCTACGCTGGGCACCATCCGGACGATGCGCTCCGCCAAATCGACCTCCGCCTCGGTCAGCGCGCCGTACGACGTTCCGCGACTGAGCTGACGCGCCACCGCTTCCGTGACCACGGGATGGGCGTGACCGAGGATGAGCGGACCCCAACTCAACACGTAGTCCACGTAGCGACGACCCTCGGTGTCGTACAGGTGCGCCCCCTCACCACGCTCCACGAAAAACGGGTCCCCGCCGACCGAACTGAAGGATCGGACCGGAGAGTTCACTCCTCCGGGTATCAACGCCTGCGCCCGATCCCACAAACCATTGTTTTGATGGGTCATGCTTACTCTACGACTCTCCCAATCAGGTCGTACTCCTCAGCCTCTTCGATCTGTACCGTTACGAACGCACCTGAGGCGAGTCCGTCGTACGGATGGAGATGGGTCACGCCGTCCACGTCCATGGCCTGACCCACGGTCCGCGCCACCCCGACCGGTCGGCCGCCCGCCGCCGTCCCGATCGGGCCGGGGTCGTCCACCACTTCGTCGACCAACGCCCGCATCTTCCTACCGATCATCTCTTCGTTGCCTTCGGCGGAGATCATCCGCTGGACGTCCATGAGCCGCTCGAGGCGCTCCCGCTTGAGAGACTCCGGGATCTGATCGGGCATGTCGGACGCCGGCGTGCCGTCCTCCGGCGAATAGGTGAACGCCCCCACCCGGTCGAATCGAAGCTCTTCGAGAAAGTCGAGCATCACGTCGAAATCGTCTTCCGACTCCCCAGGAAATCCCACGATGACCGTCGTGCGTAGGGTCACATCCGGCACGGCATCGCGGATCCACGCCACGCGCTCCCGTATGACATCCTGCCTTTCGGGTCGACGCATCGCTTCGAGCATGCGATCGCTTCCGTGTTGCAGAGGCATGTCGAGGTAAGGAAGGACCACATCCTCCCGCGCCATGAGTTCAACCACATCCTGGGTGATACCCGAGGGATACATGTAGAACAGTCGCAGCCACTCAATGTCCGTGTCGGCCACCAGCGCCCGAAGTAAATCAGGGAGAAGCGGCGCCGAGCGGTCCTTCCTCCATAGATCCCGCCCGTACCAGGTCGTGTCCTGCGAGATGATGTTCAGCTCCTTCACACCCTGTCGTACGAGGGCCTGCGCCTCAGACACCAACTCGGGAAGGGGCGCTGACCGATGTAGTCCGCGAAAACTGGGGATCGCGCAAAAAGTGCAGGTGTGGTCACATCCCTCGCTGATCTTGAGGAAGGATGTATGGGGCGTTTCAGCGGCGAGGATCCGCAGGGGCCGCTCCATCATCGAAACGCCCTCCAACGACTCGGCAAGGAAGCCGCCCCGCCGTAGCTCAGGTATCAGCGAGGCCATCTCCGAGAGGCCCAGGAAGAGATCGACTTCGGGAATCTCAGCGCTGAGTTCCTGCTTGTACCTCTGGACCATACACCCGACGGCCACCACCGCCCCAATGCGGCCTTCCTCTTTGAGGCGGCACGCGTCGAGGATGGTCTCGATCGATTCCTCCTTGGCCGACTCGATGAACCCACAAGTGTTCACCACCACCACATCGGAACCGTCGAGGTCGGATGAGACCCGCGCACCGTGTCCCACAAGCGCCGCCATCATCTTCTCGGAATCCACCGTGTTTTTGTCGCACCCCAACGTGATGAGACCGATCTGAGGGCCGCCTTCGGGTCCGACCGGCTCGACGCTCATGCGCACCGCACTTACATTACGCGCCATATCGGATCGGATCGGATCGGGGGCCAAGGGAAATACCGGTAGCGCCCTCGTTTTCATTCCTGAGCGCTTCCAGGGCCTCGGGGGTCTCTAATCACCCGTGCACCTTCGGGTGGCACGAAGCGGAAAACCGCGGGCTTGATCTCGACGTCCGCCTGAATGTCGGTGAGCCTCACGCGCCGAATCGATTCGTTGGTGTTGTAGACATCCATAGCCGTAATCAGATAGCTGTCGACATCGAACCAGACGGTGGCGGAACGGAATCCTGACGCCCGGACACCCACATTCCCTCCCCGGGGCGTCAACGTGATCTTGTGGGAGGTACCGTCGCCCATGCGTTCTCGGCCCTCGTGCACCGGATCGAAGCGGCCGCGCGGATCTTCCAAGAAATTCTGGTAGAAGTTGAACCCTCCCCCGGCCCCGGAGAATTGCATCACCTGACGAGGATCCATACTCGGATAGAAGGTCCAGCCGAATTCTCCATCGGTTACGAGAAGATCCCCCGGCGGGTCACTGAAGCGCATGGAAAAATGATCTGGACGGCGTTGGCAGACCGTGCCTTCACCGGACCGAGTCTGCCGCAGGAGCGTCACTTCGATTTCCTGCTCGAAATGTGCGCAGAGAGTTTCGAGACCGTAGTAGCGTTCGCTGGCGGCGTAAAGAACGCGGTACGCCTGGCCGTCCTGTGCCTGGGCAGAACGCGCCGTGGAAAGAAGAGAGAGTAACAGGAACGACAGCATGAGAGGCCCCATGGATAGCGGCCAAAATGATCGGATGTGGAGCGACTCGTTCATACGCCGTCAATACACACCCTGCGACAGGCCCGTTCCGAACGACGGGGGCCTGGTCCCGCCGCCCATCACACGCCCCGGTTGGCGCAGATCACTTCGAGATCGTCTAGTCCGACCAAAACTTCTCTCGCCTTAGAGCCTTCGGACGGTCCCAGAATCCCCGCGTCGTGCAGTTGATCCACGATCCGCGCAGCCCGTCCGTATCCGATCTTGAGCTTGCGCTGGAGCAGCGATGTCGAACCCTGCTGCTGCTGCACACACACCTCCCCAGCCGCGCGGAAAAGGTCGTCCAAGTCACCCTCGCCGTCTACGGCGACCGCCATCTCGGATTCCTCGTGGGCGCGCATCTGTTCGAGAATGTCCGACTCATTGGTAGCTTCGGTCTCGTCGAATTCCCGGTTTTGTTGCTCGACCTGATCCCGATACCAGGCCATCATCCGGTCGGTTTCGGCGGTGGAGATGTAGGCACCCTGAATCCGGACGGGCTCACTCGTACCGGGTGGAAGGAAGAGCATGTCCCCGTTGCCGAGCAGACTGTCCGCCCCATTCTGATCGAGGATGGTGCGCGAGTCGGTCTTCGAAGCCACGCGGAAAGCGATGCGCGACGGGAAGTTCGCCTTGATGAGGCCGGTGATGACGTTCACACTCGGCCGCTGCGTGGCCACGATCAAGTGGATTCCGATGGCCCGGGCCTTCTGGGCCAAATGGGTGAGGGGTTTCTCCACCTCACTCTGCACCGTCATCATCAGGTCGGCCAACTCGTCTACGACCACCACGACGTAGGGGAGGACGCCCTCTGCGTAGATCCAACGATCCGGATCATCGTTGTCGCCCCTCGGTTCCACACGCCGGACGGTCCCGCCCTCCTCGACCCGGTCGTTGAACTCGGAGATCGAGCGCACACCGTTCGCGCTGAGCAAGTTGTACCGGCGGTCCATCTCGATGACCGCCCACTTGAGAAGTCCCGCGGCGTCGCGCGGATCCGTGACCACCTTGTGCCGCAAGTGCGGCAGTAAACGGTAGGTGGAGAGTTCCACCATCTTGGGATCGACCATGAGCAGCCGCAGTGTCTTGGGCGTATGGCGATACACCAGGCTGGTAATGATCGTGTTGAGGCAAACGGACTTGCCCGAACCGGTGGCACCCGCGATCAGGATGTGCGGCATCTTGCTGAGGTCGGCTACAAAAGGTTTCCCGTTGAGATCCTTGCCGAGCGCCAAGGGCAGTTCAGCACTGCTCCGCTGGTAGGTCGGCGAGTCGAGGATGTCGCGAAGGCGCACCACCTCCGGCTCCGGGTTGGGGATCTCGACGCCCACTGCGCCTTTACCCGGAATCGGCGCGACGATACGAATGCTCTTCGCCTTCATCGCCAGAGCGAGGTCAGCATCGAGGTTGGCGATCTTGTTCACCTTCACACCCGGTGCGGGGATGACCTCGTACTGCGTGACGACGGGCCCGGTCGTCCGGCCACCGATCTCTCCCTCGACATTAAAAGTCCGAAGTTTCTCGATCAGAACATCGCCCAACGCGTCGAGCTCACGCTCCATGTCGTAGCGGCCTTCGTCATTCGCCGCCGACATGAACTCCATCGGGGGGAGTCCCGTCTCGACCACCTCTCCGTATTCAAACGGGTCTGTGGGGGCACCCGCATCCCGCTCCCTGGGTGTTTGCCCGTCTCCCACGTCGTCACCTGGTGGCGCCTCGCCTTCGGCGCTTGGGCTCGGGGCGGCCGCCTTGCCGTCCTCCAGAGAACCGGCCTCACTCGCTGGGTCGGTCCCATCCCCGACCTTATCGACATCTTCGGGTTTGCCGCCCTCTTCGGGCTCGTCCTCATGCGGCTCAGCGCCTGACCCTTCGTCGGTGGAGGCATCGACATCTGCGTCCGAATCGTCATCTGCGTCCGCATCGGAATCGGCGCTGTCTCCGTCCCCATTGTCTCCCTCTGGGTCTCCTTCGTCGGCGGCAGCATCACCCTCGTCCTCGATGTCCGACCCACCATCGGTTTCCAGGAGTTCCATCGGCGGCGTCCGTTCTCGCCGATCTTTCTCACGCTGGTCCCATCTTCGCTTCAATCCTTCGCCGACGGAAACGAGTCCTCGGGCCCCTCGCGCCATCACTCCAGTGCCCTGCGACATACCGCGCGCCAGGGTTCGCGCCGGATTCCATCCAAGCGTACCCACCGATAGAACCAAGAGGGATAACACAACGAGAAGCGTTGCCCCGAGAAACCCCAAGGCGGTCACGAGTGGGGGGCCCACCAGTTCACCCCAGAGACCGACCAACGCCACTTCCTGGCCGAGGACCCCGAGACCCACCGGCATGATCAGGAGAAGGCCTGCCGCCAGAATCGCGAGACGCGCGGTCCGCCCCACCGAGAGCCACTCGCTAGCCCTGAGCCCGCCGAGAAGGAGGAGGCCCGGAACCAAAAACGCGGAAATTCCGAGGAGTGCAACAAGGCGAACCTGCACAGCCTCTCCGACCACGCCCATCATGTTGCCCGCCAGAAACCATTCTGCACCCCTTTGGCCGAGAACGGATACGGGGATGAGCGCCGCCAGCAGGAAGAGCGCCAACGCCACCAAGCCGGCCGTGGCAATATCTCGCTGCTGCTTTTGGGACAGCATCGCTAGAAGGCTGTTGAAGAAGTACAGTGGGCCGCGTTGGGGATGCCACGGCCCCAG
>JAPYQK010000029.1 GCA_029941275.1 Longimicrobiales bacterium | reverse complement strand
TTACTAATACCTACTGCGTATGACCCCCCTCAATGCCGTCCGCGGCCGCGTCCGCCGCCGCTGCGAAGGAGGAGATGCGCTGGCCGCTGAACTTCCCCCCCTTCGAGCCCGACTGGTATCAGGCCGCAGCCTCGCGCGTGAACGCGCACGGCGAGTCGGCCCTCGTCGCGTGCCGGCACGGTCTGCCACAACAACTCCACCGTAATACCGGCGCGCAAGGGTTCATCTCGATGGAACGCCGCTACAGCATCAGACATGAGTGTACGGGCCTCTTCAACGATCGCGTGATCGAATATCCGCCTCCCCGCCTCACGGGCCCCTTCCTCGACCACTGCACTGATCGCGGATCGGCTTTCGTCGGGAGGACGGCCGGTACGCACCGGCACTTCATCCACGGCCACCCCGCTCCACGAGGCCAGACGAAGAGCCGCAGCGAGGGACGACTTGCCATCCCCACTGATGATGGCGTGCAAGTCGGAGGCCTCGTTGGCACGCAGTTTCTTCCGCTTTGGGGGAAGGATCTCGGCGACGACACCGCCTCCGATCGTGGTCACCGGGGAATACGAGCGGATCACGAAGCGGTCCCCGGTTCGGGCCAAGAGTGGGCGCTCCAGGCGGAGTTGCACCCATCCCTCCTCTCCCGGACGCACCTCACCCCCCTCCAAAGTGACCACTCGAGACATCACTTCCGTGGTGCCGAGATGTACCCGAACGCGTTGACCGTGCTTGACCGTCCACCCCGTTCCTTGAACGACGCGCAATCGTGTCGTGAGCATTCCCGTCGCATCCCAGGCACCGTCGGCCACCAGGACCTGACCCCGCTCAGCGCTCTCGAGATCGATTTCCCCACCCGTGATCGCCACCGCGGTGCGTTCCCCCGCCCCGGCTTCGTCGACCTGCTGGCCGTGCACCTGGAGGCCCCGAACTCTTCCCCGGACCCCAGACGGTTGAAGAGCGACGGCGTCGCCAATGGACAGGCGCCCACTCCAGAGCGTACCCGTCACCACCGTGCCCGTCCCCCGTATGGTGAAGGCACGGTCAATGGGTAGGCGGATGAGATCCTCACTCGAACGCTCCCCAGCACCTTGGGCCGTCTCTACCAACTGGTCCTTGAGCGTCTCAATGCCGGCGCCCGTCACCGTGGATGTGACCACAAAGGGCGCCTCACTGTAAGGGGACTCTCGCAGCGTCTCCCTCACTTCCTCCTCGACCAGAGGTAACCATTCCTCATCCACGAGATCGGACTTGGTCAGCGCTACCACCATTTTCCTGACGCCGAGCAGGCGCACGATGTCCAGGTGCTCACGGGTCTGGGGCATCATGCCCTCGTCGGCGGCCACCACCATCAGGACCAAATCCATGCCGGTAGCACCCGCGAGCATGTTGCGGATGAAGCCCTCGTGACCCGGAACGTCCACAACGCCCATACGAAGATCTTCGCTGGGAGCAAAATCGGCGAACCCCAGCTCGATCGTGATACCGCGGGCCTTTTCTTCCTGCAGGCGATCCGTATCCACACCTGTCAACATCTTCACCAGCGCGGTCTTGCCGTGGTCGATGTGCCCGGCGGTACCCAGAATCAAGCGCTTCTCGATCACGCTTCGAATCCTGTATGTGAGCGTGCTTGGTTCACTCGTCCAACTCCGCTAGCGAGCCAAAAACCCGAAATGCCTTGAGGGGTTTCGAGCCCGAAATGTGATAGAGGACGAAGTCGTGGAGCAGGTGTAAATGTGCCTTCGGCTTCCCCAGTTCCTCGGGTACCGTCCCTCGGAGCAAGTCTCTGATCTGGTGTCTAGCACCGGGGCCAACGAGCGGCCCGGAGTGACCGGCGGCACAGTCTGCGCACCGCGTCCCGCCCGCAGCAAGATCGAAACGTGATACCTCTGACGAATCGAGCGACTTGCCGCAATGCACACATCCCTCGATCTGTGGCTCGTATCCGAGCGTGGTCACCAACACCCAACCCTCCGCAAGCACAGCTCCGATGAGCGACGCTCGAGGCTCCACTTCGATCCGCCGCAGTGCGTTCGTAAGCCGCTCGAATACGTGGGGGCTGGGATCGGGTGCGCCGTGGAGGAGCACAATCTCCGCGAGTACCGACGCGCCGGCGAACCGGACTACGTCCTTGCCGAGAGCCGCACCTGCCTCTGCGAGCGCAAACTCCTTGAAGGTCTGTAGATCACGGGTCGGCCGTACATAGGCAGTCAATTCGCCGCGAGAGAAAATGTCAGGTGCCGCCTGTCCACGTGCTCCACCCCGTCGGATGCCTTTGGCCATGACACTGACGAGACCCAACTCTCGTGAATAGAACTTTAGAACTTTACTCGTCTCACTGTAATCGAAGGATCGGAGGAGAACCGCCGGGGTGCTCACGACCGACATTCCACCTCCTTGAATCGCCGTGGAAGTATTACTCGGCTGTCCGAATCAAAGCCAGAAGGGCTGCACGCCGTTCTCGTAACTCCTGATGCGCCTCAGGCTCGGGTGCTTGCACAAGCGCACCATCAATTCGGGCCACTTCGAGAATGAGTGCCTCGCGGCTTAGCGTGGGTCCCGTCACAGCGGCGAAACGCTCGCGGGGCCGGGCGTAGGCCCAAACACCACCGAGAACCAGTACCATCGTGGCCAGTAGTGCGAGCCACTGGAGTTGCGGCTCGCCTTCAGGGGTCGTCTCCACAAGAGTGAAAACCGCGTCCATCAGTCCGGCCCCAGCAAAATTGCGGTAGTTCGAGCCTTGGTAGTTCTCGACCCCCAAGGGCTCCAAGCCCTCGACAAGTAGCGGCGGGGCGGGCTCCCGAATCAAGAGCTGGAAGCCTTCGGTGCTCCCGGGCGCCGGGATCGTTGCCCCCAGATCCTCCAAGCGATACCGGATGATGAAAGACCGGTCTCCCGGAGGAAGTGGAGCGCGGACGCGCACTCGCCCGTCCTCAAAAGTGATCGCGTCCGGCGGGAGGTTCGTGTCACCCACTTCGTGCTGACTGGCGCCCTCAGGTAGTGGGTAACTCCACACCACGCCACCTTCTTGGGCCACGAGGGTTCGGGTGTCGCGATTGTCGATCAAGAACAGATCCGTGGCCACCCACTCCTCGCCGAGGAACTCGATGAACATGATGCGCTCCTCCACCGGGAGCGACACACCTTCGCGTGGCGCCTCTGCAGCTTCGTACGTTTGGACCACGTACAAGCTGTCCAGTTGTTCAGCCGACGCGATCATAGACCCGAAATAAAGAACTCCCTGATACTCGACCGAGGCAAAGTAGACGAGACCCTGAAAATCACCGTCGGGCGGAGCGGGGAGCAGGAACTGAAACTCACCGAGGGGGCCCACTTCAGCGGAAAGAACTTCCCCCGATACTTGGACGGAATCATCGGGGAAAACGCGGTGGAGCACGACGGTCGCAGAATCGGCCCGCAGGTCACCCTCGAATACAACGCCCTCCAGAAGCAGCGGATCTTCTTGCGGAGAAGTCGTCGGAGCCTGCCCGTCGACAGGGGTGGCGCCGCCAAGCAACACAAGTACGAGGACCGCCCGGAGTGCGGTGAGCCTAGGGTGTGAAGCGACCAAAATCCTCGGGGGCAAGCTTGCGTAGATAGTCGTTGAGTTCTTCGGCCGCCATCCCCGTATCGGACTCCCATGCGGGTATCCGCTCCTCACCCAATTCTTTCTCCCCCGGCGCGTCGACGGCAGTTCGCTCCAAAAGTTCTTCTTGCGCGAAAATATCGGCCTTCAACCGGAGTGCGACAGCGATCGAATCGGAAGGACGAGCGTCGACCGAGATCACCTCGACGTTTCGTCGAATGATCATTTCGGCGAAGTACGTGTTCTCTTCGACCCGGCTGATGACCACCTTGTGCAAATCACCCCCGAGGCCGCTCAATACTGAAGCAAGCAGGTCATGCGTGAGGGGCCTCGGGAATTTCACGTTGGCAAGTTCCATGGCGATGGCGCTCGCCTCTCCGGGACCGATCCATATCGGGAGGACACGCTCGCCCTCATGCTCCTGGAGGATTACGACCGGCGTATTGGACGCCCGGTCCATCCCTAGACTTTGTACGGAGACTTGAACAAGCAACGAATCCGTCCTCTTCAATTCCAGACGTTCACCATTCGACAATTACCAATACTCCCGAGTCCCGTGGGAGTTCTCTGCGAAAGATGCGGAGGGGTTGGAGCCGGACTATCAGAGGCTCAATTCCGTTCGGATATCGTCCACACGATCGGATTTTTCCCACGAGAACAACTCAACGGTGCGCCCCTCGGAGACACCCCGGGACTCCGGTTTGCGGCCGAAATGTCCGTAGGCAGCCGTCGGACGAAAGATCGGCGTGCGCAGGGCGAGACGGTCGATGATCGACCGGGGCTGAAAATCGAACACCTTTTCGATGGCTTCAGCCAACTGCTCGTCCGGCATTTTTCCGGTCCCGAACGTATCGATGTGAATCGACACCGGTTGGGCCACCCCGATCGCATAGGCGAGTTGAATCTCACAGCGCGAAGCCGCCCCAGCTGCCACGAGGTTCCGCGCCGCCCATCGGGCGGCGTAAGCCGCCGAGCGATCGACTTTGGTCGAATCCTTCCCGCTGAACGCTCCCCCACCGTGGCGTCCCATACCCCCGTACGTGTCGACGATGATTTTTCGGCCTGTCAGTCCAGCGTCCCCGTGGGGACCACCGATCACGAACTGCCCTGTGGGATTAATGTGAAACGTACAGGAGTCGGGATCGAGAAGGTCCGACGGGATCACCGGAAGAATGACTTCGCGAATGATACTTTCCCGAATCGTGTCATTGTCGACGTCCGGCGCGTGCTGGGTGCTGATCACGACCGTCTCGACCGACCGAGGATGACCGTTTTCGTAGGCGACACTCACCTGGGACTTCCCGTCCGGTCGGACCCAAGGCAACGTCTTGTTGTGCCTCACCTCAGACAGGCGTTGAACGAGGGCATGAGCATAGTGGATGGGTGCAGGCATAAAATCCGCCGTCTCGTCGGTGGCGTAACCGAACATCATGCCCTGATCACCCGCCCCGCCCGTGTCGACACCCATAGCGATGTGCGGAGACTGCTTGTCGAGCGTCGCAATCACCGCACACGTGGCGCCATCGATCCCGTAGTCGGCATTGTCATAACCGATCTTGAGCAGTGTCTCCCGCACCAGACCCGGCACATCCACCTGGCTGGCTGACGTAATCTCTCCGGCGACCAGGGCCATGCCCGTGGTCACAAGCGTCTCACACGCGACCCGGGAGCCCGGATCATCCATCAGCATGGCGTCCAACACCGCGTCGGATATTTGGTCGGCGACCTTATCCGGGTGGCCCTCGGTGACGGACTCGGAGGTGAAGATAGTCTGACTCACGGCTTACCTGTGACCTTATTTTATGGAGAACGCATCAGGGAGGCGGACAACAATGGCTATCCATTGAACGAAAAAATATTCCGTCTCACTAAGGGGGACAACACCCCCGAGTGAAATCCGGGTGTCTATGGCTGAGCGCGCGGGCTCCGAGCATCTCTCAATTCACGCGGTCCCGACGGGTCCTCAAGCCGAGCCCCTCAACCTGAAATCGGGAGATTCCACCGTCCAGAGAACGCCGACAGGTCTACCGTCCCCCCGATCCCTTCCACGAGACACTCCACGACCTCACGGCTCGTCGGTGCAGCAATGGCCGCCTTTGCTGCCCGTCGTGCGTCTTCTATGCGGAAGGAACGCACCAGCTTTTTTACCTCCGGAAGCGAGGGCCACGCGACGGAAAGTGTCGTGATGTCGAGCCCTAGCATCAGGAACACGCCCAGAGGATTCGCGGCCATCTCACCGCAGACGCTCACCTCGATCCCGGCGGCCCTCGCCACGCGGGAAACCGAACTCACCTGCTGGATGACCGCGGGATGGAAAGGGTTGAAGAGCTTGGCCAGCCTGGCGCTCGTTCTATCCACGGCCAACGTATATTGGGTGAGGTCGTTGGTGCCGATTGAGAAGAAGTCGCTGTGCCGAGCCAGCTCAACGGCCTCCAAGGCCGCCGCGGGGGTCTCCAACAGGATGCCGAGCTTGTACCCGGAGTTGAACGGGATGCCGTCTCGGCGCAATCGGTCCTCCTCTTCTTCGACGAGTTCCCGAACCTGCCTGATCTCTTCGACATCGTTGACCAACGGCACCATGATTCGGACGTCACCGTGCGCGGAAGCTCGGAGGATGGCTCGGAGTTGTGTGCGAAACAATTCCGGTTCGTCCAGACAAACGCGGATCGCCCGCCAGCCGAGGAAAGGATTCTCCTCGGCGGGCATATGCAGGAACATCGGGAACTTGTCACCACCCAGATCGAACGTGCGGACCGTGACCACCTGTTTGGGAAACGTTTCGGCAACACTGCGATAGGCCTGGTACTGGTCTTCTTCTCCCGGCATTTGATTCCGCCCCACCACCAGAAATTCAGTCCGGAACAGGCCAACGCCCTGCGCACCGTGGACACGAGCCTTCTCCGCTTCCGCCGGCAGATCCAAGTTCGCTCGTAACGCCACGGGCTGCTCGTCAGCGGTGATCGATTCGAGCTGGGCAACCGTCTCGATTTCCTTTTCCCAGGCGAGAATTTGAGTCTCCCGCACGCGGAACACGCTGCGATGGTGCTCCTCCGGGTCCAGGATCACTCGCCCAATGCGGCCATCCACAATGGCCTCCTGTCCGGCTTCGGCTTGCTCGGAAACGACGCCCATCCCGCAGACGGTCGGAATCCCGAGCGAGCGAGCGAGCATCACCCAGTGGGCGGTTCGAGTTCCGTGATCGGCCGCGATCCCGAGGACCCGCTCGGGATCAAACTGAACGGTCAAGCTCGGCGTGAGGTTACGAGTGACCACGATCACGTTCTCTCCGAGGGCCGACACATCGGTCGGGTCCGGCAGGCCCAGGAGCTGATGGAGCAGTCGGACCTGGAGATCCTGGAGATCGTTGAGCCGATCGAGCACCATGGGATGGGCGGTCCGGCTCCACCTGGCCTGGAGTTCGAGTAAACGCCAATCCAGCGCACGTGCCGCAGAGAGACGGTTGTCCCTGATGTAACGCGCGGTGCCCTCGACCAACTCCTCGTCTTCCAGCATGAGAAGTTGCGGTTCGAAAATCCTCGCTTCCACTGAGCCGAGGCGCTCTTCGGTCGAATCCTCGAGGTCGAGAAGTCTCTTCTTCGCCCACTCGAACACTTCGCGGAGGTGCTCCTCCTCGGGCGCAACCTCGTCGGGATCGATCAAGCGATGTGGGACTTCGGGAACTCCCCAATTGAGGATGTGGACCCGACCCGCACCGATCCCCTCAGATGCGCCAATACCGTCAAGAACTTTAGACACCGTCCATCTCCTCAAAACCCGCCGCGATCAAATCCGCCAGGGCGGAAAGTGCGTCCTCCGCGTCGTCACCCGCTCCCCGAATCACCAACTTGGATCCCTTTTCAGCGGCCAACATCAGGACACCCATGATACTCTTGGCGTTTACTTCAACGCCGTCCTTTTCCAACCACAGTTCACATTGAAACGACTCTGCCAAGCGCACGAATTCCGCCGCTGGCCGGGCATGAAATCCCATCGGGTTGACGATTTGTACCGCGCGTTCGAGTCGTCCGTCGGTCATGCGTTCCCCAACACGGTGAGCACTGTGATGACGAGAACCACGACAAGCGTAGTGCCTCGTAGGGCCCGGTGTCCAAATTTGAGCCCCAAACCGAAGGCCAAAACTCCAGCTAGCGACCAGAGCCCGCCCGCCTCCTCGGTGGCGAGGTGGCTCACCAGAAAGACTCCGGCCAAGATCCCAAGAAGCAGCGCGCCGGCGACGAACGCACGTTCAGCCAACCTCGAAAGTGCGGCCCGCCCCAACCGGACCCCGACATCTTTGCCGTACTGGAGGCCCCGCTTGTACCCCCACCACCGCAGCGCCACGTGTCCTCCGTTGTACGCCACGAGGAACACACACACGGGAACCCACGGCGGCGTTCCGGCCCAGGCGAGCACCAGAGCCAGCAACGTGGTCGTCGGACGCCACGCCCCCCAGATCAAGAGGTCGCCCAATCCCCCTAGTGCACCCTGGATCGCCCGCTTGAACCGCTCAATGGTTTCGGGATCCGTGCCGCTCTCCTCCATTTGAGCAACGGCCCCAAGCGCAATCCCTGCCAGATAGGGGTGAGCGTTGAAAGTCCCCATATGACTTCGAACGGCGCCATCCAACGCGTCTCCGGAGAGTCCGCGCCGGCGGAGTATCGGAATCATGCAGAACGCAAAGCCCGACCCCAGCAACGAACGGTAGTTCCAGGACCCCTGGAGGAGAAACTGTCTGAAGAACCCTCCAATCCAGCCCGCCGGTCGCTTGCCGTTCGTCACAGGCTCGCTCCCACGATCCCGGCCACGAGCCCCACCAGAAAGACGGCACGACGACTCTTCCACCCTCCAAATCCCTTGAGCAGCACTCCGAGATGCACCGCCGCACCGATCAGCACCAAGGCCAGGGTCGTTTGATAGGAAAGGGGCCATCGTGTCACGAAGAGACCGGATATCCAGCCGCCCACCACCAAGCCGGTCGCCGTCACCACCACCCCGCGCACAAAATCAAGGAGCACAGACGAGAGATGTGCACGTGTAAGCTTCCGCGCAGTCATGGATCCTGCCTCCATCCGGTCGAACCGGAGGGTGATCCAGTGGCGATGGAGGCCTACGGTCATTCCACCGAGTTCGGACACGGCCAGTCCGGCAGCCACACCCAAGGCCAAACCGGGCAGCCCACCGGCGGACACGCCGACCGCCACGGCAACCACAGACGCTGGTCCCGATTCGGGTACGCGGGTTCCGCCGGCAGGGACACGCGCAAGATGGAAGAGTTCGAGTGTCGCTCCGATCTCCAAGCCCACTGCAGGATCTCCCAGCCACCATCCTGCCAACGTGCCCGCCACCAGCGGACGGGAAAGCATGAATTGCCCAAGGGACGTCTCGTCGAGGGCCAGAAGCCCCCCAAAAACAGCGAGTGACAAGGACACTGATCAGACCAGCAACGCTTTTAGCTCGACCGCCCGGCTTCCCGGAAGATCCCGGGCGTAGACGTGGACTCCCTCCTCGACGAGAGCTTGCAGGCCCTCCTCCTCCATGGGACCCAAGAAGACGTACGAAATACGCTCGGTGCGGTCCGCTGCGTGATGCAGACCTCCGAGGTTGACCTCCCGCCCGCGTAGGGCATCATCCTTCGCGAGGTTCCCCATTGCGGCGATCGTACGAGTGAGAACCACAATCCGCCGCGTATCGGCTTCCATCACTACGAGGCGTTCCCTGGCGGCATCCGCCTTCAAGAACTCCGCCGAAGCCGCGTCTGGCAGTCCCAGACGATAGAGATCCTGCTCCCACTCGCTGGAAGCCAAATCGTCGTCCACCACCACGTAGTGTTCCACGGAAAGCTGCGGTCCCCATCCCATCACCACCTGTCCGTGAATGAGCCGTTCATCGATTCGGTACAGAACGACCGACATCTATTCCGGTCCGGCGGACTTGACGCCCTCTTTGCCCTTTTCTAGGAGACGCGGCACCAGTTGGGCGAGTGGAAGCTCCCGATGGAACACAAAGTCGAGAAGCATCGGGAGGTTCATGCCGAACACGACCGCCCGGCGCCCGTGGTTTCTGCACGTCAGGTGGGCCGTCAGCGCACAACTCCCCGTACCGAGGTCGGTGAAAACGACGACGGGCGCACCGCCGACCAGCGCGTCTACCTGGTCGGCCAGTCCTTGCGGGCTTTGCCCGTCGTTGCTCATAGCCACCAGAACCCCGTCCTCGGTGCCGGCGATCCTCTGCACGGCGTCCACCATGCCTTCGGCCAAGCTCCCATGGCTGAGTAGGATGCCTCTTATCGGCTCCACCTCACTCATAGTCCTGCTCGAAATACTCGCGTACAGGACGCATCGCCGCCTTCAACCGCTCGTTGAAGGAATCTGCCGTGTCCACACCGGCGTACCGGAGGAGGTGATTCATCGCCACCACCTCGGAAATGACTGTGATGTTCTTTCCGGCGTTGAGTGGGATCGTGACCTGTCGGATCTTGACCCCGAGGACGTCGATTTCGGTCGTGTCGAGCCCGGTTCGAGAATAGGCCTTGTCTTCGTCCCAACGCTCCAGACGAACCATGACTTCGATACGTTTTTGCTGCCGCGTCGCGTGGATCCCGAAGAGCGTCCGTATGTCGATGATGCCCAGGCCTCGAATTTCCATGTGGTGGGCTTGGAGCTGATGCCCCTCCCCGAGGATGATATCCGGTCCCCGGCGCGATACAATGACGTGGTCGTCCGCAACGAGTCGATGGCCTCTCTCCACGAGGTCCAGAACGCACTCGCTCTTACCGACACCGCTCTCTCCGACAAACAGCAGCCCCACCCCGTACACGTCGGCTAGGGAGCCGTGAAGATTCGTACAAGGGGCGAGAATCGCGTCTAGGTAGGGCTTGATCCGCCGGTAGAATTCCTTCGTGCCGAGTTGCGAGCGGATCACCGGGATCAAGCACTCGCTCGCGACTTCGAGAAACTCGTCGGGTACCGACAGACCCTTCGTGACGAAAGCGACCGGAATACCGAAGTCGAACACACCCTTGATCCGGTCTCGCCGTTCCTCCGAAGACAGCCCACGGAGATACGACACCTCTGTTTCACCGAACACCTGAATTCGAACCGCCGCAAATCGCTCCGTGTACCCGGTCAAGGCGATCCCAGGGCTGGTGATGTCGGGGTCCACGACCAGACGTTCGAGGCTGACGTCGGGGTTCAGGACTTCGAGCTGAAGCGTCTCATGCCTGTCGTCGAACAGCCGCTGGACGGTGATCTCCGGGACAGACTCCGGGGACACCTCCCCCGCGTTATTGGTCAAGCAGGGACTACTCCTCTGAGAGGGCGTCGGCCAAGGGCGGAGCCCGATGGTCCTTCGCCTGCAAGTGGAGCTTCCGAAGCTGACGGTCCAAGCGGTCGTTCACTTGGCTCAGAGCCTCATTGAAATCATCACCTTCACCACTGGCAACGATGGGATCACTTCGGTCGATGTGCAAAATCTCTTCAACCTTCTTGGAGTTCCTTTCTTCATCGAAAATGACCTCAACCGCCGAAACACGTCCGTCGTACTTGGCCCGCTTTGAAAGAAGCCCCTCTGCTCGGTCCCGCAGGGAGTCGGGAAGAGTCGTATGTCGAGATGTAATCCGTACGTCCATGCTGCCTCCGTCGAAAATAGCCGGCGACGATTTGAGGTTCGGCGGGTCGTCCCGAACGCCATGAAAGTTAGCTCGGAGTGGTTCGCTTAACTACCCGTTCTTGTAGGAACTGCTTCATGCGCCGCGCCATGGCGTCCCAACCGAAGTCTTCGGCGAAACTGCGTGCGCCGTGCTCCAATCGTGCACGTAATTCCTCATTTTTCAGAAGTTCCTCAATGCGATCGCTCAAGACCTTCACGTCTCCGTGAGGAACGAGAAATCCGGTAACCCCATCCACCACCGAGTCTCGTAGGCCCGGAACATCACTGGCGATCGTAGGCGTTCCGCAGGCCGCAGCCTCGAGGTTGGAAATGCCCCAGCCCTCTTTCACCGAGGTGATGACATTGATCCAAGACATGCGTAGGAGTTCGCGCTTGGCAGGCTCTGAGACGAACCCCAGGAATTCCACGTTGTCCTTGATGTCGAGGGAGTCCCGCAGTCCCTCTAGGCGCGGTCGATCATTCCCGCGCCCCGCCACGAGAAAACGGCAAGAAAGCCCCCGATCGACGAGGGTGGCCACCGCCCGAAGCACCAGATCGATGCGCTTGTATCGCTTCAGCCTTCCGAGGTACACCAGGGTCGGTTCCGAAAAACGCTTATTGTCCACATCAGGGGACAAGAGGTCGTAATCCACGCCGTTGGGAATGATCTCAATTCCGTCCCGTGGAATCCCGCGCCGTACGAGGTCCTCTGCGGTACTGGGGGATACCGCGGCGATCGGCACAGATCGGTATACGCGTGGCACGGGTCTTTCCAAGAGCCACGTCGCCGCCGCAACGGGAAAAGAAGCCTCCTTGAATGCGGCCGTTCCGAAGAGATGGTGGACAACCAGCGCCACGGGTAGCACCGCTCTGCCGGCTCCCCACAGGGGCGAGAAGAACGGCACCTTGTTGAGATCCTCCACTACGACATCGAACCGCTCCGCCCGCAGCCGGCGACGGAAATACCGCGGCGCTGCGAAGGACAGGGTGTACCGGCCGCCGACCCGATGAATGTCGATCCCATCGAGCGTCACCCGAGGCTCACAACCGGGCCACGCCGAGCACAAGAGCGTGACCGAATGTCCCCACGTCACGAGTCGTTTGAAGATTTCGTGGAGGTGAACCTCGGCACCTCCAGTCTGCGGGTTCTCCCAATCTTGCCAGTTGAGAACGAGAATCTTCACTCGCCGCGCACCTGGATCAGCCGATCACCCTCTTGTACAGGGCATCCAGGACGCCGTTTACGAATCCGGGGGACTCGGAGCCGCTATACCGCTCCGCCAACCGTACCGCTTCCTGAATCGAAACCTTGGGAGGAATCTCATCGAAGCAGATCAGCTCGGCGGCCGCGATCCTGAGAATCCCCCGATCGAGCAACGCCAAGCGCTCCAAGCGCCAGTTGTCCAGGGCGACTTCGAGCAGCTCGTCCAATTCAGAGCTGCGAGCGTCCAGCTCCTCCATCAAGCGGCGTAAATAGGGCATGCGTGACTCTGCGATTATTCGCATACGCGAAACCCTCTCGAGGGCTTCGGAGACCGTCCCCACCCTTCCCCCTACGTCCCACTGATAGTGGATCTGAAGCGCCCAGGCCCTCGCCCGTGTTCGATCGATCCGCCGCGCCGCAGTTTCGGCGACCCCACTGGACTTGTTCAAGGTTAGTGTCCTGTCCCAGAAATACGGTGACGCACAGAGGGGACCGGCACTAGTCCTCGAGACCCTCGTACAATGCGATCAGGTGCAGTGCGCTCACTGCTAGTTCGCGTCCCTTGTTGCCCGCTTCTCGCGAAGCACGGGCCCAGGCCTGGTCCGGTGTATCGGTCGTCAGCACGCCGAAGAGCAGCGGAACATCGATCTCCCGTGCTACGGCACCGAGCCCCGAAGAGGACTCTCCGGCCACGTAGTCGAAGTGCGGCGTATCGCCCCGTATCACACATCCGAGCGCGATGAATGCGTCGTGGCGTTTCAGCGCCGCGATCCGCCGAGTTACTTGGGGAAGTTCCCATGCACCCGGTACCCAGTAGACGTCCACCGCGTCCGCCTCCACGCCGAACTGCTCGAGAGTGCCCCGGCATGCCTCCAGCATCTCCTCGGTCACCTCGCCGTTGAAACGCGCTGCGATGATTCCGACCCGTTTACCCGGCGCTGGCGCCGGGTCCGGAAGGTGTGAGCCGATATCGATCTGCATCTACAACATGTGGCCAAGCTTCGAGCGCTTGGTGTCCAGATAATACTCATTGTGTTCCCCTCGACCCACTTGGAGCGGTTCCCTGCCAATGACTTCGAGGTTGTACCCTTCGAGCCCGATGATCTTCCGGGGATTGTTCGTCAGTAAGCGAATCTTGCGGAGCCCGAGATCAAGGAGGATCTGTGCGCCGATCCCGTAGTCTCGTAGATCCGGTTTGAACCCCAACGCCTGATTGGCCTCGACCGTGTCGTGCCCTTGATCTTGCAGTTCATAGGCGCGGATCTTGTTGTGGAGACCAATCCCACGGCCTTCCTGTTTCAGATAGACGATTACACCCCGCCCATTGTCGGCGATCTGGCGAATCGCTGCATCCAACTGATAACCGCAGTCACAACGGAGAGAGCCGAAAACGTCACCCGTCAAACATTCGGAGTGCATACGCACGAGCACCCCTTCTTCCTCATCGACGTCTTCCTTCTCAACTTTGCCGCCCGTGGCTGCACCCTCGTTCGCCGTCACAGTCTCGGACTCTACTTCACCCCCGGCTTCGGCGTCGGTCGCATCACCATCGGTGTTGGCCACGTCACCAGTAGTATCTTCGATCGCACGCTCGGCATCCCCTGCCCCCTCGCCGTCCGCCGCCTCAGTCGGGCCCCCAGCCTCACCCTGGGTCGGGGTTTCGGTCTGATTCCGGGCTTCGCGTTCTGCCAAACGCTGGGCCTGCCGTTCCGCGTACTCCTCCACGTCCCCTTTAACGAGCGCGATGTGCTCTCGGTCATCGATAGGACTTTGATAGGCAATGATTCGGAAAGGGCCGAAATCGGTCGGAAGGTTGGCTTCCGCCACTCGCGTCACCAAACGTTCCTTGGCCAGACGGTACGACACCAACTGCGCCACAGTGACGAAGCTGAGGCCGTGTTCCTTTGCGTAAACCTCCAGTTGGGGGCGTCTCGCCATAGACCCGTCGGGATTGAGGATCTCGCAAATCACGCCGACGGGAGGCAACCCGGCCATGCGCGCCAAGTCCACGGCCGCCTCGGTCTGGCCGACACGGCGAAGAACGCCACCAGGACGAGCTTTCAGGGGAAAGATGTGCCCCGGACGCCGGAGGTCCCCAGGTTCCGTCTTCGGATCGACCAGGACTTGAATCGTCTTGGCTCGATCATGGGCGCTGATGCCGGTCGTCACGCCGAACCGCTGGTGAGCGTCCACGGAAATCGTGAAGGCCGTTCCTTGCGGATCCGAGTTCTCGTCGGTCATGAGCGGAAGACCGAGCTGCGTAGCACGAGGCTGCGTCAGAGCGACACAAATGAGGCCACGGCCGAACTGCGTCATGAAGTTCACCGACGCCGGTGTCACGAGTGAGGCCGCACAAACCAGGTCTCCCTCGTTTTCGCGGTCTTCATCGTCGGCGACGATTATGATCTTGCCCTGACGAATGTCCTCCAGGGCCTGTTCGATGGAATCGAACGGCATGGCTGAGGTCCCCCAACTCACATGTGGTTTCTACAGTGGTTTCGGCGCGGGACAAGGAGCTCGGCCCGATGCGCCTGGCCCACAACATTATATCAGTATTGGTGCCTCAACGGTCGGAAATCAGCTTCTTAACGTACTTTCCGATCAGGTCCCCCTCGACGTTGACGAGATCACCCGGCTCCAGCACGCTGAGGTTGGTGTGTTCCCACGTGTAGGGGATCACCGAGACCTGACAGACGTCGTCGGAAATGGTGTTGACGGTAAGACTCACACCGTTGAGTGTGATCGATCCATGAAGGATCGTCGCCGAGGCTACGTCGGGCGGAATTCTGAAATCGAGGAGACGAAATTCCCCGCCCTCCTCCACCCGGGTCAACTCGCCGACCCCATCTACGTGACCTTGGACGATGTGTCCGTCCAAGCGGGTTCCGATGGCGATCGCTCGCTCCAGATTGATCAGGCTGCCTTCGGTGTAGTTCCCTGCCACGGTCCGAGAGAGTGTCGTTCCTACGCTGTTGACCGTGAACCCGCCGGACCGCACCTCGACGACCGTGTGGCACGCTCCATCGAGAGAAACGGACGAGCCGGGTTTGATATCCTCGAGGACCACATCAGCCCCGATCTCAACCTCACGTGCGCCCTCCAACTCCCGCGTCGCCCGAACTGTCCCCATTTCTTCCACGATTCCGCTGAACATCAGATCTCTCGGTCGTACGTGAGTAGAACGTCGGGCCCGAACGGGTGTGGCTCGCCCGCCCTCACCCAGCCAAAACTCTCCGCGTTCGATTCGCCACCCGGAAAAGCCGCAACCCCCTCAGACCCGAAGGTCATCGGCGCCTTGAAAAGATACAAGCGGCGAGCCAATCCCTCGTGCGTCAAGGCGGTGGCCAATTTCGCGCCACCCTCACAAAGTACCGATCGGATACCCAGATTCCAGCATCGGTCGAGCATCTCTTTCAGGTTGGCGCCTCCCTCGACGTGCTCCACGATCTCTACGCTGGCACCAGCGTCCCTGAGCATAGACAATCGCTCCGCGTCGGCTGCCTCGGTCGCGAATATCAGAACCGGCGCTTCGCTCACCCCGCGCAGTAACGCAGCCTCTGGCGCTAAGATCCCGCGGGGATCTACCACGATACGCGTGGGTGGTGTTTGCGGCGGTGGACCGTGTCTTACGGTCAACACCGGATCGTCGATACGGGCCGTCTCGCCACCTACCATCACCGAGTCGAAGCCACGCCTGAGACGATGAACCTCTCGATTGGCTTCATCGCCCGTTAGGGTCGTCCGTTCTCCCACGCGGGCGGCGATCCGCCCATCCAGACTGACCGCCAACTTGAGCGCCACATATGGCTTCTGGTGGCGCGCCGTATGGAAGAACGCGGGATCGACGTCGTGGAACATCTGGACATCGGACGCCGGACCGAGAACCTCGATTCCGGCATGCATCAGGAGATCTCCTCCACCGCCGGTCTCAACGCCGGGATCAGCTGCACCGAAGACGACACGTACGACCCCAGCCTCCACCAGCGCCTCGGTGCACGGAGGCGTCTTTCCATGATGACTGCAGGGTTCCAGGCTCACAAAGGCGGTCGCCCCCCGGGCGGCCTCTCCGGCCGCGCGAATCGCGTTCACCTCAGCGTGCGGCCCACCGTAGTCCTGGTGCCACCCTTCCCCCACGACTTTCCCGTTCCGGGTCAACACACACCCGACCAAGGGATTGGGAGAGTCATCCCGATTTCTGGGCTGATGCACCCGACCCCACCCCCGCCCCGCCAGGGCAGCGGCGCGCAGAAGCCACGTACGGTCAAATTCGTCGAGGCCCATCAAATCGTGAGTCGGCCCGCCACACTGATAAACGGCATCCTCGCGCCTGGCTGGTACGCACCCGCGTATCCGGCCAAATCCTCGTATCCCCCTGCCCACCCTCCCTCCAGGGAGAACTGGAAAACCAGCCGGGTAATGGAGACGCCCCCGAAGTAAACCGTACGGCGCGTGGTTAAGCCGCCCAACACGCCACCCCCCTGCCCCCCGGGGATCGCGGGGTCCGACACCTGGACGCCCATATCGCCTCGGTCCCAGTCCCAACCGACTCCGCCAAGGATTGCAAAAGTGAAAAAATCCTTTCCGACCGTAGCTCGTACCGACGTCGTCGAAACGTCCGCATCGATAGAAGATCCGACGACGACGCTCTCCCACTCCACACTTCGCCCGAACGACTGCACCGCGGACACGGTGACCCCCGGCAATGTGAACGACTCCCGGAAAATTCCCAACCTGCCGCCCAGCGATAGGAGGTTCTCGTTGCCCAGGAATCCGTCCGATTCCTCCATGAGCATGAAACTCGCCGAAGCCAAGAAATCGAGAGAAAAGACCCCGCCGACGGTCGGCATCAAAGAAAAGCCGTCCAGAAGCCCCACCGCCACGGAGCCCTTCAACCCGTACACATTGACGGAAGTCTCAGCCGCAACTCCGGTTCCCGCGTTAAGGATGTTCGGCATGGTAAAACGCGCCAACCGGAGTCGGAAGTCCAAACTCACCCGCGGTGAACCGAGGCGTCTTCCGATGGTGCTCGAGGCCCCGGATAGCTCGGGGCCCGTTCTGTCGGCCAGAGCAAGCCCTCCCCGAATGGCCTGAGCCGCCAACACGGCACTGCGGCAGGACGTGAGCAATAGCGCAGAACCACCTGCCGCACATTGTGTTACGAGCGGCGTCAGATCTTGCGCATTGGTCCTGCCGAAGGAGCCAGAGAGCACGAGGAGGCATAGCGCTCCACCGGAAACGGCCCTGCGAAAAGCTCCGAGGCTCCTGAACTCCTGCCCCGTGATCCTCGTGGTCACACCCTCACCCCCACCGTATGCCGGCTCGGGCCTCCACCTGTCCCATCACCCAAGCCGGACATTCTGGTCCGTTCACACCCTCGAGAACCGCGTCAACGTCCTCGGGAGCAACGACAACAATCATGCCCACGCCCATGTTGAACACCCGGAGCATTTCGTCCTTTTCTACGCCCCCGGCGTCCCCGAGTACGCGGAACACATCAGGCACGTCCCAGGAAGCGAGGTCGACCACCGCGCCGAGTTCGGATCCGAGGGTCCGAGGTAAATTACCGGGGATGCCGCCGCCTGTGATATGGGCCAAGCCGCGCACTTTTCTGCTATCCAAGGCATCGGACAAAATGGGCAGATAACTCCGGTGGATGTCCAAGAGAACATCCGCCACCGAGCGACCCGATCCTGGGAACTGGTCGTCGACAGACAGACCCATGGAGTCGAACGCGATCTTCCGCGCCAACGTGTACCCGTTGGTGTGCAGGCCCGAGGATGCAAGGCCGATCAAAACGTCTCCGGCTCGGGCGCTGCTACCATCCAGGATCCTGTCACGTTCAACGATCCCTACGATGAATCCAGCCAGATCGTATTCGCCGGCGGCGTAGAATTCAGGCATCTGGGCCGTCTCCCCGCCCAGAAGCGAGCACCCGTTTTGCTTACACGCCTTGGCCACTCCGCCAACGACTTCAGCCACGACCTCCTCATCCATCGTGCCGCACGCGAGATAGTCCAGGAAAAACAAGGGCCGGGCCCCCTGCACGAGAATGTCGTCGACACAGTGATTCACCAGGTCTTGGCCCACGGTGTCATGTCGGCCCGCTAAGAAAGCCACCTTTAGCTTGGTCCCGGCACCATCCGCGCTCGACACCAGCACTGGATCGTCGACGTTTCCCGGTACAGCATATAACCCACCGAACTGACCCAACGCGGACAGCGTGTGTTCGTCTCGGGTAGATGCCACTAGCGACTTGAGACCCTCTTTCGCCCTCTCGGCAGCGTCCAGGTCGACCCCCGCAGATCGGTAATCCAAGCCGCTGGACTCAGGCACGTGACCTCTCCAACTGATGCTCAAAAGCGGTGAGCTCCCTGAATTCCATGATACGGTGCAGAATCTCCCTTTCCTTCAGCTCATGGAACCGATCGACGCTGAAACTCTCGACCGCAAACGAGCCCATCGCTGATCCATACACCATGGCGCGCCGAAGATCTTCCGGCTCCTGAGAGTCGACCGAAGCCATGTACCCAACAAATCCCCCCGCAAAGGAGTCTCCGGCCCCGGTCGGATCGAAGATCACTTCGAGGGGAAAGCCCGGCACGAAAAACATCCAGTCCGGTCCGAATAGAATCGCCCCGTGTTCGCCCTTCTTGATCACCACGAGAGTTGGGCCCCGTTCTTGGATCCACCGGGCTGCGCGAATGAGACTGTGATCTCCCGCGAGCTGTCGTGCCTCGGCGTCGTTAACCATCAAGATATCGACGCGCCCCAAGAGTTCGACCAACGCGTCTCGGCTACCCTCGATCCAGTAATTCATGGTGTCGCAGATAACGGACTTGGGCGCGCTTACTTGATCGAGCACCTGCATCTGGAGCACAGGATCGATATTGCCAAGAAAAACGTACTGGGAGTCCCGAAACGCCCCTGGGACGCGTGGCTTGAAGTCACCGAACACGCCGAGCCGCGTTTCGAGTGTATCCCTCGAGTTCAGGTCATAGCTGTACCGCCCGGACCAATAGAAGCTTTCCCCCTCAGCGCGCTCAATACCGGAGAGGTCGGCGCCCCGCTCGGACAGAAAATCGAGTTTCTCCAACGGATAGTCGTCGCCCACCACCCCCACCAAGCCAACCTTGGACAAAAGGCTCGCCGCTGCGGAGAAGAACACCGCGGAGCCACCAATCACCCGGTCGGCGGTG
>JAPYQK010000028.1:5706-19637 GCA_029941275.1 Longimicrobiales bacterium | reverse complement strand
GGCCTGGGGCCTGGACCGTGCCACGGGTACCGCCCGGCCGTTCATCGATGAGGGTCGGCGGCGTGAAGAGGGGCCCCGAGACATACCCGGCCAGGATCTCCTCCGCCTCGCGGCGTAGCGCTGGTGTGAAATCGATCAGATCATCAACCGTGACCCCTTGCTGCTCGAAGGGCGGCGGTTTGGTGGGAAACGGCTGAGTGGGGGAGTACCACTCTCCGGGTACATTGCCCGCCGGCACCGAACGCTCCTCGATCGGCCAGACCGGCTCCCCGGTCACTCGGTCGAACACGTAGGTGAAGCCCTGCTTGCTGACGATGGCGATCGCCTTGATGTCGCGACCGTCCACGGTGATGTCGACCAAGTTGGGCGCCGCCGGAAAGTCGTAGTCCCAGACCCCGTGGTGCACCGCCTGGAAATGCCAGATGCGCTCGCCGGTCCGGGCGTCGAGAGCGACCAGACTCTCGGCGAACAGGTTGTCACCCGGCCGGTGTCCGCCGTAGTAGTCGTTGGTCGGTGTCGAGAGCGGCAGATACACGTAGCCCAGTTCCTCGTCGGCGCTCGGCCAGGCCCACATGTTCGTGTTCCCGGTGTACTCCCACGACGCTTGCTGCTCATCCAAGCGGGTGAGCCACGTCTCGTTGCCCACCTCGCCTTCCTGGGGCACGGTGTGGAAGATCCAGAGCTGCTCGCCCGTACGGACATCGAACCCCCGAACGTCGCCAGGCGGCATCTCCTTGCGAGCCAGCATCTCCCCGTTGGTGACGTCGGTGATGGCCGAGCCGACGATCACGACGTCGTTGACAACCAGAGGTGCCGACCGCCAGCCGAAGCCCGTCACGGGGCGGGTGTCGTAGCCCTGCGTGAGGTCGACTTCGCCTTCGACGCCGAAGTCGGGGTACCGCGCGCCGGTCCGTGCGTTCAGCGCGACCAGGGTCGACCCCACGACGGCGATGATCCGCGCGTCGTCTCCATCCGGGCCGCGCCAGTACGCGACCCCACGAGTCGCGCTTCCGCGGCGTGTCACACCCTCGGGTAGGGGATCGAACCAAACGACCTCACCGGTGGTCGCGTCGAGCGCGGCCACGGTCCCAAGTGCCGTGCTCACATACAGCCGGCCGTCGGCCATCAGTGGTGTGTTCTGCACCAACGCCGGGGCTCGCACGGTGCTGCCCTGCCGAATCGCGTCGGGAATCGTCGATTGCCGCCAGACGACTCGCAAGTCACCGGCGTTGTCGGCCGTAATCTGGTCGAGCGGAGTGTACTTCGTGCCGGCAGCGTCGGCGCTGTAGGCGCGCCATTCCCCGATCTGCGCTGCCGCGACCGGGCTCGACGCAAGCGACACCAGCGTCATCAAGAAGAGCGGTGCAATCCGTGTCATGTCGGCAGTTTATGCCGCTGGCAAGCCTCGCACCAGGGTCGAGGTGTTGCTACAAAAAAACTACCTTTAGTCGTTCCCCGGTCGGGTCGCGCACTTCGCCCGCTGTTGCCAGATTAACCGCGCCGCAGATTCTCAGCGTGACCACATCAAGGAGGGCGAGCGCCGAATGATACATGACCTCAAGACAACATCCTGCGTGCTTGATGCCGCGGATTGCTTGGGTGCGTTCGCGGTGCTCACCAAACCGGTTGATCCCGAAGAGCTATTCGACACGATCGCAAGGGCGGCCTCGCATAACCGAAAGCCAGGCTCCCGGGAGAACACCGGCTAGGACGACCGCATAGCAAAATTCCGCACCCCCCAACCAGCCGTCTCCTAGGTCGGTCGTTGAGCGCGGTTCTCAGTCAACGCCCTTAGTCGTTCCCCCCCTGATCCTCCAGGCTCTCCTGGTAACGGGCGCCGCTCAACACGGCCGAAAGTGCATAATTGCCTTCCTGACAGGCGTACTCGTAGAGCTGGTCGGGCATTGCCATCATCGGGATCTGGCCGCTCCATGGCTCCTCGTAAGTCGCCGGGTCGTCTACCGTGAATTCGTAGAGGATGGCGTCCTCGCTCATCCGGCTGAACCGCTCAGTCACGTGCATGTCAGGCGAGGAGTACGGCTGCAGGGGATGGATGTTGGTGGTCTCGACCACGAGCACATCACCCTCCCAATGGCCCCACGAATCCCCCATCCACGGACGGATGTGTTCTGGCAGCTTGGGGCCTGATCCGATCCGGATAATCCGCGTGTCGTGGACCATCTCCGTCATGATCATCACATGATCGGGCGTTTGCACGATGATGTAGTTGCTGTTGTAGCCGCCGTTCGGAAGCATAGGAGGACCGGCCGGTGAACCGTACGAAGTGAGGCAGCGTTCGGCGAGGGGTCTCAGTTCGGGGTGGTCGTATTGGCCGAAGTTGCTTCTGCCGTCCCGGCGCTCCTGGCGCCGTCTTTGGCCTTCTTCCGAAAGCGCGGGAAACCGGCCGTTGGACGGGTACGTGATGAGCGAGGTCCTGGGTTGGCCGTTCACGACGGCGACCTGGTTTCCCCTCTCGAAAAAGACGTCGTTGTACGAGTCTACGGCCGAAATGGTGGTCTTGGGTGGCGGTGGCGGACGATCAGGGTCGCTCGCAAGAGCGCCCTCGACCGTGCGGTCCACGTAACCCTGTTCGATCTCCGCGACTTCTTCCGGTGTGTAAACAGCAGCCAGGCCCTCCCGACGCTGGATCGGAGTCATCGACTGGTTGGTCCAGTTCCCCTGGAGATCCGGATGGCCATCGGGTGTCCTGGGGATTTCCCACTGAGCGTTGGAGGCTCTGTTCTGCGCCGCGGCGTTCGATATGACGCCAGGTGCCGCGGTTGCGAAGAGTATGGCAATAAGTAGGGCAGAGGAACGCAAAATCACCTCATCGCTCCGACTAAACACTGCGGTACGTTTGCTCATTTCGACCTCCATTGGCGCATGATGCACATGCGCATGATCCACGACACAGACCGGCACTCCTAAACTAACCCGTTGCCGGCTGGGATAACGTGAGGGGCAGAACCGATGCGGTCAAATAAGAAGGGAAGGGCCCGACCCTCCGGTCCTGGTGCCCGCACTCAGTCGTGCCGAGCGTCGTTCGTCTCCTCCGCTTCCACCCTCTCTTGATAACGCGCGCCGCTCAAGACGGCTGAGAGCGCGTAATTGCCCTCCTGGCATGCGTATTCGTAGATCTGGTCGGGCATCGCCATCATCGGGATCTGGCCGCTCCACGGCTCCTCGTAGGTCGCCGGGTCGTCGACCGTGAATTCGTAGAGAATGGCATCCTCGCTCATCCGGCTGAACCGCTCAGTCACGTGCATATCAGGCGAGGAGTATGGCTGCAGAGGATGGATGTTGGTGGTCTCGACCACGAGCACGTCACCCTCCCAATGGCCCCACGAATCCCCCATCCACGGACGGATATGTTCTGGCAGCTTCGGGCCATCCCCGATCCGGATGATCCGCGTGTCGTGGACCATCTCCGTCATGATCATCACGTGATCTGGGGTCTGAACGATGATGTAGTTGCTGTTGTAACCCCCGTTGGGGATCATGGGCGGCCCGGCAGGGGATCCGTACGAAGTGAGGCAGCGCTCGGCGAGGGGTCTCAGCTCCGGGTGGTCGTACTGTTCGAAGTTGCTTCTGCCGTCCCGGCGCTCCTGGCGCCGCCGTTCACCCTCTTCCGAGAGCGCGGGAAGCCGGCCGTTGGACGGGTACGTGATGAGCGAGGTCCTGGGCTCTCCGTTCACGACCGCCACCCGGGAGCCGGTCTCGAAAAAGACGTTGTTGTACGTGCCGACGCCTTGACCCGAAGGTGGTGCGGGACGATCCGGGTCGCTCGGTTGGGAGCCGCGGACGGCGCGGTCCACGTACCCCTGTTCTATATCGGCGACCTCTTCCGGTGTGTAGACCCGATCCTGGTCGGCTCGACGTTGGAATGGGGTCATCGACTGGTTGGTCCAGTTCCCCTGGAGGTCCGGATGGCCGTTGGGTGTCCTGGGTACTTCCCACTGGCCGCTGATGGAGGCCGTGTTCTGAGCCGCGGCGGTCGAGACGACGCTGGGCGCTGCGCTCACGCAGAGCACGGCAATAAGGAGGGCGGAGGAACGCGAGATCACTTCATGGCCCTGACCAACCACTGCGGTACGATTGCTCATTTCGACCTCCATGCGCGCGTGATCCACGACACTGATCGGCACTTTTGTCAAATAGCCTGCATACGGCTGAGGATAACGTGAGGGCCTGGAGCGGCGAGGTCAAATATGAGGGTAAGCCGGGAGCGGGCTCGAGCCGAGGGTGACTCCGGAATCCGTGGGCGGGGTTGCTCTGTATCGGGGATGCTGCCCACGCCATGTCGCCGATCGGGGGAGTCGGCATCAACCTCGCCATCCAGGATGCTGTCGCATGCGCCAACCTGCTAGCGACGCCACTACGCGAAGAACGTCTGACCGATCGTGACCTCGCTGCGGTGCAGGCCCGCCGCATGTTGCCGACACGCATCACGCAACGCATGCAGCTGGTGGTGAATCGCGTGATCAAGCGTGTGCTGGCGAGCTCGAAGACGCTATCGCCGCCGCTTCCGGTGCGCATCCTGTCGCGAATTCCACTTCTACAGCGAATCCCGGCGCGGCTCGTCGGCATGGGCGTACGGCCCGAACACATCGAGACGGCCGAGGTGATTCGATAGTGGACGGAGCCGAGACGTCGGTAGCAGCTTGCGAGGGACCACCTCTAGAGGGTAGGCTCGCATGGTCGTCTTGACTCCACCGGTACGCACGACGTTGCCGGAGCCGCCGGAAAAGAACACCGCCAGATGAGGCCCTCTGCAATGGAACAAACGTCCCTTTCGGCTCCGAGTCCTCGGGCACCGAGGCGCCCGCCCCCATCGTTAAGGGCGATGCCGTCCAGATCTCTGCTGGGACGCTCGTTTTACACTCGGCATCCTCTAATTCGATGTGCCATCGTGGCGGCAGCTATTGCAGTGCTGGGAGCGGTCGGCGCGACCGCACAGACGGGCGCGGCCAACAACGACTGGGGTGTATTCGGGGCGGACCAGGGCGCCACCCGCTACTCGCAGCTCGACCAAATTCACGCGGGCAACGTCGCGGATCTCGATGTGGTCTGGCGCTGGAGCGCCCGGAACTACGGTACCCGCCCACCATCCGCTCGGATGCAAATCAGCCCCTTGGTGATCGACGGGATCCTCTACACTACCGCCGGAAACCAGCGCAGTGTGGTCGCCATCGAGGCCGCTACGGGTGAGACGCTTTGGGTCTGGAGTCCCAGCGAGAACGAACGAAGGTGGGGCGACATCATCGAGCCCGTCGCACGGAGTTCGGGGCGGGGCGTGAGTTACTGGACGGACGGGGCAGGGGATGAGCGCATCTTCGTGGTGACGCCGAGCTACCAACTGGTGGCCCTGGACGCTCGGACCGGACGTCTGGTGGACGGATTCGGCGTGGCTGGCGTGGTCGACATGATGGACGATCTGCGTTGGGATGCCAGGCCGGCAGCTGAGAGAGCGGGCAGGGTGGCCAACACGTCTCCCCCGTCGATTCTCGGAAACGTGGTCGTGGCGTCGATTTCACTGCATACCGGGAGCATACCGACCCGGGCATCTCCAAATGAAGTTTGGCCGATGAACGTCCCTGGTGACGTGGTGGCGTACGACGCCCGCTCGGGCCGAGCGCTCTGGCACTTCAATACCGTGCCCGACGACGGAGAATACGGTGTGGAGACCTGGGAGAGCGCCGACGATGGCCTCTGGTACGTATTGAACGGCACGCATGAGTGGGTGCAACAGTATCCTGAGCTTCTCGACGCCTCATGGAGGTACACCGGTAACGTCGGGCATTGGGCGCCCGTGACTGCGGATGCAGAGCTAGGCTTGTTCTACGTGCCCACCGAGACGCCGACCAACGACTACTACGGTGGGTATCGGCCGGGCGACAACCTGTTCGGAAATTCCGTGGTGGCGCTCGACGCTTTGACCGGCGAGCGGGTTTGGCACTTTCAGCTCACCCATCACGAGCTCTGGGATTACGATCCCCCGACCGCCCCCATCCTCGTCGACGTAGAGGTGGACGGGGTCCTGGTGAAGGCCTTGGTGCAGCTCTCGAAACAGGGCTTTGCGTACGTCCTCGACCGAGAGACGGGCGAACCCGTCTGGCCGATCGAGGAACGCGAAGTGCCACAATCGGACGTCAGAGGGGAGCGAACGTCTCCTACTCAACCGTTTCCCACCAAGCCGCCCGCATATGAACGCCAGGGAATCAGTGAGGACGACCTCATCGACTTCACGCCCGAGCTTCGGGCAGAGGCGCTGCGGGTGGTGGAGAGTTACCGCCTCGGGCCCCTCTATACACCGCCGTCTTTGATCACACCTCCGTTGTTGGACGTTCCTGCAGGGGTCAGTGCCCCGCTATTGCCGCCGGACGCCATCAATGAGGGGACCATTGGGCTCCCCGGGGCAGTGGGTGGCGCCAACTGGCCGGGTGGTGCCGTCGACGCGGAGGCGGGCATACTCTTCGTGACATCGCGCACGGCGCCGACGCTGTTCGGATTGGTGGAGGGCACGCCAGGGACTGGAGTGCTCTACCACATCTCGAGGTCCCAGGGCGTTCCGAGGGTGCGTGGCCTTCCCCTCGTAAAGCCTCCTTACGGCCGGATCACGGCGATCGACTTGACGGTGGGAGAGATCCTGTGGCAGATCCCGCACGGCGCCACCCCCGAGTCTATTCAGAACCATCCGGACCTTCAGGGCGTGGACGTACCGAACACGGGGCGGTCCACGGCGGGATCTGGACTTCTCGTAACATCCACCCTGCTGTTTTCAGGCGAGGGAGCGGGAGGCGCACCGGTCTTGCGTGCGTACGACAAGGCAACGGGTGACGTGGTCCACGAGATCCAGCTTCCGGGTGGGCCGACGATTGGTTTTCCCATCACCTACGAGTCGGATGGTCGACAGTACATCGTCGTGGCGGCACTGGATGAGGGGTTCGTCGCGGAGTTGGTCGCCTTCGCCCTGCCATAGACCATGCGCCCCCTTCTCACGTCGCTCCAGCCCTACCGGGGCTCCGGATCTCGGCCGCTCGTCGGACCGCAGTTGCTACATGTCCCTGGATGCGTGTCTTGTGATGAAATGCCCGCGATGAGTGTCCTGCGATCTGAGCGTGAGCGTTGCTCCCCGCTGTCGGCCCGACCGGTGATCTGGTGGGGAGCGGGTGGGTGGATGATGGTCGTGTGGCTCATCGCCGTGTCGATGGTCGCGGCCTGTTCGCCGCCGGACACGCCGCTCCAATCGCGTGGCGCGGAATCAGACGTGCTGGTCTTTACCGGTGCCCGTCTGATCTTGGGCGACGGGGCCGTGATCGAAAACGGTGCTTTCGTCATTGAGGACGACATAATCTTTGATGTCGGACAAATCGGCCAAGTCGAAGTGCCCAAAGCAGCTACGGTGATCGATTTGACGGGCCGAACCGTGATGCCGGCGCTGGTCAATACACACGCCCACCTCGGCTGGGAGGGGTACACCAGCTGGGGAGCCGAGAACTTCACGCGCGAAAACCTCATCGACCACTTGGACCGGCACGCGTACTACGGCGTGGGGACGATCATCTCGACCGGCAGCGACATTGAGGAGATCAGTTTGCAGGTACGGCGTGAGCAGAGGGTAGGGGAGGTCGGCGGCGCCCGGTATCTGGTGTCTCCAGGAATCGGTACACCGGGCGGCGGTCCGAATCCGCGGTTCACCGACGATGATGGATGGTGGGGTTTGCATCATGTGACCAGCCCGGCTGAGGCCCGCGAGATCGTGAGGTCCGAAGCCGCAAAAGGCATCCGGATCATCAAGATTTGGGTCGACGCACGTGACCAGCGACGTGGTGCCCAAGTGAAGCTACGGCCGGAGATCTACGCAGCCGTCCTCGACGAGGCGCAGGTAAGAGACGTAACCGTCATTGCGCACGCGACGACGCTCGAGGATCACAAACGGCTGCTCCGCGCCGGCAACAGGCGCTTCATTCACATGCCCTATGACCGCGCCGTGGACGAGGAGTACCTAGCTTTGGTCCGGGAGCGGAACGCTTATATCGTGCCGACGCTTGGCATGATTACGAAGCGCGAGCCGTACTACGTGCCGGCCTTCGAGGATCCGTTCTTCCAGGAGCAGGTGTCGTCGGAGGTCATATCCATGTTGAGCGAAGCATACGAGGGTGCGCGCCCTGCCGCTCCGTCCGAGAGGTCGCCGCCGGCCGTGGAGCGATCGCGCATGCTCGCCAGCAACTTCGAGGCGCTCAAGGATCACATCATTCTCGGCACTGACGCCGGGGCGGTGGGTGATTTCTTCGGGTATGCCGACCACGTCGAGCTCGGACTGTTCGTTCGGATGGGTATGACCCCTGCCGAGGCGATCGTGGCGGCGACCAGGCGGTCCGCTGAGGCGTTTGGTTTGATGGACGTCGGATCCCTCGAGCCGGGCTATAGCGCGGATTTCGTGATCCTCGACGCCAATCCTCTCGAGGATATCACGAACACTCGGCAGATCTACGAGGTCTTTGTACGGGGTGAGCGGATCGATCGGGGTGCTTTGAGAGACCGTTGGACGAGGTGAGGCATTCGATCGGGGGAGTGACTTGCGCCCGCCCGCCCGCTCTCGGATGTTGACCAGGGTCTGATCCGGGAGTTCTGCCAAACTGCGGTCCCGACGCGGGATCGGCGATGGAGTACGGAGGAAGCCATGTCTAGGATCCGGAAGCTGCTCGTCGTCGCCGCCGTCTCGTGTTGTGTTGTGCTGTTCGCCCCCATAACTGCGCTGGCCCAATACGGCGCCACGGACGGCGAATGGCGGAGCTACGGCGGCGACCTCGGGAGCACCAAGTACTCCCCGCTCGATCAGATCGACGCCACCAACTTCAGCGACCTCCAAGTCGCGTGGCGATGGCAGTCGGTCGATGGTCTGCTCGACATTGAAGGGCTACGAGAGGAAATCCCTCAGCTCTCAATCGGAGGGCTACAGGCCACGCCGTTGATGGTCGATGGCGTCCTCTACATCGCGACCGCCCTGCATCAAGGTGCCGCTGTCGACGCCGGGACCGGCGAGACGCTTTGGGTGCACGATCCTGAGGCTTATCTACGTGGTTTGCCGACCCACGCGTACCGAACGCGTGGCGCGGCGTACTGGTCGGACGGACAGGATTCCAGAATCTTCTGGGGCACATCAGATGGGTACCTTGTTGCCGTCGACGCCGAGACAGGCCAGCCGGCGCTGCCCTTCGGAAACGAGGGTCGCGTCGACCTCATGGAGGACATCCCGCGAGCGAACCGGGGCGAGACCGATCCTCGCGGTCGCAACTTGGTGGGTGTGGGATCGCCACCGATCGTCGTAAATGACGTCGTGATCACGCCGACCATCATCTCGGATTATGCCGTTCGTAAAGAGGCGCCGCCGGGATGGCTGAAGGGTGTCGATGCGCGAACGGGCGAAACGAAGTGGATCTTTCACACCGTTCCGCAAGAAGGCGAGTTTGGCGTCGACACTTGGCTGAACGACTCGTGGCGCTACTCGGGCAACGCCAACGTGTGGGCTATGCTCAGCGCAGACGAGGAGCTCGGCATGGTGTATCTGCCGACTGGGACGCCTACGAGCGACTACTACGGCGGCCACCGTCTGGGCGACAACCTCTTTGCTGAAAGTATCGTCGCGGTCGATGTGGAGACGGGCGAGCGTGTGTGGCACTTCCAGGCCGTCCACCACGGGGTGTGGGACTACGACTTCCCGGCAGCGCCGAACTTGCTCGACATCACCGTCGACGGCCGTCGCATCCGGGCGATTGCACAGGTGAGTAAGCAGGGATTCACGTATGTCTTCGACCGCGAGACCGGTGAGCCGGTTTGGCCGATCGAGGAACGTCGTGTAGACACCTATACTACCCTGGCAGGCGAGGTCCTCTCGCCCACGCAGCCGTTTCCGACGAAGCCCCCTCCGTTCGCGGAGCAGGGGGTCAGCACGGACGATCTGATCGACTTCACACCCGAACTCCGGGCGATAGCGGCGGAACAGGTAGCGAACTTCAGGCTCGGCCCGATCTTCACGCCGCCGATGCTGAGCATCGACGGTGGGCTGCAAGGGACGCTACAGCGACCTCCGATCGGTGGCTCGGCTTCCTGGACCGGGGCTGGCGTGGATCCCGAGACGGGCTTCCTCTACGTGCCTTCTGCAAATAACTACACGGTAATGAAGTACCTCACGCCGGATCCGGCTGACGGTGGGAATCTCCGGTTGAGCCAAGAAAGTTTCGGTAGCACGGGCATCCGGCCCGAAATGCCACGGGGCCTGCCGCTCCTCAAGCCACCGTACTCGCGAATGACCGCCATCGATCTCAACGCGGGTGAGCACGCATGGATGCAGCCCAACGGAGATGGTGACCGGCTCCGCAACCATCCGCTCCTCCGCGACCTGGATCTTCCGCCTTTGGGCGGCGACGGACGTGGCGGACCGGTGCTGACCCGCACGTTGATGGTGAGCGCGCTGAACGCAGGAGGCAGCGACGGTGGACCCCGGCTCGTGGCCCGTGACAAGGCCACCGGCGAGATCGTCGGGTCCGTAGATCTTCCGTCCCGCGCCATCGGGACGCCCATGACCTACATGTACGAAGGGATGCAGTACATCGCGGTGACGATCGCGGGCGAGGTGCCGGAGTTGGTTGCGCTCAGACTGCCTGACTGAGGCGCTTCCCTACAGAGTCGTGTCGGGGTTCATAGGGGCGCGGACATGGGGGCGCTGCTTCTAACCCGAGACGGCCACCTGGTTGTCGGGCGGCAGCAGCTCGGGCGCCTCGAACGACCGCTCGACGCGGTCTGCAGGCACCTCGCCGTAGGCCGTGCTGCGTTGCTTGGGCGCACGGCCGCAACTTCGAATGAGCTCCTCCATCTGCGCCGGGGCCAATTCCTGGCCATGTTCGGAGCCGGCGGCCCGCGTGATCGACTCGTTCATGAGGGTGCCGCCCAGGTCGTTCACTCCGGCGCTCAAACAAGCTCTCACGCCGGCAGCGCCCATCTTCACCCATGAGGTTTGGATGTTGGTGAAGTGCGGATTCAACGCGAGACGCGCGACGGCGTGCATGAGCACCGCCTCACGGAAAGTCGGGCCACGGCGGGCATGGCCCTTCAGATAGATGGGCGCTTCCATGTGAACGAAGGGCAGGGGCACGAACTCGGTAAAGCCGCCGGTCCTCTCCTGGAGGGCCCGCAAACGCAGCAGGTGCCTGGCCCAGTTCGCGGAGCGCTCCATGTGGCCGTACATGATCGTCGCGGTGGTACGGAAGCCGACGTGGTGGGCGGTCTCCATGACTTCGAGCCACTGCTCGGTGTTGATCTTGTCCGGGCAAAGAACGGCGCGAACCTCGTCGTCCAGAACCTCGGCGGCGGTCCCTGGGAGAGTTCCCAGACCCGCTTCGCGAAGGCTCCCAAGGAATGCCTCGAGGGTCACGCCGAGTGTCTCCGCCCCTTGCCAGACTTCGAGAGGGGAGAAGGCGTGCACGTGCATGTCCGGGACGGCCTTTTTCACTGCGCGACAGAGGTCGATGTAAGTCTGCCCGGTGTATTCCGGGTGAATGCCGCCCTGCATGCAGACCTCGGTCGCCCCACGGTCCCAGGCCTCGACAGAGCGGCGTACCACCTCGTCGTTTCCGATATTGTACGGCCTGCCCCGCAGGCTCTCGCTCATCTTTCCTTTGGAGAACGCGCAGAACTGGCAGCGGAAGTAGCAAACGTTGGTGTAGTTGATGTTGCGGTTGACGACGTAGGTGACGACGTCGCCGTTGACGCTCGATCGAATCTCATCGGCCGCCTCGCAGACCGCGCCGAAGTCGCGGCCACGTGCAGCGAAGAGCCGCACGATCGAGGTCTCGTCCAAAGGCTCGCCTGATACGGCCCGCCGCAGGGCGCCGACAAGTTCGCTCACGCCCGCTCGCCGTCGCGATCCGTTGCTCACTGATCCGTTGCTTTGCGCTACTCCGGGCGGCGGGTCGTTTAGCACCACGTCGGTTGGTCCCGATTCGGGTCGCACGCCGATCAACTGCAGGACTTGCTCCGGCGGTGCGTCGAGCGTGCCGGGCGACCATTCATCGACCCGGGCGAATCCCTCCGTATCGATCCGGCGGAGAACAGGGACTCGCATGTGCTCGTCCAACCAGCGCTCCCCGTCCAGCGCATATTTGGGGTAGACTGTCAGCCGCTCGACCAGGTGCTTGCCGGCCTCCTCAGTCTCCCGTTCCAAGCGATCCAGGTGCGGCCACGGGGCTTCAGGATTCACGAAGTCGGGGGTCAGCGGAGACACGCCACCCCAGTCGTTGATCCCCGCTTCGACGATTCGGGTGAGCACGCCAGGGCTGAGATTGGGAGGAGCCTGGATGCTCATCTCGGGGCCGAACAGAATTCGCGCCACCGCGATGGTCCACAACAACTCGTCCAGATCCGGCTCGGGCGCCTCGGCCATTCGGGTTCCCGGCTTGGCCCTGAAGTTCTGGATGATGACTTCCTGGAGGTGGCCGTACTCCTCGTGGAGTTGGCGCAAGGCGATGAGCGCTTCGATACGCTCGAGCCTTGTTTCACCGATTCCGATCAGGAGCCCCGAGGTGAAGGGTACGGCGGCTTCTCCCGCCAAGCGGAGCGTCTCGAACCGGCGAGCAGGCACCTTATCCGGCGACCCATAATGCGCTCCCCCTTTCTCGGAGAGGCGATCGGAGGCGGTCTCCAGCATGATGCCCATGGACGCCGAGACGGGGCGTAACGCCAGAAGGTCCTTGTGCGTCATCAGCCCGGGGTTCAAGTGTGGGAGCAGACCCGTCTCCTGGAATACCATTTGGGCTGCTTCACGCAAGTAGGACAGAGTCGTCCCATGCCCCAATTCCTGGAGACCCTCCCTGGCGGCCTTGTACCTCAGCTCGGGTTTGTCGCCGAGAGTAAAAAGGGCCTCTTTGCATCCCGCGGCGGAGGCGGCCTGTGCCTGTTCGAGCAGCTCGCCCCGGCCCATGAACGCCTGCTCTCCGACCTTGGGAGGGTGGGCAAAGACGCAGTAGTGGCAGACATCCCGACACAGGTGGGTCAGCGGGAGGAATACCTTCTTCGAATAGCTGACGAGAGGACCGTGGCCCGCATCACGGAGTTCTCCCGCCACGGCGATCAGTCGCGCGAGGTCCGTTTGCCGGGCGAGCTCAGCCGCTTGTTCGGGGCCGATTCGTTGGCCTTCCGCGACTTGCTTGAGAAAACGACCCATTGTCCTCAGTCGGACGGGGGCAGCATGAGTAGGATTCCGTCCTCTCCCGAGGCGCTTCCGTCGGAGCAGGGACCGCCGAAGCTCCCGTCCGACTGCCGAGTCAGTGTGCAGTCGACTCGGACACCGGGTTCCCACCAAAACTTCAACTCGTTCTCTTCGAGCTGCAGGTCATTAAATCCAATGTCCCCCAGTTGTGGGTTATTCATCACGATCGAGAGCGCACCGTCGGTATCACCCACCACATAAGTGACGGGGACTCCGACGTCGGCTCCTGGCGGGGTCAGCGTGCCCGTCCAAGCGCCTCGTTCTATCTCCTGAGCGCCTGCTGGAGGTGCCATCCACATCGCCATCAAGACTACTATTCCGAGTCCTGCAATCATCCTCATTCGTCCGTCTCTCCTTAGGTGTAGAGTGATCTTCGCCCTGGCGGCCCCACCGAGCAACCCGCCCTCATCGCCCACTCTGCGTCGGTCGCCGCGCTCCGATACTGGGCAGGCACTCGGTTTTGCTATGCTGTGCCCAGTGCCTTACGTCGCGAGTGTGCGTCGGTCGTTCGCGTCGCGCTCCTTAGGTGATGCGTTTGCGTCACGCCCCTTAGGTGGTTTGTTTGCGTCGCGCGCCGTACGTGGTTCATTGGCGCCGTTCGAATGAGTCGAGCCCGGGAACACCGGTGAGTGGGCGTATCCACCAATCATTGAAGGACATCCGA
>JAPYQK010000028.1:3840-5606 GCA_029941275.1 Longimicrobiales bacterium | reverse complement strand
GAGCCCGGGAACACCGGTGAGTGGGCGTATCCACCAATCATTGAAGGACATCCGAAGACCATGAAACTTGGAACACTTGCACGGATCGCGCTTCTTTTTGTTGCTCTCCCAGCCGTCGGAGTTGGGTCCGCATCGGCGCAGTCGCTGACGCTGGCGCAAGCCAGAACCGCCATGGATGCGGCCGAGGCAGAGGCACGGCGCAACCAATGGAACTTGACGATCCTCATTGTCGATGCGGACGGCGTGCCGATCTACCTCAGGCGGATGGACGGCGCGAGCCCGCGCACTCAGGACGTCGCGATGCGTAAGGTCATGACCTCCTTGGCGTCCGGTATGCATTCGGGGGACTACGGCCAGGCGTTGGCTGCCGGCCGCACAGATACCATTCCCAATGGCGTCACCTTCGAGGGTGGTTTGCTGGTACGCCTCGGTGGACAGATCGTAGGTGCGATGAGCGCGAGTGGGGCCAGGGGTTCGGAGGACGCACAGGTCGTCCGGGTTGGGATGGTGGCCATCGGGGCGCAACCGTAGCGGGAACCCGAGGCTTTTCGGGGGAAGTAGACTCCCGATGTTGACCGCTTCGGTCCTGCCCCTCACGTTACCTTAGCAGTCAGCCGGGCGATTGGACGAGCTTGTTGATAAGAGCGTCGTTCAGCGTGATAAATGTGCCGTTCACTGTCGGATCATGCGGGCATGGAGGTCGAAATGTGTAAGCGTACAGTGCTACTTCTAGCCGTTCTCTGTACAACCTCAACGCTGGGGGTCGCCTCGACACTGGCGGCGCAGGCTCGAACCGCTAGCTCGGGCCAGTGGGAAGTTCCCAGGACACCGGCCGGCCATCCGGATTTTCAGGGAAACTTCTCGAACTCGACGCTCACGCCGTTCCAGCGCCGAGAGGGTGTGGGTCCGGTGTACACCTTTGAAGAGGTTCAGGCGATCGAACAACCTGATGGCAATTGCCCCGCCAACCCGGGGACGGTCATGTGTGGAAGGACGGAGCGTTTTGGGACCGATCAAGCTCGCTTGAGCGGTCAGGAGTACAACGAGGTCTATTGGGAACGCGGCACGGTGATCGCCGTGGTCAATGGTCAGCCCAGGACCTCTCTGGTCACCCACCCCGCGGATGGCCGCGTCCCGGAACGCACGCCTGAGGCTCTCCAGATAATCCAGGAGAACCGAGACTTCCGGAGCCAGTTCGGGCAATACGATCATCCGGAGTTGAGACCGTTCGCCGAGCGTTGCATCCTCTTCGGTTCCCCGTCCGGCCCCCCCATGATTCCGGTCGGGGCGTACAACTCCAACTACCGCATCGTTCAGACCGACGATTACCTGGTGATCATGTCGGAGATGGTGCACGACGCGCGCATCATCCGGATTGGTGAGCCGAACTACATGCCCAAGAATGTCCGCCCATACTTCGGCAATTCCTGGGGTTGGTGGGATGGCGACGTACTCGTGGTCGAGACCACGAACCTCAGCGTGCAGCAGCCCATCCAGGGCGTCATCCCTTCGGAAGACGCCAAGATAATCGAACGTTTCAGCTGGAGTGACGAGCAGACCATCCTGTACGAGTTCACCGTCGTGGATCCAGCGAGTTTCACCGAGCCGTGGGGCGGAGAGATCCCGATCAGGAAGTTGAACGCCCAGCTCTACGAGTACGCTTGCCATGAAGGCAACTACAGTCTGGAAGGTGTTCTGAGTGGCGCGCGTTATCAGGAGCGGCTGGAGGCGGAAGCTGGGGCGGGCGACGCAAGGCGTGATTGAGA
>JAPYQK010000028.1:0-3740 GCA_029941275.1 Longimicrobiales bacterium | reverse complement strand
ATCAGGAGCGGCTGGAGGCGGAAGCTGGGGCGGGCGACGCAAGGCGTGATTGAGACGGGGTAGGAGGGGACGCTGCTCGGCTCGGTGAGGATGAGACGAGCGGACTACATATGGGAGTGGGATCGCGCTTCTGGAACACTCAACACACTCGGTGGAGTACGTTCGTAGACTCCGGTTGCTCGTCGAGGAGAGCGTGCCTCGATACTCGCACTTCCCGAGGCAAAAACGTCAGCGCCGCTCGGGACCGGAAAGTGGTCGCCCAAGGAAACCATCGGTCACCTGATCGATTCCGCGTCCTGCAATCACGACCGCTTTGTGCGAGCGCAGTTCAAGGAAGACCTGGTATTCGCGGGATACGACCAGGATGCTTGGGTTCTGATGCAGGAATACCGAAAGGCCCCCCTGGAATGAGCTCGTGGATCTCTGGCGGGGCTTCAACTCCCATCTCGCCCGGGTCATGGAAGCGGTTCCAGAATCGAAGCGCGTCCATCCCAGGATCGTCCACAACCTGGACAAGATCGCGTGGAGAACCGTTCCGGCGGATCAACCAACGACTCTCGACTACTTCATGGAGGACTACGTGGACCACCTACAGCATCATCTGGGTCAGATTCTGGGTGACGGGGTTGCCTCAGGATGACGGCGGATGCTCCTGTCACCCTAAACGCCGAAACTTGCTGAAGTTTTATCCGTAGGGACACGTAGGTTGTGTAGGACGCATACGGTGGCGCCTTTGGCGCCCAATCAAGCGACCCATGACGTATAGGCAGGATCTACAGTGATCCGCTCTTCGATCCAAGGAGGCGAGATGGGAGACACCAACACCGGCCCGGTCTTGATCATCATGGCCGGCGGGGCGATCGGTCTGTTTGTGACAGTCGCTCTAGCCGTTTCCCCGTCGATCGACCACGTATCTTCCCCCGCCTACGTCCTCGACGAAGACGGAACCCTCAGTCTCCGCGATGAAGTCACCGGGACCCGGGTCATGTCCGTGGATCCGGGGTGTTCAGGGTCCGGAAACCCAAGGTTCGTGCTCGAGCAGGAGGGCGCCACCCTAACCGGTCTCTACACGGGAGAAATGGGCACCCGCCTCGAAGTGCACGGCACTGTGGAGGACGGGAGAGTCGAGCTGGTCTTCGACAGCAGCAGAGGGGTGATTCGCTACGAAGGCACCCTCGAGGGCACGAGGATGAAGGGCACGTGCGACTACGCTGAACTGGGAGAGGGTACCTTCGCGGGGAGATTCCTAAGCTCTTAGCCGTGCAGGGAAGTCGCCGAGATAATCGCGCGCAGGGCATCGCAGAGGCAATAGAGAGGGACGGGCCAGCCAGTTCCGGACCGTCCCTGCCCAGTTTAGGGCAACCCACCAAACGATCCATCATCGGAGGCCGCTGTGAGTGAGAAAGGGAAGAAGGGGGGCAAGGGGCATGTCGTGCGCCACGGGGTCAGCTTCGGAAGTGCACTTGCCATCGTCATATCCTGGTCGCTGCACCAGTCCATCCTATGGGCCATGATCCACGGTGTCTTCTCGTGGTTCTACGTGATCTACTACGCGTTCACGCGCTGAGGTTCGACGGGGCTGTTCCCCCCTTCTAGTCTCCCCTACGTTGCGATCCACGCAACCGATCCGCTCCAGGGTGTGATCCGAATGGCCCAGTCAAAACCACAGGGTTCCAATCATGAAAGTTCTCGCTAAAGCTGCCTCATTGATCCGTTTGGTCGCCGTCTCGTTGATTTTGCTTCCCGGTCTGGTCAGCGCTCAGGGTAGGGTGGTGGAATCGGAGAGTCACCGCTTCACCGAAATCGCGGACGACGTATGGTTTGCGTCCGGAACCGGATCCGTGTTCACGATGAGCAACGCGATGGTGTTGGTCGGCGCACGCGATGTGCTGGTGGTGGATTCGCACGTAACGCCGGATGCTGCCGAAGCATTACTGGCTTCGCTGAGGGTGATCACCGACAAACCCGTACGCTACTTGGTAAACAGCCACTATCACTTCGATCACGCACACGGCAATCAGGCGTTCCCTGAAAGTGTGGAAATCATCGGCCATAGCTTCACTCGGGCAAAGTTGGCCGGAGAGATCGGCAACGTTCTCGAAGAAGCCACGTTCCACAGCTTTTCCGACGGTGTGCCCACCTTGGTCGCCAATCTCGAGCGGCAGGTCGCCGAAGAGAACGATCCGACTCGCAAGGCGCAGCTCCAGGAACGCCACCGGGTGCAACGCGACTACATGAATGCCATTGGAGACGTGGTTCCCACGCCGCCGAACATCACGCTGGAAACTGAAATGACCTTGTTCCAGCTGGCTGGACGGGGAAGCCGCGAAATTCGGCTACTCCACCTGGGAAGAGCTCACACCGGGGGCGACGTGGTGATTTTTCTGCCGCGGGAGCGGATCATATTTACGGGTGACATGATGTTGCCTGGACTCTCCTACATGGGCGACGGTCATGTCGACGAATGGCCGGCCACGTTGGAGGCTCTCAAGGCGTTGGATTTCGACATTCTGTTGCCGGGCCACGGGCCGCCAATGATGAGCAAAGATCCCATCACGAACTTTCAAGCCTATCTGACCGATCTATGGTCGAAGACCAGCGAAATGCATCGTCGTGGGGTGAGCGCCGAAGAAGCCGCCCAACAAATCGACATGACCAACCACAGCGACAACTATGGTCAGCTTCGTCAGCCGGGCGTGGATGTCAGGGCGATTCGACGGATCTATACGCTGTTGGACAACTAGACGGTCGGACGACTAAGCGGACGGTTGCTCGCAAGCTGTTGGACGACTAGTTAGACGGCAGCTTAAACGACACCAGCTGAGGCGGATTGGTGGACACCGTCAACGCGACATACTGCTCGTCATCCACCATGTAGGTCATCGGTGTGCCCAGTCCGACCCCGGGCAGATCGATGGTGCCTACGATTTGACCGGTCATCTTGTCGCGCGCCACGAGCTGGGGCCCGTCGTCGGTTCCGCCACTCTCCATGCCCGTGATGAGCAGGGTTTTGGTGAGGAGCGGACCGCTGGGGCGTCCCACGCGGTCTCCGAGAGGGGGGAGATCCAGGTCCCTGAGCGCTTCGTGATTGCGAACGTCGTCTCCGTTGCCGTTCGGCTGCATCCAGATGTGGTCTCCCGTATTGAGGTCGATCGCGGTGATCCTCGAGTACGGCGGTTTGAAAAGCGGTAAGCCGTTGGGCATGCTGGGCCTGGTACCGGGGCCGCCGTGGGTATAGCGCATGGTCGCTTGGCCCGGAAACGTTTCTTGCGGCTCGTACAAGTGGATCATTTGAAACGAGTCGTGGGAGGGCACATACAGAATGCCGGTCTCCGGGTCCACGGCCGCGCCGGTCCAACTCATCGCGCCGCCGGTGCCGGGCCGTAGGATCGTGCCTTGGGTCCCGTCGTCTTCGTGGAGCGAAATGGGCTCGAACAGGGGCCCCCACCGATAGGGCTGGATGGCATCGATGGCCATCTGTCGTAGCTCCGGCGTGAAATCGATCAAGTCGTCGATCGACACACCCTGATAGTCGAAGGGAGCCGGCTTGGTCGGGAAAGGTTGTGTCGGCCAAACGATTTCGCCGGGCACGTTGGTTTGCGTATCGACGGGGCGTTCTTCGATGGGCCAAAGGGGCTCGCCCGTCGCGCGATCGAACACGTAGGTGAAGCCCTGCTTCGAGACTTGGGCGATCGCTTTGATCTCCCGGCCGTCCACCGTCACGTCGATGAGGTTCGGGT
>JAPYQK010000027.1:3958-19925 GCA_029941275.1 Longimicrobiales bacterium | reverse complement strand
CCGGCGTTCCGCGAGCGCGGCGAGATCCGAGCGGAGGTGACCGGGCGCCTTACGGAGGCGTTGGGGGGCATTCGTGTCATCAAAGGGTTCCACGCGATCGAGAAAGAGGGTGAGATCTTCGAGAAGGGTGTGCTTCGCATCTTTCAGAACGTCAAAGAGACGCTGACCACGACGAGCACGGTCTCGAGCCTCGGCACGTTCTTCATCGGCGCCGCGAGCGTGCTCATCATGGGCTACGGTGGCCGGCAGATCCTCCAGGGATCGCTGACGGTTGGTGACCTCGTCCAGTTCACTGTATTCATGGCGTTTCTCATCTCACCGATCGTCCAGATGGCCAACATCGGAACCCAGATGACAGAGGCGTTCGCGGGCCTCGATCGTACTGCGGAGGTACTAGGTTGGCCCTCCGAGGACGACGACCCCAAGCGCACCGAGACCATGCCGAAAGTCGAAGGCTCGGTGGTGTTCGAGGACGTCAACTTCGCGTACGAAGAAGACGAGCCTGTGCTCAAGGGGATCACCTTCGAGGCGGAGCCGGGAACCGTCATCGCCCTCGTGGGCAGCTCGGGGTCCGGGAAATCAACCCTGGCCGGACTGGCGGCGACCTTCCTGACACCCGACTCGGGTAGAGTCCTGATGGACGGCGTCGACCTCGCCACCATAAAGCTGTCTAGCTACCGCTCACAGTTGGGCCTGGTGCTGCAGGACGACTTCCTCTTCGACGGCACGATCCGCGAGAACCTGCTCTTCGCGAAAGCCGATGCCACCGAAATCCAGCTCCAAGACGCGGCGGATCAGGCGTACGTCACCGAGTTCACGGATCGTTTTCCCGAGGGCCTGGAAACGATCATCGGTGAGCGGGGGGTCAAGTTGTCGGGAGGCCAACGCCAGCGGGTCACCATCGCGCGGGCGCTGTTAGCGGATCCAAGGGTGCTCTTGCTCGACGAGGCGACGTCCAGCCTCGACACGGAGAGCGAGGCCCTGATCCAGAAAAGCCTTGGCGGACTCCTCCAGGATCGAACGACATTCGTCATCGCCCACCGGCTCTCCACGATCCAGCGGGCCGACTTGATCCTGGTCATCGAAGACGGTGAGATCGTCGAACGCGGGCGCCACGCCGAGTTGCTCGCAGCCGAGGGACGGTACCACCAGCTCTACACCCTACAAGCGAGGATCTAGAAAATGTCCGACGAAGCGAACGAGCAGCGGATTCGCGTACTGAACGGCGGTCCTTACAGGGTGGAAGGGGGGGGTGCCCCTCCTCGACCCACCGTGGCGGGGGAATCGAGGCTCCGGAGGCGTACTCCCTGTGCAGGTGTGGCGGATCACAGAACAAGCTGTTTTGTGATGGAGCCCACAAGAGCAACAACTTCAACGGTCAGGAGTTCGCCAGTAAGGACACCATGGCGGATCGGGCCGAGCAGTGCGTGGGCGACGGCATCACTATTCACGACGATCGCAGTCGCTGCGCTCACGCGGGTGTATGCACGGACGAACTGGGGGCGGTGTTCAAGCTGGGTGTCGAGCCGTGGATCGACGCCAAGGGTGCCCCCGTTGACGAAATCATCCGGGTGGTGAGCGCCTGCCCGTCGGGCGCCCTGAGTTATTCGCTTTCGGACTCTCCCGAGCCCGTCGAAAACCTGGCAGGGCCCAGTATCACCGTTGCGAGCGACGCACCCCTCGCGGTGCGAGGCCTGACCGTGGTGGCCGGTGATGGCGAGGAGTACGACGCTCACGAACGCCGGACCCTCTGCCGCTGCGGCGGATCACGCAACAAACCGTTCTGCGACGGGTCGCATTGGTACATGGGCTTCAAGCATGAGATGGGGGGCGTTGTTAGCGAGTAGGGCGAGTCGAACAACCTCTTTTCGACATCCCCTAGCCTCCCTGGCTAGCCGTTAGTCGCCGCTTTTCCGCTTCTAGAGGTGAACGGAGCGGCACCGGCTTGCGGTTACCGGACCGCCGTCCCCTACTGGACATCGTGGAGGACGAACCGGCCGGTCGCCTGCGTCAGACCACCCTGTTCGGCCCCGACAATGAACACCGCGGCGCCCGCAACAGGCTGGTTCGTGAAGGCGTCAACGACCCTCCCGCCAGCGTTTGCCGAACGGCGCTTAGGGGCCATCATCGGGCACCGCGTTCACACCCGCGGACGGGCACTCGTGGCCTATCGAACCAAGTCCCCACCCCGCGGCAGCGCGAGATTACGAATGCTAGAAACGACAAGCGCCGCAGGGGCCTTCTAACCCCCCGACGGAAACCGCCGCGCACTCTCCGCCCAGTACTCCTCGTCCGTCATCTCCCGCCCCATATCGATCCACTCTTCGTCGGTCATTCGCGCGCGTCCATCGATCACGGGTGGGGCGCCCTTCCCGGCGAGGTAACGAAAGCGCGGATTTGGATCGTCGAGCGCCTCGGCGATCAACTCGGCAACCACCTCAGGAGGATCGGCGCCGCCCCTCGCGTTCAGATAAAGCGCCTGCATCCGCCGGAGATGGGGAGCGTAGGGTCCATCGCCGATTTGTCCCGCAGTCCCCTTGTCGAGGATGGGCGTCGAGATGAAACCCGGCTCGATCACGATCACCCGGATGCCGAAGCGCTTCGTTTCGATGGCGATGGCTTCGCTAAGTGCTTCCAGCGCGTACTTACTCGCGGCATAGATCCCGTGGCCCGCACTCACGATGCGTCCCGCCACGGACGAGACGTTGACGATGGTCCCTTCCCTTCTCTCTCTCATCCCCGGAAGCACGGCCTGCATCATCCGAAGCACTCCGAACACGTTGGTCTCGAAGACGGCTTGGGCCTCTTCGACGGGCACCTCCTCGACGCTCGTGAGCTTCGTGACACCCGCGTTGTTCACAAGCACGTCGATTCGGCCCGTGCGTGCGAGAATGTCGCCGACCGCCGAGTCCACCGACTCGGATTGGTCGACGTCCAGCGTGACTAGCGCCAGATCCAGCTGTTCCTCTTCCGCGGCACGTCGCAGTGCGTCGCCAGAGGTGTCGGGCGTGCGCATGGAGGCGAAAACCGTATGGCCGGCTCTCGCGAAGTGAAGGGCGGTGGCCCGCCCAATGCCGGTACTGGCTCCTGTTACGAGCGTAACCGTCATGGACGCGTCACGAGTACCGACCTTCAATCACGACGAACGAAAACCGGAGTCTTGGCCGGAACAGTCCTCGACGATGGCCCAGCTTTCACGCCGCTGCGATACACTCGATCTCTACACGATTGTTACCCGACAGACCCGCTCCCACTGCAGTCCGCGCCGGTTTGTTCTCGGGGAAGAATTCCGAGTAAACACCATTCATGGCGCCCCACTCTGCCATATCCGCCAAGAAGACGGTGCACTTCAAGACTCGGTCCATGGACGATCCGAAACGCTCCAGCGCATCCTGGATGGACTCGAGAGCACGGCGCGTCTCGGGCTGAATCCCCGGGTCCCCACCCCCGCCCAGCTTTCCGGACAAGAAGAGCAGTCCGCCGTATCGCACACCCTCGGAGAACGGCAGGCGAGCGCTCGAGTTCAGGTACTCGGGCGCCGGGGTCTGTTGAACGACGGGCTGGGCGGCGTCCGCCCCCGAGACGGGCGGTTGGCAAGCGGCGATCGCGAGGGCAAAAGTAAGAGCGGCGGCTCCTCGAAGCATGGTGATCCTCCTGAAGGGAATGAATGGCTGACAGAACCTAAGACCGTGGCACCCTAGTGCGCACGGATCCATCGACGTCGGAGCCTTGCGGGGACGGCCAGGAGCAACCCAATTCGTCGATCTCTTTAGATGGCTACTCGTGCCAAGACCCCGGATATGGCGACTGAGACAGAGTTCGAACAGACTGAACATGGGTTCGAGGCGACGGCTTCCTCGGGTGACGTCTCGGCGCTGCTCACACGCCCGCCCAACGCCGAATGTCTGTTGGTACTGGCGCACGGCGCAGGCGCGGGGATGCAACATGTTTTCATGCAGACGCTCACCGCCCGCCTGTCCGACCGGCGGATCGCCACATTTCGGTACCAATTCCCTTATATGGAGCAGGGCCGCGGGCGTCCGGACTATCAACCCATCCTGCTCAAGACCGTTCGATCGGCAGTGGCAGCGGCTTCGGCACTCTCCGACGGGCTTCCACTCTTCGCGGGAGGAAAATCGATGGGCGGTCGTATGACATCCCTCGCGGCAGCCAAAGAGCCCCTCGACGCTGTCCGGGGTATCGTTTTCTTCGGTTTCCCCCTCCATCCGGTCAAGAAACCGGGCGTCGAACGAAGCGAGCACTTGAGGGACATCGACATCCCCCTGCTCTTCCTACAAGGGACTCAGGACAAGTTGGCCGGACTCGACCTGCTCGAGCCGGTTTGCCAAGATCTCGCGGAGAGGGCTACGCTGCACATCGTCGAAGGGGCTGATCACAGGTTCCATGTGCTGAAGAGGTCGGGACGCACGGATGACGAGGTGCAAGATAAACTGGCGGATGTTGCTCGATCTTGGATGGTGGGGCTCTCATGACGTGGGGGACTCTCACCACGATGACGACGAGTCGGCCTGTCCAGCGAGGCGTCTCCTCGACTCGGTGTCACAATTGTTTCGAAGCCCCGACTCGCCGTCGCGACTCTTCCAGAGGTCCGACCTATTGTCACGAGCCGCCTCTGCGAACCGCACAATCCCGATGAACACAACCCCATTAGACGGAGAAGTCCCCATGTCGGTTTGGACTCGAGGAATGCAGCACGGTATTCCAAGCTTGACCAGGGCCCTTGTCGTGACCGCTTCATTCCTGGTGGGTGCCGTCAGCGCGGTGAGCCAGGAGGCACCTCTCGAGCCCCACCAGCAGTTGGTGCGGGAGATCTTCCAGGAGCTCATCGAGATCAACACGACCGAATCCGAAGGAACGACCCCGGCGGCAGAGGCGATGGCCCGTCGCCTTCTGGATGCGGGCTTCTCTCAGGAAGATGTGCACATCGTCGGCCCGAACGATCAGAAAATGAACTTGGTCGCCAGGCTCCGGGGTCGAGAAACGGGCCGCGCGCCCATCCTCCTCCTGGCACACCTCGACGTGGTCGAAGCTCTCCGCACGGACTGGACCATCGACCCTTGGACGTTCACCGAAACGGACGGGTACTACTACGGGCGGGGTGTCACGGACGACAAAGACGAGGCGGCCATATACACCGCCAACCTCATTCGGTACAAGGAAGAAGGATACGTGCCGGACCGTGACATCATCGTCGCGCTCACCGCCGACGAAGAGGGGGGCGGGGCCAATGGTGTACGATGGCTCTTGGAGAATAGACGGGATCTGATCGACGCCGACTACGCGCTCAACGAAGGAGGCGGGGGAGCCCTCAAGAACGGTGTGCGCCAGTTGAACTCCGTGCAGGCCAGCGAAAAAATATTCCAGAACTTCAACGTGCAGGCCACGAACTCAGGCGGCCACAGCTCGCTCCCACGGGCGGACAACGCCATTTATGATGTCGCGAACGCCCTCATGCGGATCAGCCGATATCACTTCCCGGTCATGCTCAATGAGGTGACCGAAGCATACTTCCGGGGAACGGCTGACGTGGAGGGAGGCTCCATTGCCGAGGACATTCGGGCAGTCCTGGAGGACCCGGAGAATGAGAGCGCCGTGGACGGCCTGCAGGTGTTTCCCCACCTGAATGCCCGCCTTAGAACCACCTGCGTGGCCACACGCCTGAATGGGGGGCACGCCAACAACGCACTACCACAAACCGCTGGTGCCCTGGTCAACTGCCGCATCCTCCCGAACCACAGCCCCGCTCAGGTACTTCTTACGCTACGCGAGGTCGCCGGCTCCGGGGTGGAAGTCACTCCCACCGGGTCGCCCAACCCCAGTCCCCCCTCCCCCCTCACAGCAGACGTGCTCGGGCCCATCGAGCGGATCACCGAGGAGATGTGGCCGGGCGTGCCGGTCGTCCCGGTGATGAGCACAGGAGCGACGGACGGTCTCTACCTGAGGCGAGCGGGGATCCCCACCTACGGCGTCTCGGGACTCTTCGGCGATGTCGACGACAACCGCGCCCATGGCCAAGACGAGCGTATTCTCATCGAGTCTTTCTACGAGGGCCAGGAGTTTCTGTACCGGCTGGTGAAGGCCCTGTCCGGGACGATCAGCTAGAGGAGCGAGGCACCCGAATCCGGTTGGGACACGAGCGAAGGACGAGTGAGGCTCGCGTGCGACCCTAGATCCCGAACAGACTCGCGACCACCATGTTGAGGAACCCGAGCAGCAAGCTCCCGATCAGCGCAGCCCTAAAACCCTCGACCTTGAATCCCGGAACGAAGTTGGCGGCAAGCTTCAGCATGAAGGCGTTTACGACCCAGATGAACAGTCCCAGGGTCAAAAACGTGATGGGGAACGTCAGCAGGACCAGTAAGGGGCGAATGAACGCGTTGGCGAACCCGAGGACGATCGCACCGGCGATGGCCGATCCCCCATCCTCGACCTCAATGCCGGACACCATACGCCCGACGAAGAAGAGTAGTGCTGCCGTAACGACTAGATGAACGGCGAACTGGATCATTTTCTAGCCTTCCCTGCAAAGTTTCGGCCTCGACCGTCGGCCCTCCTCAGAGCCAGGCAGAGGAAGCGCCTGGGAGAACCACACCGCGTCCCCCCAAAAACTGGCGAACCAGAGTCCGCCGAGGAACAGAACCGCGCCGGGCCATATCCAGCCCAGGATGGCGATGAGCGCAGACGGGATGCTCTAACCTCCGGACATGCGGTCGAGGAATTGGCGCTCTTCCGGTGACAGCGCTCGCATTCCCTCCCGATCGACTCGGGCCAGCAGCTCCTCCACCTCATTTCGGTTGAGGGTGTGCATGGACGACAAGTCGATGGAGGCCCAACGGCGTCGCACGTCACGCTCCGATCCCTCCATCGAGGGCGTTTGATGGAGCTTTCGCTGGAACTCACGCCGACCCTTGCCGGTGTTCCAGTCCCGCCAACGGAGGAAGGCCGCACCCACCGCGAGCCCGCCGAGGTGGGCGAAGTGAGCCGTGCCACCGCCCGATCCCGAAATGCCGCTGTACAAACTGACGACAACCAGAAAAGTGGCGAGCCAACGGGCTTGAACGGGCAGTACGCCGTAGATGTAGATGGGCTCTCGCGGCCAGTACATCGCGAAGCCGATCAAAACACCATAGACCGCTGCGGACGCTCCGACGACAGGCGCGCCGAACGAGAACACGAACGAAAAAGCCCCGCCACCCAGCCCGCTCAGGAAGTAGAGCCCGAGGAAACCTTTCGCCCCCAGTCGGGCTTCGAGGCGCGGCCCAAAGAAGAAGAGCCCGACCATGTTGAAGAGGATGTGCATGAAGCCGGCGTGCAAGAACATATACGTAAACAACGTCCATGGCCGGAACGGTACGCCCGGGAAATAGACCTGATCGAGCCCCACGACGGCGGGTGGAAAGAGCGTGAGGAGGGCGTACGGAAGCGTCCCCGGCTGCACCAGCAGATATGTCAGTACGTTCGCCACGAGCAGGCGAGTCACCCAAGGGGTCATCGGTCGATCACTACTCCCACGTAGAAAGGCACCCTCTCAAAACGATAAAGCCGCCGGCGCCAGATCCCAACCCACAGCCGCACCGCCCTGCCCCTCACACCTACCCCCCACGTTGAATTTCGAGCGCCTCGGACGGCAGCGACGTGCCCCCCCGCAGTACATGCTCTTCGATCAACTTGCCCGTCACGGGGCCGAGCGTGAGCCCCAACATCGCGTGTCCGGTCGCGACGAATAGTCCCGACTGCCCCGGAACGGGACCCACATAGGGAATCCCGTCCGGGGTGCAGGGCCTGAGGCCGCACCACTCGGAGCGAATCACCGCCTCTCTTACACCATCCAGATACACTTCGGCCGCCGCGGTGAGTTGTTTCAAACGGCCTGGACGCATCTGGTGGTTGACGCCCGAGAACTCGAGTGTGCCAGCCAGTCGCGTGAACCCACGCATGGGCGTGCAAAACACGGATGTCTCGGCGAGAACACACGCTACGCTCAGGAGGGTCTCACCACCCTCGGCAACCTCCAGGTCCCTGTGGTATCCCTTGCCCGCTCGGACCGGAAGGTGGAGCCCGAACTTCTTCGTCAGGACGCTGCTGTAGGATCCTGTCGCGAGCACCACGGCATCCGCCTCGATCACTTCCCCGTCCTCGAAACGTACACCCTGGATCGATCGTCCGCTGCTCAGGATCTCCGAAACACCGCGCCCAGTCTCGATCTGTGCGCCAAGGCGAACGGACCGATCCGCCAACTCGAGAACGAAACGATGTGGGTCGCAAGTGGCGGCCTCCGGGAAGTACACACCGCCCACAACGCCGTCGAGAATGGCGGGCTCGACTTCCCTGAGTTCATCAAAACGCATCTTACGGGGGTGGAAGCCGTGCGGACGCATCATGGCGGCGTCATGCACCGCTTCCGCCAAGCCCTTGTCCGTGCGGCAAATCTCGTAGTACCCGGCTCGCTCGTAGTTGCAGTCCAAACCCTCCGATTCGACCAGGCTGTCAAACAACTCGAGAGACGCGTGTCCGAGTGGCGCGAGCGCACCCATGCTCGCCTTGAGATGCTGTTCTGTGCAGAAGCTCCGGAACGTCCACAGCCACCGAATCAGACCGGGGTCCCACCGCAAGGGGATGTAGAGTGGGCTCTTCGGGTTGAGCAGATCCAGGATAGAGCGCCGGATTCGGCCGGGCTTGTTGAGGGGTGGATGGCCGGCCGCAATCGTTCCAGCGTTTCCAAAAGAAGCGCCGCAGCCAATCTCGTCGCGCTCGACCAAGATCACATCGGCGCCCTCCTTGGCTAGGAAGTACGCGCAGCACACCCCAATCACTCCGCCACCCACGACGACTACGCGGCGTTCAGCCATGAGCGTACACGCGATGGAGAGGGAGCCCAGAGGGCGTGAGTCTCGAATCTGGGTCCATTCTGGCCTGCGTCCTTCCCCTGCTCTTTGTGGACTGGCTCCTCGATCCCTTCAGCGGCCCATATTGGTGCCGACAATACAACCTGACCACGGCTGGCACGCTCGGGTGTGGCACCGTGCTTGCACCTAGCCCGGGTAGGCGTCTAATGGCGAAGATCGTCTTCGCCGCGCCTGCGTGCCTCCGCAGTCCGATGCGATGAGCGAGTTCTCCTGCCTCCGTGCTCATCGCCATTCACATAAAAGTGACCTAATCGGCAAAAACTTACGTTGAATAGGAACGAAAACAATGAAACTCAGACATCTGACAACTTCCGCAATGGCTCTGATTGTTATGAGCGTATGTACTGACTCGACGGGCCTCGAGGTGGACGACCTGACCGGTACGTGGACGGCGAGTTCGATCGTCTTTACAAGCACGGCAGACGCCACGGTTTCGGCGGACCTGGTCGCGGACGAGGGAGCCTCGTTCGTACTCACATTGGGTGCAGACGCCACGTATACGTTCATCCTCACGATCCCCTAGGAGGAGACTGAAGACGAGGCGGGAACCTACGTCGTGACCGGTAGCACCCTGACCCTCAGTCAGACGGGCGAAGGTAGCCCGGAGGCGTTTACGATCTCCCGGGACGGCGACAGCATGACGCTGACGGTAACCGATGAGGAGTTCGACTTCGACACCACCGACGACAACTAGGAAGAAGAGGCAGCTACGTTGGTGGTCACGCTAACGCGCTAGAGGGAAACAACTAGCACGGACGGGCACCGAGCGGTGCCGTAACGGAGGGGGGCGATGCCCCCCTCCGCTTTTTCTTGTTCGGGCTAATTAACGACGAAGCGTACCGTGTCGGCCACGGTGGGCATCAACGGCATGTGTGCCCCGTCTCCCACCACCGCGATCACCATATGGTCTCCAGCCGCCAAGCCCGTAAGCTCGTATTCGGTTTGCGCCTGGCCCATGTGGATGTACTCACCGTCGGTCGACGGGATCGGCATGCCGACGGTCGGGAGATCGGCATCCACCACCAAGTGATGGTGACCCGTACCGGCTTCCATCGTGCCCGCGGGCGCAAGGGTCATACCAGAGACCTCGAGCGTAATCATCACGGAGCCGCCCACGGTCGCTCCCTCTTCTGGCCCAACGATCTGCACGCCCGCACGAGTGGCCACCGGCATCTCGGAGGATTCGCCCTCCTCTCCACCCCCGGTCTCGGCCGCACCGCCGCAAGCCCCGACCGCGAAAAGCACGGCCCCAACGGTTAGACCTCTGGCCCAACCGTTCGTTCTGGAAGAAAACAGTCGGGGCGTCGTGCCATATCTAACAGCCATCAAGGACGGGATCATTTCGTAACTCCTCGCGGGACGTGGGATTTTCTTGCTCAGACGGGAAGGACCAACCTATTTCGACATACCAGGCGTCGGCAACGTGTGCGCCCACATTTTCTCGCTGTCATCACGGCGCGTGTCACAACTTCCGTCGGTCGGTCGGTCTGGTGTAGGCGGGCCGACACCGGGCGCGGTGCAGCAAGAGCGAGTGGGCGTGGAACGAAAAAGGGGGCGGTATACGGATGGATCAGAGACAACCGGAAAATGCTTCGGATCGGTCGACACGCTTCGGTCGCGTATGGCCGATACGCCCACGCAGTTCTTGGCGTGGGTTCACAACCACCGCAGTGACACTGTTCACCGTGACCCTCTCCGCCTGTCAGGGCACGTTGAACGGATTGGACCTAGGCAGCAATCTGGTCGGTGGGGTCACCTACAGAGTCACGGGCCTTGTCGTTGCCGAGTCGTTCCCCGTTCAGATCGGGGTGTCGGTGGAGATCGTGAACGAGTCGAATCAGCAGCATTCTGTGGTGTTCCCCGACGGGTGCGTGGTGCTGTTGAGAGCCTACGATGGCGGGTCCGATCCGGTGTGGGACATGAGCGGTACTGTCGCGTGCTCCTTGGCTCTGATCGAGGTCGTTCTCCCACCGGGTGCGACCGAAATGTTCGAGAGCGGACTCGTGAGCGCCGCCACGATCCTGGGGGACAGGCTCCCAAATGGAGAATACCGCATCAGCGCCTATCTGCGGCCGGGCCAGGTGGTAGAGCTAAACGCTGGAACCGTCGATCTAGCCGTCCCGTAGCAGGCCGCCGAAGGTCCTTGAGACAGTCGCTCAACTCGCGTGACAACCCCACCGGCGATTGGCCCGCCTGGGGAGTCTGGCCAGGCGGCTCACCCGTGTCGTCGTTTGGGGTATCGGTCAATTCTTGATAGGATTTGGTGTTCGATAGCTACGCACGCGGGAGGCGTCCTTGTTCAAGAGAAAGTTACAGCCGCCTTCCGAACTGACGCCATTCGTTTTTTTTGATCTCGAGCCGGACGTTCGCGATGTGTGATGGGAGTCCCAAGCGCCTCGGAGTCGTCGGGACCCTTGTTTGGGACACGATAAGCCTTGGTGATGGTCTCCCGAGGCCGGTCGAAGAGTGGGGGGGAGTGGCGTACGCCTTGTCCGCGTTCGAAGCCGCCCTAGGGGACGATTGGGAGATCGTCCCGATCGTCAAAGTCGGGGCTGACCTGTCGGAGTCGGCCCTGGCGTTCTTAAGGTCCTATCCAAGGGTCGACGTGGGGACCGGAATCCAAACCGTCCCCGGGGCGAACAACCGAGTGGCACTCGTTTACACAGGGCCCGGCCGGCGTACCGAACGCCTCACCGGGGGTGTGCCTCCATGGTCGTGGGACGAACTCGGACCGATCACAGCGACGTGCGACGCCCTCTACATCAACTTCATTTCCGGTTTCGAGATGAACCTCGAAACGGCCCAGGCCCTCAGAAGTGTTTTTCCCGGCCCAACTTACGCCGATCTGCACTCGCTCTTTCTTGGGGTCGGCCCAAACGGTCTTCGTATTCCTCGGGGGTTGCCGTCGTGGGAGGCTTGGCTTGGTTGCTTCGACGCTGTGCAGTTGAACGCCGAGGAGTTGGCCTGCTCGGGCGCGGGGTGGAAGATCCGTGGGAGTTAGCCGCTCAAGCCGTGGGGCCCGAGTTGAAGTTGATGACGGTCACCCTCGGCCCCGAAGGAGCGCGATTCGTCACGGGTGCGGGATTCAAGAGTGATCCCCTAGATTGGTCCGAGACCCGCCATCTAGCGGTATCCCCCGGGCCAGCCAGAAGTGGGTTCGCACCGCTGAAGGGCCCCGAGGCGGCCGGGGATCCCACGGGTTGTGGAGATGTCTGGGGAGCTACTCTTCTCGCTCGACTCTTGCGGGGAGATCGGCTCCAGCCCGCCATGATCGAGGCGAACCGCATCGCGACCAAAAACGTAGGGCATCGGGGCGTGAGCGGGCTTCACGAACATCTCATGGACCCGGACCCGCAAGTTCATTCTTGATGGCGCCGTCACCCAACCTCTGACACCAGAGGATTCTCCCACTGCAGACCGCTGAACCGCGCAAAATCCCGATCCGTGGTCTGAAGAACCAGGCCATATTCCATCGCGAGCGCGGGGGTCCCTACCTGGAGGACGATGAGTAGGAGGAGCCCAACGGGTGGCACGGCATGGAATCGACGCATTGTCATTTCCTCGAGCGGGTCGTCCGACGTGTTGAGACCGAGGAAGTTAGTCGGCACGCCAGGAGTCGAAAGCCCGGCCGGAGATCCGCGGTTGCGTAGCAAGGACGCTCCCACCACCATACCCATCCCATGACAAATTCGACTCCCCTCCTGAGCATCGACGCCGACCGTAGCGCCGTTGTCCGCCAACCCTTCGCGCTGACGCTTCTGGTCCTGGGTGCCTTGGCCCCACTGGTATTGGGTAGCCCGGCCTCGGCCCAAAGCCTCCCCACCGCCACACCCGAGTCGGTGGGGATGTCGAGCGCTGCGCTGGCGCGTGTGACCGCCGCCCTTCAAGCCCACATCGACGCCGGGGACATCGCGGGCGCGGTGGGCGCGGTGGTTCGGGACGGACGCCTGGTGTACATGGAGGCGCTGGGCCAATCCGACATCGAAGCCGATCGTCCGATGCCAGAAGACGCCATCTTTCGCCTCTATTCGATGGCTCGATCCATCACTAGCCTGGGCGCGATGATCCTGTGGGAGGAAGGGAAATTCCAGCTCGACGATCCCATATCACGATACTTGCCGCAGTTCGCAGATCAGCGGGTATTTGTTGATGCCGGCTCACCTGACATGGACCGTACGCGGCCCCGAAACGGTGAGATCACGGTCGAACACCTCCTCAAGCACACTTCGGGGATCGGCAGCCGGAGTTCCTCGATCTACCGTGCGGAAGGTGTGCGCTTGCGTACGATCACTCTTGGGCAGATGGTCGACAACACCGCACGCACGCCCCTTTTCGAAGATCCGGGGACGAATTGGCGGTACGGCATCTCGACCACGATTCTGGGACGGCTCGTGGAGATTTGGTCGGGGATGCCGCTGGAGGACTTTCTCGAGGAGCGTGTCTACCGGCCGCTCGGCATGACGGACACCGGCTTCTGGGTCGAACCCGACGATGCCGATCGCTTGGCCACGGTCTACCGGCCGTCACGCGAGGGCGCCCTTCAGCCGTATCAGGTCGAATCGGTGCCCTTCACGGAACGGCCCACCCTGATCGAGGGCGGCGTCGGGCTGTTGGCTTCCACGATGGACTTCCTGCGCTTTTCCCAAATGTTCCTGAACGGCGGTGAGTTGGATGGGGTCAGGGTGCTCCAGCCTGAGACCGTCGCCATCATGACGGTCAATCGTATCCCAGACGCACTCCTTCCGATCGGCTTCGGCCGCCCGACGCTCGGACAGGGTTGGGGCCTCGGCTTCAGCATCGTCATGGACGCCAGTCAATACCGCTACCCGGTCAACGACGGCGATTTCTGGTGGGACGGGTCCGTGGGCACCCGCTTCTGGATCGACCCGACCGAGAATATGGTCACGATCATCATGGCGCAGGTCTCCCCAGCACGAGGCGCAGGGTTCCGGGAAGAGTTCAAGACAGGTGTGGACGAGGCGATTCTGGAGAAACGGTAGGGCACTGGAATGTGGCGGCACTTCTTCGATGACCTTCTAGCCTTGCCGGCGGCCCTTTGGGCTTCGGCCTCTCGGTCCGTTCCCTCAAGGCTCGCGCTCGTCGTCGCCATTTCAACGCCGCTTGCCGCCTGTTCGACCGGAGCGTCTCCCTCCGGCCCCCCGAGGCCGGCTGGGGCCGCGCGCCCCGTCGTCCTGTTGGCCGACCCGTCCCCCGGTGCGTTCCCCGCCGAGTCCACTGGCATCTCCGAAGTCACCGTACAGTCGATCCAAGCTGCATACGCGGCAGGAGAGTACTCGGCCGTCGACCTGACCCGGGCTTTCCTCGGCCGAATCGACCAATATGAGAGTCACTACAACGCCCTGATCTCCATGAACCCCGATGCGTTGGCAACGGCCGCCGCGCTCGACGTCGAGTACGCCTCGACGGGACCCCGGGGCCCCCTTCATGGGGTTCCTGTTGTGATCAAGGACAACTTGGACTACGGCGGGCTCGTGACCACGGCCGGGTTCGACGGCTTCAGCGAAGCCACGGGGGGCATCGACATGATCCCCCAAGCCGACGCGACCGTCGTCGCACGACTCAGAGAGGCGGGAGCGATCGTACTCGGCAAGACCAACCTCCCTGACTTCGCCGGCGACGGAACCCGGACGCGGAGCACCGTGGCGGGAGTCACACTCAACCCGTACGACCCGGAGAGAGCACCCGGAGGATCGAGTGGCGGCACCGCGACCGCGGTGAACGCAAGCTTTGCGGTCCTCGGCTTGGGCACCGAGACGGGCGGCTCGATCCAGAATCCTGCGGCAGCACAAGCGCTGGTGGGTGTAAAACCCACCTTTGGGCTCGTCCCCCTGGATGGGGTCGTACCGATCGACGCCACCTACCTCGACGTGGTCGGACCACTGGCGAAAACGGTGTACGACGCTGCTCTCACCTTGGACGTCATCTCGGGACCGGCCCCGGCAGATCTCGCCTCGTACGCGGGATTCGGCCGCCTCCCGGAGGAGGGGTACGCCGCCCTCCTGACGGACTCCGCCCTCGAGGGCAAGCGCTTCGGGCTGGTCGGAGTGGGGTGGCGGAACAGCTGGCTGCCTCTCGCCCCGGAAACGGAAGCACTCTATCAGAGGGCGATCTCTGTGCTGACCAGCGAGGGCGCGGTGGTCGTGGACGATCCGTTCCTCAACAGCGAGTTCATCGAACTCTACCAGAGCCGGCCGCGGGTGCCGTCGGTGGGCGCGCACGACCTGCTCGTGTACCTACAGCGTTTAGGAGACCAGTCGCCGTTCCACAGCGTCGCGGAGTGGGAAGCGTTGACCGGCCAGCAGTTTCCCCAACGCGCGCAACGTCGTTCACCCGCGCGACCGAGCGCCACGGAGGACGGTGACGCATTCCAGGCATGGCGACGAGAGATGCGCGAACTCTACCGGGTGGTCCTCGAGGTGTTCGAGCTCGACGGGCTGTTCTTCCCCCAGGCGGGTGCACCGATTCGGGACCTGGTGGAAGATCCCTCGCGACCCGAGTACAGCCCCAACAATCACCCTGAGCTGCCCAGCAACATCGTAAATGCTCTGGGCGTGCCGGTCGTCACTGTACCCTCCGCGTACTACGACGACGGGACCCCCTTCGTTGTCGTATTCATCGGGGATACCTGGACCGAAGCCAAGCTGTTGGCTTATGCCTACGACTTCGAGCAGGCTACCCTGGCCCGGGTGCCGCCCAAGTTGGTGGCGAAGGAGGGCAGTTGAGCCCTGCAGCGACTTCAGCGGCCAAGGAAAAGGCGCTCATCGAGGGATCCATCAAGCTGGTGGGTCATCACGTGGGAGAAGGCGCGGACGGCGGGCTGCACGTGGAGACCACGATCACTTGCCAGGGACGCACCTTCAGTGGCGCGTCGTCGGGACCGGCGGTCCTCCCCGATCGGCTCAAGCCTTCCGCGCTCGCGACGATCAGGGCCCTCGTCGGCATGTCGGACTTGGCAATCATCGTCGCCACGCTGCAGGCCACCACCCGAATCGTGAGCCATTGGATCGCAGGGGGACATC
>JAPYQK010000027.1:0-3858 GCA_029941275.1 Longimicrobiales bacterium | reverse complement strand
GCCACGCTGCAGGCCACCACCCGAATCGTGAGCCATTGGATCGCAGGGGGACATCGATCGGCCCCCGCCGAAAAGCAGGAGCGGCCCCAGTGAAACCGACCGATGACGGGGGTTCCGACGGGCTGGTCGAGAGAGCCGAAGCACTCCTAGTTTCCTTGTCGTCAGTAGTGTCGGCGAAACTCGTTCTCGACAAAAAGAGAGGGCCCCACGTGCACGTCCTCACGACCGCTGAGACGCTGGTGTCGTAAATTTCGAGAGCCGTGATATCCGCGCTCATTCTGGGGATCGAATTCGAGGTGCGAGCGGACCAGATAACCGTCGTACAGAGCCGATTGTCCCGTCGTGAGCTGCAACGTCTCTTGGGTATCGAGCCCGCCGACCCCGAGCCTGCTGACCCCGAGCCTGTCGTGGCCGGTCCAAAGGAGTCGAGGAGCGGCCAGCCCCGTTCCGATCCGGATTCAGAAAAGTCGGACCTGGATCCGAGCGGGTCGGTTACGTCCACGGCGCACGTGTCTGAAGCTGAACACCGGCCTGAAGCGGAGCATGCACCCGAGGCAGAGCACGCATCTGAGGCAGAGCACGCACAGGCGGCGGACCGCTTACCCGAGCCAGGCGGCTCTCCGCCAACCGTGGACTCACTGGAGTCGAACCGAACACCGGAGCCGGCACCTCCACGCCTGGCACTCCAAGGTCTAGAAGTGAAGAGGAATGAATCAGGGGGATTCGACGTCCTCGTGCAGCTGAACAGCAGCGCCCGCTCTATCGGTGCTCAGCGTGACGCCGAAGGAACGGGCGGAGACTCGCTGGAGGTGCCCGCCAGCGCCGCGCTGGTGCTGATCGAGGAATTCCTTCGATCCGGACCGACGGACGGATTTCCCGTCACGCTCAGATTCTTGGCTGCCCAGCACGTGCGTGGCCCTGGACACGATGTGGTCGTGGTCCTGGTGGAAGCCGACCTCGGTGACCGGCGGGTTCCTCTCACGGGCGCCGCCTCAGTCCACGAGGGAGTCGAGAAAGCTTCAATCCTGGCCACACTGCAAGCGACCAACGCGTTCGTCGCGGGGACCTTGGTGGCCGAAGAGACGAATGGGGCCTTCCTTGGGACTTCGACCGAGGCCACGGTGCGTTAGGGCCCACGCCCACTGAGTCCGCCCGAACGACCCGTTGCACTCCCTCGGGACCGCCGGTAATCTCGGTCCAAGTCGACGCTCGCCTGTCTTCAGGCCCCACATCGTTCAACGACTGGAGAACCGCTCATGGCCATCACGACCCCCCTAGCCCCTAGACGAATCCGCTGGCCGGGACTGACGCTGGCCTTCGTTGCCACCCTCATCGTGGCGATCGGACCCCTCACGGCGCAACATCTTCCGCGAGCGGTCCCCGAAGAGGTCGGAATGTCGTCGGCGCGACTCGAGCGGCTGAGCGACGCGTTGCAGGACTACGTCGACGACGGTGCGTTGGCCGGCGCCACCGCGATCGTGGTGCGCCGCGGCAAAGTCGCCTTCCTCGAGGCCTTCGGGCAGCTCGACCGGGAAGCCCGCAGACAGATGCCGATCGACGGAATCTTCCGGATCGCCTCACAGACCAAGGCGCCGATCAGCGTCGGTGTCATGATGCTTCAAGAGGAAGGCAAGCTTCTGATTACCGACCGGGTCGGTAAGTATCTACCCGAGTTCGCCCGCACGACGGTAGGCGTGCCGAACGATCGAGGCGGCTACGACGTGGTCCCGGCCACCCGCCCCATCGTCATTCGCGACCTTCTGACCCATACGGCCGGGATCAGCTATGGGACGGGCGCCGCGGCCGACCAATGGCAAGAAGCCGGCATCACGGGGTGGTACTTCGCGAATAGGGACGAGCCGGTTGGCGAGACGGTTGCGCGGATAGCAGCGCTCCCGATGACCTCACAGCCGGGCACGCGCTGGGTCTACGGCTACAACACCGACATCCTGGGAGCACTCATCGCCAAGGTGAGTGGCCAACCCCTGGACGTCTTCATGCGGGAGCGCATCCTGGATCCGCTCGGGATGGACGACACCCACTTCTATCTGCCCTCCGACGATCGGAACCGCCTTGCGACAGTCTACTCCGCATCCCGCGGCGGCTTGGAGCGGGCACCCGACGCCAGCATAATGGCCGGCCAAGGCGAATACGTGGACGGGCCGCGTAAGAGTTTTTCGGGCGGAGCAGGATTCCTGTCGACCGCTAGCGACTATGCGCGTTTCCTCCAGATGATGTTGAACGGGGGTGAACTGGACGGCGTCCGCATCCTGACCCCGAAGACGGTCGAGTTGATGACGACCGACCACTTGAGGGGAATCCCGTTCCGGACCGGGCAGGGCTTCGGGCTCGGCTTCTCCATCGTGACCGACCTCGGCGCACGCGGTATCCCGGGCTCCGTGGGAGAATACGGCTGGGGAGGTGCGTATCACTCGACGTACTGGGTGGATCCCCAGGAGGAACTCGTCGTCGTGTACCTGACCAACCTGATTCCGGCGGGCGGCCTCGACGATCACGGCAAACTCAGGGCGCTCATTTATCAGGCGATCATCGACTAGTAAGGGCCGTGGACTAGTGTGGATTATCGACTAGCTGGGCCTATTTGCCAGCTGGGATCATCGACTAGCAGTGATTATTAGCCATAACCATGAACAGGAGGCTTCCATTGAGGCCATCGAGATCGATCACAACTCTGGCCTTGCTGGGATTTGTGGCCTGCCAGGCTGGAGACGGAGACATGGGAAGCGACGGCACGGTGGCGGACGGTGGGGCGTTGGAAGAGATCCAGCTGCGGGTCGGTGAGTTCACGTTCGACGCTCTCGCTGCCGGTCCTGAAGACGGTGAGTTGGTCTTCATGCTCCACGGGTTCCCCCAAAGCGCGTACGGATTTCGTTATCAGATCCCTTATGTCGCCGAGATGGGCTACCGTGTCGTAGCACCGAGCCAGCGTGGGTATTCCCGGGGCGCCCGGCCGGAAACCGTCGAGGCCTACGTCATTTCGAATCTCGTCGCCGATGTGGTCGGGATGGCCGACCAGTTGGGGCGGGAACGCTTTCACGTGGTGGGGCACGACTGGGGTGCGGCAGTGGCCTGGCAAGTCGGGCTCGAACACCCCGACCGGGTGATCTCGTTGGTGCCGCTCTCCGTTCCTCACCCTTATGCCTTCGGCGAAGCTCTAAGCAGTTCCAGCGGGGACCAGGCGCAGCGGTCCGGCTACTTCCAATTCTTCGCCTCGGACAGCGCCGCGACGGTACTGCTCGAGAACGACGCCGCGCGTTTGCGCGACATCTATGCGGGTTGGGGGGAGCTGTCTGAAGATGACGTGCAGGTGTACGTCGACTTACTGAGCGAGCCGCGCGCGCTCCAGGGCGCACTGAACTGGTACGGAGCGATGAGCCTGGGCGGCGGCGGGGCCGCGGTCACCCCCATCAGCATGCCCACGATGTTCGTGTGGAGCACAGAGGACACGGCCCTCGGGCGTGAGGGCGCGGAACTCACGGAGAAGTACATCAAGGGGCCTTACCGCTTCGAAATTATCGAAGGGGTCAGCCACTGGATCCCCGAGGAAGGGGCGGACCAGCTGAACGAACTGCTCAAGGAGCACTTCGCGCAGAACTGAACCCGCGCTACACCCCTGCTACCTCAAGCCACGACCCGCTTTACCGATCGAGCGCGAACACCCAGACCACCCCGCCCTGCGGGACGAAGTCGCTCGTACCCTGGAGCCCATCGAGTCGACGCCCCATCGCGGCGGCGTCGACACCCCACCCCGACTGGACAGCGATGTACTGCACCCCGTCGATGGCGTATGACGACGGTACGCCGATGACCCCTGAATTCGTTCGCTGCTCCCAGAGC
>JAPYQK010000026.1:11610-20142 GCA_029941275.1 Longimicrobiales bacterium | reverse complement strand
CCCCATGGCCTGGCTCTCGCGTCGGAACTCACGCGCGAGGTCGATCCGAGCCAACGAGCGAACCTCGTGGAAGAGGTCGACGAACTCGGGTGGAATGTGTTCCCCGTCGAACTGGTCTTCACCCTGGACCACTTTGGCGCCGACACCGCCCTTGAGCGCCGTTTCCCAATCCCGGGCAGCGATCGCTGGGAAGGCCCTGTCTCGCGCTTTTTCCCACGCTTTTCTGGGGTTCCCCGTCTTGGTCGTGGGGATATCGAACTGGCTGAGGCGGGCGGCCAGCTCCGTCGATTTCGCCTCGATTTCGTGTCCGGGGAGCCGCTCGGTCACGCCGAACCCGGGGCTCCACGGGTCGACGGCCCTCGGATCCAACTGCCGGTGGATAGAAAGGAGCGTATCCACGTGTTCGAGGATTGCGGTGTGAACACGTCGATCGGCGTCACCCCGGGTGAGCATACGGAGCAATTCCACCATTTCCGCTCGGTCGGCGCCTGAGAGGACATCCTGGACGGCTTCAGTACGGAGACGTTTTTCAGTGGGCTCGTCGGCTATGGTCCACCCCGGCGAGAGGCCCAGCTCCTGGAAAAAACTCTGGGCCAGGCGAACGAAAAAAGCGTCCAGAGTACCTACGTTCAGTTGGTGTAGCTCGCTTAGGAGACGGGCTAGAAGTTGGCGACACTCAATGGGCTCAGCGAGATTCTCGTGGGCTGTACGCCCCAGCTCTTTTGCTTTTTCCGGGTCCGAGGCGCCTTCCGCGAGCCGCATGAGCACGCGTTCCAGGATCTCACCTGCCGCTTTCCGGGTGAACGTGGTGGCGAGTACCTCGCCGGGGGGTGCACCACCCGCCAAAAGGCCGAGGATGCGGCTGGAGAGGTGGTAGGTCTTTCCGGATCCCGCCGACGCCAGAACCAGCTCGCGGGGAAGCGCTTGGGGGCCAGGAAGGGTGTTCAATATCCGCTCCCTTCGTTGTCGTCTCCGCGCCTGGGGGCCGGGTCCTCATGCTCTTTGGTGCCCTCGCCTTCGACCGGGGCCAGCCATCCCACCTTTAGAAGCGGCTCGAGGGCGTCCCCTCCAAAACGACCGACCCGGGTCATTTCTGGGTCGAACTCGAACACGCCCCGCCGAAGGTATCGAACGGCCTCTCGGGCGGTGGCCTCCGCGGTGGCCAAGTCCTCTTCGGTCCAATGGGCGATCATGAATTCACTTCTGGCCGTCTCCTTGGGTAGTGCGATGTAGCCCAAGTACAAATCGTCATGTGCGACCAACTGTGTGTCGACAATGGGCCGCCCCTGGTCGTCCACGATTCCTGCCAGCAGCCGTCGGTACAGGGGCAGCTGGAGATTCACCCATCGCTGGTCTTCGCCCTGGCCTTTTCGATGGCTCTTTTCGGGGGTCTCGACGGACGCACCGGTCTTATAGTCGAGTACGGCCCACTTGCCCGTCGTCGGGTTGTGGTCGATCCGGTCGACCCGGCCCCGAAGGAGGAAGGGCGCTTCGTCGACGTCGAGTGGGACTCCCTCACCCTCGGGCCGACACTCCACCGCGACAACGCGCCACCCTAGAGTCGCCCACGCCGCCTGCTTTACGGCGAACGCACGAAAACGGGCTTTGAGTTGCTCAGCCTGGATGTGGACCGCGGGGTATACGTCCGTGCCGAAACGTGCCGCGACCTCGTCCTCCAGGAGGGTGATCAAGCTCGTGGCGACCGCCGACTCGTCGGAGATGTCTATCTGTGGCGAGGACGCCATCGCGATCAGGCCGAAGCGGTGCAGGACATCGTGGGCGACGGTTCCGAACATCAGGGGGTCGAGCTCCCTGGCCTCGTCGTCCTCGCTCCTCAGCCGGTAAACCCGTTCGAGAACGAACCGGTAAGGGTCGCTCAAGAGAGGCCCGAACGCTGTGACCGCCAGCCCCGTTGGTATCTCTTCCTCCTCCAATTCAATCACCCTTTCGGGGGGAGTGGTAAAGCAACTCTCCGCGGCGGGCCGGATACCGAGTGAGGCCAGGCTCGTTCCAGCGGTGCCCTCGGCGGCCCCGGCGTCTTTCTCGAGAAAATGGAGTACACGTGCGGGCAATTGAGCTTCCGGAATCCGGAACAGAAGCCGGCTGGGACGGAGGGGGTCCCCCTGTGTGGTTCTGCGCCCCGTGATCACAAGGACGGATTGTTTGGAGTGTAAGACGGTTGTGAGCCGGTAAGCATCCCGCGCTAGCCTTCGGCGGTTGTCCGGCAGGCCGAGGCGCGTACGAAGCGCATCGGGCAGAAAAGCGTGGCCGCTCAAGGATTCCGGTAAGAAACCCTCGTTGAACCCCGTGATCATTACGGTGGGAGCGTCGTCCAGCGGAAGTTCGAGCCAATCCAGGAGTTCCACGGCTTCCCGACCGGGTTCGGGAGGGAGGGCCTCGTCTCGCAGGGCCGATATCAACGCCCGAATGGCTTCACTACCCAGGCATGCCTCATCCAATGGTGCCGGCATCGTCGCGATCGACGCGGCCACCGCCTGGATACGCCCGAGGGTGTCCAACAAGCGCCGATTGCTAGAATTTTTTCGATTCAGTTCCAACTCGCCGTAGGCATTCAGCAAGATCTCCATCACCAGAGGCATCCACTGCGAGAATTTCTTACGGCCCTCGAAAGGGGCGAGTGGCCCCTCCCGATCGATCGCTCGGACGACAGGTGGGAAAAGAGCTGCCTTGTGGTCCCCGCTCGGAATCTCGCCCCGTACCTTCAGTGGGAGGTGGTCCGCGAAGTACCGGTCCGCCACCTCGATCGCCTCGAGTCCGGCTGCGACGGCCTTGGTGGATCCCGTGAGGCGTCCAGCGTCCGGATGCCGCAGTAGAGCGGCCAGTGCCTGGAAAGTGCGCTCGCTCAGATAGTCGGCCACGGCCCCGAGAAGGCGTACTGGGCCAGTGCGAGACAGTGGCGTGCCCGCCGCGTACCGGGCGGTAATGTCTCTGGCCTCCAAGCGTTGCTCGAGATAGGGCACCACCTCCGATTCGGGATGAACGGCCAGCACTACCTCTTCCGCCGAATACCTCCCCCCTAAGCTGACCAAACCATCGATGACCGCCTCCGCCTGATCCACGGGCCGCTCCACGACGGTCAGGACATCATCGGTCACGGGGACGGGTGCGCTCTCCCAGTAGTCCGCACTCGGCAGGCCTAAAGGGGTGAAGGCGTCGCTCGAGTCTTCCGGAGCGTGTATCAGAGCGCGTAAGGCGGCGCCGCTCGCCTCCACCAGCCGCTCTGTCACTGCGGGTAACTCGACGACGGACACGAGCCAGACATCACCGACGAATCGATCGACCTCCGAATCGAGCGCCGCAAGGCGACTCGCAAAGTGATCCACCACGCCGGCGCGCTCTAGAAGCTTCAGGTACTGACGTTGCACCTGCGCCAATACATCCCAACGAGCTCCGTCGTTGAAAAAGAGGCCTGAACGGCAGATCCTCACGACGTCTCCGAATCGGTGACCTTCCCGAGCGATGTTCTGGTGTAGCCCGGCTAACAACACGGCGAGTTCATCCCACGCGGCGGGACTGTCGTTCCTCGGGAGATGAGGAAAGACCTCTTTCAAGGATTCTCGGTTCACACTTCTGAGTGCTCGTGACCAGGCCCTGCGCGAGGTCACCTCATCTGCCACGGGCTCCGTCGTTGTGTAGAGCAATTCAGGGAGGTTGCCCACGGTAATGGCCCTAGGCGGGATCAGCGTGGCGCCCCGCGCCTCGGCTTCGTCGAGGAGGAGTTCGACGAGACGACGGCGGGCTCGACGTCCCGGAAGCACGACGCTCGCCGGCCTAAGGTCGGCCAGGGACCCCTGGATGTAGTGCTCCACCAGGTGGGAGGCCGCGGCGGGCAGCAGGGGCCGGTCCCACCCGAGGAACACGCGTTCGACGGTGGACGCCGACGTGTGCGCCAAGCTAGAAGGCTTCTTCAACGGCTGTCTGGCGGCTGTCTTTGGAGTGAGGCGTGGGTCCGAGTGTCGCGCGCGAGCAACATGGGACGCAACTTACTGGATGATGGTGAGTGTGATAGGAGGAGGGGCGCCGCGGTGTGGGCAGTTGACTGGAAACGGGGCCAGCCTGAAGATGATCTGACAACGTATTGCCATGCTCCAGCCCACTTCCCAGGATTGATACTCATGCGATTTTGTTTGATCTGCGCGCTCGTGCTTGGCCTGACCATCGCCTCGGGGGCGGGAGCAGCCTCGCTACAACAGCAGCGGGTGACCACCCCCGAACAGCAGTTCGGGTACGAGATCGGCGCTGATTACGAACTCGTCAACTACACGGAGTTGTACGAGTACTTCGGGAGGCTCGCCGCCGAGTCCGATCGGATGACCGTGGAGGATATCGGACTCACGCAAGAGGGTCGACCGCAGGTCATGGCCGTAATCACGTCGCCGGCAAATCACGCCGACCTGGATCGTTATAGGGACATCTCCCGACTGATGGCAAAGGCGGACGGCACCTCTGAAGAAGAAGCCCGTCTGCTGGCCCAGGAAGGCAAGGCCGTGATCTGGATCGACGGTGGGCTGCACGCCACGGAGGTTCTCGGTGCTCAGCAACTCATCGAGCTCGTCTACCGCATGGTCAGTCAGTCGGACGCCGAGACGCTGCGGATCCTCGACGAAGTCATCCTGTTGGCGGTTCAAGTCAACCCGGATGGCATGGAGTTGGTTTCCGACTGGTACATGCGTGAATCCAATCCGCTGGACAGAAGCACCAGGGGCTTGCCCGTCCTGTACCAGAAGTATGCGGGGCACGACAACAACCGAGATTTTTACATGTCGGCGCTGGCGGAGACCACCAACATCAATCGCGTGCTGTTCCACGAGTGGTTTCCTCAGATCGTCTATAATCACCACCAGACCGGCCCGTCCGGCACAGTACTGTTTGCCCCTCCCTTCAGGGGTCCGCCCAACCACAACCTCGATCCACTCATCCTCACGGGTCTCGACGCGATCGGAGCGGCGATGCACGGACGTTTCGTGGCGGAGGGGAAGGGGGGCGCTACGATGCGGTCAGGCGGGTCGTATTCGACTTGGTGGAACGGTGGTCTGCGGACGACACCCTACTTCAAGAACATGATCGGGTTGTTGACCGAAACCATCGGCAATCCGACGCCGGTCACGATTCCGTTCCGACCGGAGCGACAGTTGCCGCAAGGCAACCTCCCGTTGCCCGTCGAGCCGGGCGAGTGGCACTTCAGGCAGTCGATAGAATACTCCCAGACCGCGAACTGGGCCGTTCTGGACTACGCGGCGCGCAACCGGGATCACCTTCTATTCAACATTTGGCGCATGGGGATGAACTCGATCGAGCGGGGGAGCACGGATACGTGGACGGTCCTGCCGTCCGAGACCGAGGCCGCAGCGGATGCGCTGGGTGCGAGTCCGACCGGTTCGCTGGCCGATTATCGACGGCTTCTTCAGGATCCCGGGAACCGGGACCCGCGGGGATTCGTCATCCCGTCCGATCAGGCAGACTTTTCGACCGCCACGAAATTCGTCAACACGCTCTTGAAGAACGGCGTCGACGTGTACCGCTCGACCAGGGGGTTCGTGATTGGTGGCGTGGGCTATCCGGACGGGTCCTACGTGGTGAAGACCGATCAAGCGTTTCGTCCCCACGTCATGGACATGTTCGAGCCGCAGCAACATCCGAACGATTTCGCGTATCCCGGCGGACCACCCATAGCCCCATACGACAACGCGGGTTGGACTTTGGCTTTTCAGATGGGGGTGGAATTCGATCGGGTACTGGATGATTTCCAAGGTCCGTTCGAATTGATCGAGGGGCTGGAGGAGACTTCAGGTGGATCGGTGAGCCAAGCGGCAGCGGGAGGAGCCGCGGACGGATACGTATTCGACCATCGGGACAACTCAGCTTTTCTCGCAGTGAACCGGCTCCTGGCAGACGGGCGCCAAGTGGCCTGGCTCTTGGATTCGCCGGCGGGAGTGAATTTGCCCGAGGGCGCTTTCTACGTCGCCTCCAACCAACTGACCCGAGCCGAGATCGGGGCGTTGGCCGCAGAGACAGGTGTGGATTTCCATGCCGTGGCGGCCCTGTCGGGAGAGACTCTTCGTCTTCGGCGCCCCAGAGTGGCGCTTTGGGATCGCTACGGCGGTTCGATGCAGTCCGGTTGGACCCGCAAGATCCTAGGGGACTTCGGATTCGACTTCGAGGTCGTGTATCCGGGCGAGATCGCGCGGGGAGACCTTCAGAGTCGTTTCGACGTATTGATTCTCGAGGATGGTGCGGTGCCTTCGCCGACGGGCGGTAGAGGTTTCGGTGGGCCGGACGACCCGAGCGCCGTGCCGGCAGAGTATCGCGACCGCATCGGCTCCATCACGGCCACCAGTGGAGTACCGGAGATTCTCGACTTCGCGAGAGCCGGAGGTACGGTCATCGCGGTGGGCAGTTCGGCGAGGTTGGGAGCGTACGCGGGGCTTCCACTGAGTGACCACCTCGTGGAGAACGGACGTCCTCTCGATAGGGAGAAGTACTATACGCCGGGGTCGATCCACTCGTTAAAGATCGAGCATGATAGTCCGCTGACCCACGGGTTGGGTGATCGGCTCGACGTTATGATCAGCCACAGCCCGCTCTTCGATCTGGATCCCGGAGCTGAGGCCGCCGGGGTAAAGCGGATCGGCTGGTTCGACACGGAGCGTCCCCTCCGGAGCGGTTGGGCCTGGGGACAGGAGCGAATGCAAGGGGGCGCGGCCCTGATCGAAGCCGAACTGGGCGACGGACAGCTCTTCCTGTTTACGCCCAGAATCACGTTCCGCGCGCAGTCCCACGCCGCGTTTCCGCTCCTTTTCAACGGGATTTTCTACGGCTCCGCCGACAACGAGCCGATTTTCTGAGGGGCAGGCACACCACCCGCTGGGCGGAACCTGTCGGCGGATAGGCGGCTATTACTGATCGATGAGTAGGGAAGGGCACCAGGAAGTGAGCCGGTGGCGGCGGTTGAGGAAGGTGGGTCGATTATGATGATCTTGGGCAAAACCACGAGTCGAGCAGGGGTCGCACTGGCGATCTCGTTCCAGTGCTTGTTCGCCGGCTCCGCTACGGCCCAACTCGACGGCGTGGTCACCAGAGCGGGCGGGATGCCTCTCGGGGGCGTCTCGGTCGAGGCGTGGAGTGAAGACCTGAGGGTCGGAGCCACGATGACCGACGCCCGGGGCCGTTTTTCCTTCCCCGAGTTGATCTCCTTCAGCACAGTCCTTCTCCGAGTGGGCGCCCTCGGTTTCGAAACCCAAGAAGTGGCGATTCGGGCTGGGCTGGTGACGTACCAGATTGAACTCGAAGTGGCGCCTCTGGCGATCGATGGATTGGTCGTGACCATGGAAGAAGCCACGTGCGAGGACGGCCGTGAGGATGATCTAGCGCGGCGGCTTTGGGAATATGCGCGCATCCGATACGGCGGGCTGATGGATACACTCGGTGTGGCCACCTACTTGGCCGAGGCGGATACCGTCGTGCCTCTTTCCGAATTCGACGATCTCCAGCTCCCGGCCCTCAATTTGAGCCAGAGGGGGTCGTCGTCACTGCTTCGCTTCAATTGGACGCGACGTATCGACCGGGAAGGCTACGCGTTCGAAATCCGGCGACTGGAAGGGGCTGCACCCTACGACTCATGGGTGTATCCCCCGCTCGAGGCCGACTTCGCGCCACACTTCGTGGACGACGCGTTTGGTGACCGGCATCGCTTCGTGGTCGACGACGAGAGTTCAGACGGATGGCTGCTGGCGTATTGTCCGAAGGACGACGGCAAACCCACCATCAAGGGCACCATCACTTTGGCGCGAGATACGACGTTCGCCGCGGTCGACTGGATCTTCCAGACGCCCGAGCCGTTGGAGCATGCCGGTGGACGCGCATACTTCCCGCCCATTCTGCCAGGCTCCGGGCCGAGCTACCTTCTGCCCAGCGAGGCGGTCATCTGGCGCGAAGTCCCCACGGGCGACTACCTGCAGAGCTACCAGCGCTATGAGGACTGGAGGGTGGTTCCCGGCGATTCCGTGCCCCTGCTGCCGCTGCGACGAGAAGCGGACGGAGCCGACATCAATCGCTGAGTGTCCGCCTGAGGTACCCTTTCAGGCGCCGCCACGCGTCCAAGCCGGGCTCTGACCGAAGTTCGGGATTTCCGTCGATGCGCAGCCAGAATCCGTGGTTCACCTCGTCGTCAATATGTACATCATTATCGATCCCGGCCGCCCGTAGCGCCGCGACGAATTCGTTCACCTGCTCGGGCGGTATGCCGCCGTCATTTTCGGCAAAACTTCCGTACACTTCGTGATCGATCGATCCGAGGATCTCCGGATCGGTAACGAGACTCCCGTAAAAAATTGCGGTTGCTTCGTGATCTTCACCGCCGAGTGCATATGTGAGCGCCACCCCGCCGCCGAAACACCAGCCCATGGTGCCGACCCGACCGGTGACGTCGTCCCGCTCCCGCAGGAAGCGTGCGGCCGCATTGAGGTTGGCGATCATCGCGTCGGGATCCGCAAGGTGTTCCGACATCAACGA
>JAPYQK010000026.1:0-11510 GCA_029941275.1 Longimicrobiales bacterium | reverse complement strand
CAGGGCGTCGGGGGTATCCGCGGAGGGGCCGGACTGTGCGGGTGGTGTGTCGTCAGTGCATGAAGATCCGGCAATGAGAATCGTAAGTGCCAGCACCAACGGGCAGCGCGGCATCACGTTTGCGAACGACATCCCTTTCATGGTCTTTCCCTTCCGGACAGTGACAGTTTCGGGCAACGGTTAGCCCGCGCAGATGGCCCTCGACGGGGGGTGACGACCATAACGTACAAGTTACGTTGGTGGGAGCGGCCCGAGACTTGCAAACAGGACAGTCATGCGCCGAAACTCCTTGATTTTCAACAAGAAAAGGTCGAAGCTTTGGCGCCTCACTTTTCGTAGATTCTGCCGCACTTTTGACTGTTGGAGCCCGTGAGCCGCCAATCATCGTGGGTCTTGAGCCCGTCGGGGTTCGCGGGCCGGAGTCTCGCCTCCGTCGCGCGCTCGACCAGCTTGGTCGCCGAGCACGCCGGGCAACTCGGCTTGTTGGTGTGGCACATCGGTGTTTCGACCGTCCGATTCCGGGTGACTCGTCGCGATATGATGCGGCAGTTCTACATCATCGGCATCCAGAGTATTCCGATCGTCCTGGTGGCGGCGGCGCTCATCGGCATCGTGACCAGCCAACAGGGCGGGTACCAGATGCAGAGCCAGATCCCGCTCTACGTCATGGGATCTGTGGTGGTGGAAAGCGTCATTCTCGAGATGGGTCCCGTTCTCACGGCGATCGTTATGGTGGGCAGGGTCGGCGCCCGGATCACGGCTGAGCTCGGCACCATGACGGTCTCGGAGCAGATCGATGCGCTTCGTTCGGTGGGTCGAGATCCGGTCGAGGTTCTTGCTGCCCCAAGGGTGCTGGCGATGATCATCTCGATGCCATTACTGGTCTCGCTGGCCAACGGGGTCGGTATCCTCACCGGGATGTATTCGGCCCAGTACACCTTAGGGCTCGGCTCTGAGACGTTTTTTTATGGCGCGCGCCTGTTCTGGCATAACTACGATATGCTCTATTCGCTCACGAAAGCCCTTGTGTTTGGTGCAGCGGTTCCCCTCATCGCGGTCCACATGGGACTCCGCACGACGGGCGGTGCCGAGGGCGTCGGTAGAACGACTACACATTCGGTGGTGTTCATGACGCTGACCATTCTCGTCATCGACGCCATGTTCCCGCCGCTTTTCCTGAACTAGGCCATGTCTACTGCTGGAAACGGATCGGCCGATGGCGCAGGGGTGGAGATTGAATTCCGCAACGTCTTCAAGGCGTTCGACGCCCCGGTCCTTACCGGGGTGACACTCTCCGTCGAGCGTGGTGAGATGTTCGCTTTGTTCGGTCCATCCGGAACGGGCAAGAGTGTGCTCCTCAAGACTACTATCGCGCTCATCACGCCCGATCGAGGTGACGTGATCGTGGGTGGTGAATCCGTCTACTTCAGCGGCGGGGACGTGGTCGAAAGAATCCGCCGTAAGGTGGGCTACGTCTTCCAGTACGCGGCGCTCTTCGATTCGCTGTCCGTTTTCGAGAACATCGAAATGGGGATTCCCGAGGAGACCTTGGAGCGCATGAGCACCAAGGAGGTGGCTCGCCGCGTCTGGGAGGCGGTGGAACTCGTCAACCTCGAACCCAGGCAAGTGTTGACTAAACTCCCCGCCGAGTTGTCGGGGGGGATGAAGAAGCGCGTGGGCATCTCGAGGGCCATCGTGGGGCGTCCGGAGATTTTGTTGTGGGACGAGCCCACCACCGGGCTCGATCCCGTGAATACCGCCGCGATCGAAAGGCTCATCAAGCAGCTTTCGGACGACTTGCATGTGACGTCTCTGCTGGTCACTCATGACATCGAAGGCGGATTGGAGATCTGTGATCGGGTGGCGATGCTCGAGGGAGGGCGCGTCCGGTTCTGTGGTTTGCCCGAAGAGTTTCGAACGAGCGACGACCCCGTGGTGCAGGCGTTCGTGGATCGGAAGGCAGCCACGGCGGCGCTAGACACCTTGGTGATCACGTGAGCATTGATTTGGTAAATAGGAGTATCCCTTGACGATAAACGAGACTTCAGGCCTGTCCGACGCAGATATCGCAGACGCGATACCCAAGCAGGAAGGGCAGCGGCAAATTCGGCTCGGCGCCTTTATACTTTCTGGGCTGATCGCCACGATCGTTCTCCTCTTTTATCTGACCGACCCCGCCACCTTCCGGGGCCGCTTCAAGATCGATACGGTGGTCGACAACGTGATGGGGCTTCGAAAAGGCGATCCGGTCCAGATGCGCGGCGTGACGATCGGGCGGGTGGCCGACTTCGGCTTGGAGGGGCAGTCGGACAGCGTCGTGGTCACTCTCGAGGTGGACGGCCAGTGGATCATCCCGGAAGGCTCGACGACCCAGCTCGTGACGCCGGGGCTCATGGCCCCCAGAACGGTGGAGATCCTGCCAGGGCGCGGCCCCGGGACGCTCGGTGATGGAGACACGATGCCCGGGGTCGCCGTGAAGGGCTTGCTGGATGATACGGAGACACTCGGCGAGAAGGGGCAAATCGCGCTCGACAGGATCGCCGAGCTGTTGTCCCCGGAGAACGTCGATGCGATCGGTTCGGGTGCGGTGGATCTCAGCAAACTCGCGAGCGAACTCTCGGATCTCGTGGGATCCGAGACCGAGAATATCAAAGAGTTGATCGCGTCCTTGAAGCAGGCCGCGGATGGTCTTGCCGAAATGACCGTCGATGCCCCCGAACTGCGGTCTGACATAACGAACACCGTCGCGTCAGCGGACTCCCTGATGATGCGGCTCAATACCACGACGGAGAGCATCAAGGGGACCCTCGCGACGCTCACAACGATCCTTGCGCGCATCGAGAGCGGGGAAGGCACGTTGGGCCGACTCTGGGCCAGCGATTCGCTCTACACGAACCTGACGGAAACGACCGAGAGCGCACGCCTTCTCATGGATGACATCCGAGAGAATCCGGGGCGGTACATGCCGGGCTTGTCGATCTTCTAACGACAAAAACGAGGGGCCTGACCGGTGGGTCAGGCCCCTCGTTTCCTTAGTCTCACCGGCCTCTGCTCCACAAAGGCCTCCGCCCTTCGAAGATCTCTCGCCCTGAAAGGTCTCGGGCCGCCCCTTACCAGCCCTGGGAGAGCACGAAGCCCCAGTGCGACCCCTTGTCCGGGCGCTGGAATGGATGGGCCCAGTAGGACTCCAGAATCAGGACCCCGAAGAGGTTGAAGCGCGCCCCGAAGCCCGTGGAGAACACCGGCACACGCTGACCACCCGAGGGCACGAAATCCCAGTCCACCTCTTCAAGGCTGTTGAAGGCGACGCCGGCGTCCGCAAAGGCGAACACTTCAGTCGGTAGATACGGGAAATTGAGGACCCCGAAGCGCTCTGTTCCAAGGAGCGGAACGCGCAACTCGAAGTTGACCACGCCGAGGCGGTGACCGAAGAGACGCTCGAACGTGGGACACGTGCCGGCGATCGAGCCCGGCTCCAAGGCGGTCGCCTCACACTCTCCTTGGGTGATGCTCCCCATGGAGTACCCACGGATGAACGTTTCGAAGCCCAGGAAATAGGGCTGGATCGAGGCGGTCGACTGATTCGGGTCCAAGTTGCGTCCGTACCGGCCAAAGTGGAGACCACGAGCCGCAAACGTGAGGTTCGTAACAGGGCTCAAGTAACGACGGTAATCCACGACGACCGACGTAAAATTTTTCGAGCCGATCGATTGGCCGACCTCGAGCCGGTACCGACCGCCGGAGACGGGCGACGTGAAACCGCCAAACGAGTTGTCCCCGACGATAGCGATGGAGGCCGACGCGAGGGTGATAGGGTCACAGTTCCTCAGGAAGATGGCGCGCTCGCACTCGACAGGATTCCTCTGGAGACCGACGAATTGGCCGAAGGAGTTGTAACGGAAAATCTGCTCTTCCGTGTCGTAGGAAATGCGCTGGGCCCCGATGTTGGCCTCCACGCGCCGCGTAGTCGAAAACGGATACGCGGTCATAAAATTGGCCTGGGTCAGGAAGATGCGCTGAATCTGCAGATTGATGTCAGTGCCCCCCAATTCGTTCCCGGTGTAGAACTGCTGCCCGTATTGGAAGGGAATCCGCCCGCCGTTCACCCCCCAATTCAATCGTTTGGCCTGATTCGTATAAAACGCCTGCCCCCCCACGTCCTTGAAAGAGCCTTGCGCCTGAACCATCACACCGAGCGATCGATTGCCGAGCATGTCACTGAAAAATGCCGAGGCGCCGCCCGCGGCATAGTTCCCGAAGCGGTCCGTGCCGACCCCGATACTGGGTTGCCCGACGTAGTCGAGAGACAGAGACGAATCGTACTCGACGGCGTTCTCGGCCAAATAGGTCCCGGTCGGCGCCAGGCCCACGATCGGATCAGCGAGGTAACCCGCGATCCGGCTCGTCCGCGTCGGTCTCGCCGGCGTAAGCAGTCGTCCCGGCTGCGGGGTCTCGGACAGCTCGATCGTCTGGCCGCCGGCGTTGGCCTCGCCCGCCTGTAGGCTGTACACGTGGAACTCGAACTCGTCGAACACGGTGAAGACGATCGTTCCGGCCTCTCTTGCCACCGACATCGTGGGCGACATTCCACCGATTCCGCTCACCGCCGTCTGAAGTTGTGTGATTCGGCGTACGTCCCCGGACGCGAACGTGTACTGGTAGATATCGCTGAAGCCATCCTGGTCCGAAACGAAGTAGAGACTCCGTCCGTCGGGTGCGTACTGCGGGTTGATGTGCTTGGCCTCGCCGAACATATCGAGTGTCGTGACCTCATTGGACGCCACGTCCAGGAAGGCGATCTGTGACTTGCTGTACTGCAAGAGTTCGAAGTCCGTGAACGGGCTGCGGTCGGACACGAAAGCGATGGTGGCTCCGTCCGGCGACCACGTGGGCTGCAGATCGGCGTTCCTGTCGTCGGTGTGCTGGCGAAGCGCGCCCGTGGTGACATTCCAGGTGTAGATGTCGCTCACGCCGCCGGTGAGCCCAGAAAACGCGATGTGCTGTCCGTCCGGAGACCAGGCAGGACTCGTAATCGCCCCGATGCCGTCGAGCTTGATCTTCTGCTCGATCGTTCCGCTCTCTACGTCCACGATCGCCAACTCGTTGTCTCCATCGGCGAACACCGCGAACACGAACTGCGAACCGTCCGGCGACCAGTCGCCGGACGAGTCGATGAAACGCAACGCATCGAAGTGAGGATCGGAGTTAGCGCTGACCAATTTCTTCTGGATCTCACCGGTTCGAGCGTCGGCGAGGAAGAGATCGATTCCAAAGAGATCTTTTTCCGAAAGGAAGGCAATGCGGCTTCCGTCGGGGCTTACCGAGGGAGAAACGTTTTGTGTGCCGGCCCCGGTGGACGGAGCGAGGAGTAGTGCTCCGGATTCACCCGGTGCTTGTCTCCCGGCCATGAGCGGTAAGTACTCCGCTTGGACCGCGTCCCACCAGTCGACGGATAGACTATCTGAACTCGTGCCGAGAACCTGATTGATGGCGGGCTCCCAGCCCACTCGGAGCGATCTGCGAAAGATGTCCACGATCGCGTCATCACCGTACCGGCCTCCGATATAGGCCCATAGGGCCTGCCCGAAGCGGTACGGGAAGTACTTCCCGCCGCTCAGATCTCGGATCGTCGGCAGGTCGCCCCTTCGCACGGCGTCCCGCATCCACATGGCGGTGAGCGGGTCTTCACGTCCGACCGACAAATATTCGGCCATACCCTCGATCAACCAGAGGGGAAGGAGCGACAGACCCTGGATCCCCGAGCCGGAACGGGCCTCTGCTAAGTTGTACTGAAATGCGTGGACGAGTTCGTGCCCCAGGACATGGTCGGTGTCCCAGTACGACCCCGTCAGCGGCATAATCACCCGATTCTTGAGTGACTCGGTGACACCGCCCGTGCCCTCGCTCAGTTGTCCGGAGAGGGTGTTGGTCTGCTGGAAGTCGGGGTGGTCCGCATAAAGGATGATGGGCTTCGGCTGTTCGAACTCATGCTGGAAAAGGCGTGCGAAACGCTCGTACCAGCGCTCACCCATACGAGCGGCATCCTCGACCGCGTCACCCTCTTCAGGATAGAAGTGGATGTTGTAGTGGGGAGTCCTGAGGATTCTGAAGTCGAACGTCTCATACTGGACTTTGTTGCGCCCGAAGTATTGAGCGGACACGGAGGCCGGTAGAGCGCTCAGCGACAGCGCCAACAATAGTGCGAAAAGGAGCCCATAACTCGGCCCAGAAGGACTTACGTGCCTTTGAACATAAGAAATCATCCCGACTTCTCTCCTTTCCGTTGGTCGTCCGGTCAGGCAAGATACTGCCTGATCTGCGGGTGAACCACTCAACTCGATATTCGGGCTGCTCAACAGGGTACCCCTCCGCCGATCCATGGTCCCCTAGATATCGGACGGTCCACAGTGGAACCCCTGGCGTGGGCCCCCGAGTTCCAACGGTGGCCCTTTACTCCGCCTACTCGCCGGTGCAAGATTCCTGCCTGTAGTTGATGCGGCTCGCGCCATCGTGGTTTGGTCTTTACACGAGGAATGAATGATATCCTTTCGGAGCGGGATATTGGTGGCATGTCTGAGTGCGACGGCATGTATGGATACCGCTCCAGATGTGATCATCATGGGCGAACTCGAAGCACTCGTTCCGCCCCTTGGAGAGGGCAGTGTGTGGCCCGGGTTGTCCACATCAGGGGGCAGAGTCGTATTGAGTTGGCAAGAACGTGATGCTGACAATGTCTGGTCCGTTAAAACGGCCATACTCGACGAGGACGGGTGGACGCCGGCGTACACCGTCGCCCACACCACGAAGGACAGCGAATTTTTCATCAACTGGGCTGACTTTGCGGGGGTCGAACTCCTTCAGGAAGACATGCTGGTGGCTCATTGGCTCGTTCGTGGGCCCGAAAGGGGATACGACTACGGCGTTCGCATCTCTCGCTCGACCGATGCGGGGCAAACGTGGACCGAAGCGTGGACGCCCCACACCGATGGGACCCGCACGGAACACGGGTTCGTCTCGAAGTTTTCCATGGACGACGGAAAGGTCGGCATGGTGTGGTTGGACGGGCGTGATTCGGTGGATCGGGACGGCGCGAGCGGTATCACAGGAGCCGTGGCGTTGCGATATCGCTCCTTCGACCGCGATGGTGTGCCGACCCCGGAAGTGCTCATCGACGATCGTGTCTGTGACTGCTGCCAAACGGATGCGGCCACCGCTGCGTCAGGGCCGGTTGTCGTTTATCGAGATCGCTCGCCGGATGAAGTGCGGGACATCTATGTGACCCGGCTGGTCGATGGGCAGTGGACGGAAGGGGCTCCGGTCCACCAGGACGGCTGGGTGATTCCGGCCTGCCCGGTCAACGGTCCGGCGGTTGCGGCTCGTGGAAACGATGTCGCCGTGGCATGGTTTACCGGAGCCGACGATGAACTGAAGGCGCAGGTGGCTTTTTCGAACGACGGCGGTGTACACTTTGGGGAGCCGATCCGAGTCGACGAAGGAAGGCCTTTGGGTCGGGTCGACGTTTTGTGGCTCGAGAACGGCTCTGCTCTGGTCATGTGGATGGAGCGTCGGACCCGCACCGGTGAGATTCTCGTGCGCCAGGTGATGCCCGACGGAGGGCTTGGAGAGGTGAGTCTGGTGACAGCTACATCGGCAGGGCGGGACAGCGGGTTCCCGCGGATGATCCAAGACAGTGAGGGGCGCGTGGTTTTCGCGTGGACCGGGACGGGGCAGGCCCGTCGCGTGAGGGTGGCAAGAACAAGCGAGGCTGTACGATGACGAAAGTGTTTCGGGCGACATTCGCCCTCTTGTTGTGGGTTTCAGCGTGTGTACCACCGGATGACCTGGGGCCCCCGCAAGTCGGAGAGGAGGCCCCTGACTTCCAGGCGGTTGCGCTGGAGGATCAGGAGAGAGTCGTTTCTCTGGCAGATTACAGCGGGCAGACGATCTTGGTGAACCTGTGGGCCACGTGGTGCGCCCCGTGCAGACAGGAGACCCCCTACCTTCAGTCCGTCTATGAAGAGAACCGAGACCGGGGGCTGATGGTCGTGGGCGTTTCGGTCGATTCACCTTCCGCTTACGATTTGGTGGAGGGCTTTCTGGAGGAGATGGGGGTTACCTACGACATCCTTCTCGATCCTGAAATGGTGAGCACGGATGCTTTCGCGCCCATCGGGTACCCTGCGTCGTACCTCATCGATGGAGACGGGATCGTTCGTTTCACTAGATTGGGTCCCATCCTGGAGGACGATCCAGTGTTTCTCGCAGCCTTGGAAGAGACCCTCAACTGAAGTTCATCCATACACCTGACGCGCCCTCCGCGATCGGTCCGTACTCACAGGCTGTGGTCGCGGGCGGATGGGTCTTCGCCTCCGGGCAGATTCCGGTCGATCCGGCCAGCGGAGCGCTCCTCGACGGCGGTATCTCCGAACAAACCGACCTCGTCATGAAGAACCTCGCGGCCGTTCTTGCCGAGGCCGGCGCTTCCCTGGATCAGGTCGTCAAAACAACCGTGTACTTGGCTGACATGGGGACCTTTGGCGAGATGAACGACGTGTACGCGAGGCACTTCGGGGATCATCGCCCTGCCAGAGCGACCGTACAGGCCGGGGCACTTCCCAAGAACGTGGGAGTGGAAATCGACGCCATTGCCCACCTTGGTGGCTGACGGCTCCTGAACCGGACACGGCGTGCTCTCGGGTTGACGAGACGGGCGCCCTTCACGAAAGCGACATCGGATCGAGATGACTGAGTTCTTCGAGAATATATGGGTCCAACGTGTCGGCTTCGTGGTCGGCGGTCTCTTGCTGGGCTTCTTGTTGGAGCGTTTGGTCGTCCGGCGCGCACACAAGATCGCCGAGAAAACCCGCTTCAAGTGGGACGACCTTCTCATCGGTTCCGTCCGTGGGGTAGCGACGACGTGGGCGGGTGCGGGCGGTGTCTACCTCGCGATCAACGTCGGCACGCCCGATCCTCGGCTGGTGAACGTGGTCACGAATGTGCTCATGGTTCTGGTGCTAGGGTCGGTCGTGATCGCGGGGATGCGGGGTGTGGGCGGGGCGGTCGAGATGGCCTCGGGAAGAGCGGGTGGCGTGATCAAGTCACCGACACTGGTCGTCAACCTCGCTCGGATCGCTGTTGGGATTCTGGGCCTCTTCATCATCTTGCAGAACCTCGGGATCGACATCACTGCGGCGATCACCGCACTGGGGATCGGAGGAATCGCGGTCGCACTCGCGCTGCAGGACACTTTGGGCAACCTCTTCGCCGGGGTTCAGATCATCCTCTCCAGACAGGTACGTCAGGGGCACTACATCCGTCTCTCTTCTGGAGAGGAGGGGTGGGTCACCGACGTGAAAGGCAGGAACACGACGATCCAGACTTTTCCTGACGGGAACCTGGTCACGGTGCCCAATTCGTTGCTCGCGTCTTCGATCGTGAAGAATTTTTCGATGCCGAGGAGGGCGTTGTGGGTGACGCTGGAGGTCGGCGTGAGCTACGACAGCGACCTTGAAGCTGTAGAGGCCGTCGCATTGGACGTGGCCCGGCAAGTGCTCAACGAAGTGGACGGTGGTGTGCCGGGAGAAGAACCCATCGTCCGATACCATACGTTCGGCGATTCGAGTATCAACTTCGACGTACGTATGATGGTGCGTGAGTTCGAGAGCCAGGGCCCAGTGAAACACGAGTTTATCAAGCGTCTACATCAACGGTTCGGGGCCGAGGGCATCGAAATTCCGTTCCCGATCCGGACGGTGATGATGCACGGTGGGGGCGAGTAGACATGCAAGATTTTCTGTCGGACATAGTTGCGACTGAATGGCTTCGAGCGGTCGGTGGGGTGTTTGCCCTGACTCTCCTGGCGTTGGTTACCAACCGAGTGGCTCGCCGAGCTTTCCTCGTGTTGGTCCAGCGTGTGGGAAGTAGGACCCAGTCCACCTGGGACGACCGCATCATCGAACGACAGGTCTTCCAGAAGCTGGCTAACGTCGCGCCAGCGCTGGTGATGTACGCCGGGATCGGGTGGGCGTTGGGCGCGGGTCCCGAAGCCCTATCTGGAGCTCCGGCTACGGACGCTCAGACGGGTTGGGATGCCTTTGCGCTTGCCGGGGCGACACTTGTGCGCCGCGTATCGCTGGCATGGGTAGTAATCGCCCTCACCACGGCCGCCGCGGCGCTGTTGAACGCCCTGAACGACATCTATAGCGAGACGTACGCCGAGGCCAGGAACCGCCCGATCAAGGGGTACCTGCAGGTCATCAGCCTTTTTCTCTACGTGGGCGCGGGCGTCGTGGTGGTGTCTGTCCTCGCTGACCTCAATCCGGTGGTTTTCCTCTCGGGGTTCGTCGGGCTCTCGGCGGTTCTGTTACTGGTCTTCAAGGACACGATCCTCTCGCTCGTGGCCAGCGTCCAGATCATGTCCAACAACATGATCGGCATCGGGGACTGGGTGGAGATGCCGCAAGCCAACACCGACGGTGACGTCATCGACATCGCCCTGCACACGGTGAAAATTCAGAACTGGGACAAGACCATTTCCACCATCCCAACGCACAAGTTCATCTCCGAATCGTTCAAGAACTGGAGAGGGATGAGCGAGTCCGGCGGACGGCGCATCAAGCGTGCGATTCACCTGGACATGAACTCCGTCCATTTTCTCTCGGAAGAAGAGTTGATCCGGTTGGGTCGCTTCGAGTTCCTGCACGAGTACCTCGAGACGAAGCAGGAGGATCTGAAGGTCGCCAACGCCCGGGAAGTGCCGGGTGAGGACGTGGTCCCGGACCCACGTCGCCTCACGAACGTCGGCACATTTCGCTCCTATGTACGCCACTATTTGCGCGAGCACCCGACGATCCACAATGAGATGACGCTCCTCGTTCGGCAGCTTCAGCCCGGGCCGCAAGGCCTCCCGCTGGAGATCTACTGCTTCTCGAACGACACGGACTGGGGAAATTTCGAGGGACTGCAGGCGGATATCTTCGACCACCTCATCGCGAGTCTTCCGGAGTTCGGGCTTCGTGCGTTCCAGGAGCCGTCGGGAGGAGACCTCGGGGCCTTGGGTGCTACATTCGATGGCTGAAGAGACGCGACCAACATCAAACTGACTGATGGTGAAGCAGTAATAGGGGGGGCGGATGGAGTCTGGTGGCTCCACTGGTCTTCAAAACCAGCTCGCCCGGCTGAACCCCGGGTTGGTGGGTTCGATTCCCACACGCTCCCGCCATCGGTGAGGTCGCCTTAAAGGCAATGGCTTGGGGGCTCCCGTGGTCTCTTTATCTACCGTTACCGCGGTCCCTCACCGGTCAATCGGCAGGATCCGCAGCTGCCCATTCGTCGCTGATTTGAGGGCCGAACTACAGCAGGCTCGTCGCTCTCATCGAGGAAGTGAATAGGGACGCCGCCGATCCCCTGGGAAATAAAGCAAATACTGGCCCGGCAGTACCAAAAGACGCATGGTCGAGGCTTGAAAAAAAACAAAAAAAAACGGTCCAAATGGCAATAGAGGGGGTTTT
>JAPYQK010000025.1:5186-20193 GCA_029941275.1 Longimicrobiales bacterium | reverse complement strand
GATCGACAACATGAATCCGAGGGCGAGAAAGAAGCTCACGAGCGTGTTCACCGAGTACATGATGGCCGGCCCGGTGGCCGCACGAACGGCCATCGTGTCGTTGGTGGCCCGAGCCATCAGGTCCCCCGTCCGCGTGCCCCCGTAAAAGCTGACGTCCAACCGAAGGAGGTGCTCAAAAAAATCGTTCCGCAAGTCACACTCGATACGGCGGCTTAGACCGTTGAGAAGCTCCCGCATCCCGTACTTGGCCGCGCCTCCGAACACAGCGGCCGCCACGATGAGCAGCGCATACGTGGATATACGGCCCATCGTCACGTCCGGATCGCCGAGCCCGTCGACGGACAACTTGACCAAGTACGGGCCGGCCACCGTGAAGAGGTTAGTGACGACCACCAGCGCCAGTCCCCACACAAGGCCGGCTCGGTAGGGCCGGAAGTAGGGGAGGATCGTACGGAGTTCGTTCATCGATGGGCGCCTCTAGCCGTCGTCACCAGCCCACCGCGGCTCCAATCGTGGCGGGGTCGACCGCGGCATCTGGCGGAGGTCACCAGCCCACCGCGGCTCCACCTCGGCGCGGATCGGCGGCCGCCTCGAGGGTCCCGTCCGGCATGACCATGACGGCTTCAGCATCTCCCGAGATTCCGCCGCGCTCGGACAACGTGTGTCCGCGTGCCTCCAAGTCCGCCACCACCTCCGGGAATAGCCCACCCTGTTCGAAGCGGATCTCGTCGGGCAGATGCTGGTGGTGGACCCGCGGCGCGTTCACGGCTTGAACGACGTTCATCCCGTAGTCAACCACGTTGACGATGGTCTGGAAGACCGTGGTGATGATTGTGGCGCCCCCCGGTGTACCGGTGACGAAAAACAGATCTCCCTCGGGATCGAGAACGACGGTGGGCGTCATCGCGGACAGCATCCGCTTGCCGGGTCCAACGGAGTTGTTGGCTCCCTGGACCAGCCCGTACTGATTGGGGGTGCCGGGCTTGGCGGTAAAGTCGTCCATCTCGTTGTTGAGCACGAAACCCGCTCCGGTGACCATCACCTTACTGCCGAACCAGGAGTTGAGCGTCGTTGTTACGGCGACCGCATTCCCGTCGGCGTCTACCACCGAGATGTGCGTGGTGTTTTCACTCTCGGCTGGCGCCCCTAGGCCAGGCCCGACAACGTCAGACGGCGTGGCTCGTTCGGAAATGTCGACTCCGCGCTCGGCGGCATACGCTTTTGACGTCATGCGCTCGAGCGGAATTTCCACGAAGTCCGTGTCGGCCAGGTAAGTGTTCCGATCGGCGTACGAACGTTTCCATGCCTCTGTCAGCAGATGGACCATTTCCCCCGAGTGCCACGGAATGGCGCCCAGATCGTACTGCTCCAGAATGTTGGCTATCTCGGCCATGGTTGCCCCGCCCGACGAAGAGGGCGGCATCGAGAGGACCTCGTATCCACGGTACGTGAACTCAATCGGGTCTCGCCAAACGGCTCGGTATGCGGCTAGGTCCTGGTGCGTGATCAGTCCATCGCCGCGTTCCATCTCCGCGACGATCAGGTCGGCCGTTTCTCCGTCATAAAATCCCTCGGCGCCCTGGTCGCGGATACGTCGCAGGGTCGCCGCAAGTTGCGGCTGTCGGAACGTCTCACCCAACTCGACGATCCGCCCCCCGGGAAGGTAGGTAGCCGCGGTGGCTTCAAATCGTCGGATGCCCTGTTGCGAGCTCACGATGTTGCCGCGGAAACGCTCATGGACCTCGAAGCTGTCCGCCAGGGACGCCGCCGGTTCCACGAGGTCGCCCCACGGCAGCGTGCCGAAGCGTTGATGCGCCTCCCACAGCCCCATTACCGAGCCGGGAACCCCGGAAGCCAGATGCCCGACCATGGACCTGTCGGTCACGTTACCCTGATCGTCCAGGAACATGTCGCGGGTGGCCGCACCAGGGGCCTTTTCCCGGTAGTCGAGCGCTGCGGCGGTGCCATCCGCCATCCGTACCACCATGAAGCCCCCGCCGCCGATGTTGCCGGCTTCGGGGTTCACGACCGCTAGAGCGAGCGAGACGGCAACGGCGGCATCCACCGCATTTCCGCCGGCCTGCATGATTCCCGAGCCGATCTCGCTGGCCACACGATCCGTGCTCACGACCACGGCGTGTTCCGCCGTCATCGGGGCTTCGTCAGCCGAGTACCGCCAGGTGTCGGGGAAGACGACCGGGGCTGGAGTTTGTCCCTCTGGGAGGGATAGGGCCGGGCTCGTCTGTGCTGGAGTGCAGGCGGCCACCAGCAGCCACAGGCCCAGCAGCATCCGAGCCGTGTACCCAGACTCGATCGGTCTTCTATTCCATTTCGATCCGCACACCTTCGGTCTGCCCACTTTCCCTCCGATCACTTTCGCTCCCCCTTCTCGTACCCCTCGTTCTACTGCCATTTCTTCGAGAGCAGGTTTGTTCAGGATGACTCCAATTCCTGCAAGAGCCGGATGGCACCCGCCGCTAACGTGGCGGCCCCGAGGGGAAGGGCCGACTCGTCGATGTCGAAGTCCGCTTCGTGGTGCATTCGCGGCCTCGGTAGGGCCGCTCCGACCCAAAAGAACGTACCGGGCGCCTCATGCGCGAGGAAGGAAAAATCCTCGGCGAGCGTCATGGGCTCGATGGGGAGCACGTCGTCCTCCCCCACCAGATCGACCACGGCAGCCCGCACCGATTCGGTCACACGAGCGTCGTTGATCACGGGAAGAATACCTGTCTCCACGTCGATCTTGACCTTGGCCCCCGATTCCTCCAATACGCCGAATGCGTCGTCCAACCGTCGTAGGAGTCGCCCCCGTGTCTCCTCCGAGAAGAATCGCATCGTCCCTGTGATCTTGACGTGGTCGGCCAACACGTTGGTGGCTGTGCCCCCCCGGATGCTGCCGAAGGAAATGAGTCCGTCTTCCACCGGGGAACGGTTCTTGGGCGCCGCGTTCTGGGCGGCGACCACGCCGCGTGCGGCCAACACGAGCGCGTCCACGCCGGCTTCGGGCATCCCAGCGTGGCTGCTCTTTCCGAACACGTCGATATAGATTTCCGCGGCACCGGACATGATCGGGCCCGCCGCAAAAAAGACCTTCCCGCTGGGTAGTGGACCTCCCAAATGGAGTCCTACCACGGCGTCGACGCCTTTCATTGCGCCCTCCTGCACCATGCGCATCGCTCCGCTTTTTCCCTCGTCGTCGGTGGACTCCTCAGAGGGTTGGAAGAGGAAACGAATCGTACCCGAGGGGAGTCGTCCGGAATCTCTTTCGTTCGCCAGGATACGGGCGGCACCGATGAGGCCCGCGACGTGCCCGTCGTGCCCACAAGCGTGCATGACGCCGTCGTTTTGGGACACGAAGTCGTGTGCGTTCGATTCGATGATCGGAAGCGCGTCCATGTCGGCGCGAAGCGCGACGAGCGGTCCCTCACCGTTGTCGAGTTCGGCGATTACACCCGTTCGGCCGATCCCTGTCCGAACGGAAAAACCGAGCGTCTCCATGGCGCTTGCTGCGATCCCCGCCGTCCGGATTTCCTGGAAGGCAAGTTCCGGATGCTGGTGCAGGTCTCTTCGAATTGCAGTGAGGTCGTCTGAGAGCGCTTGGGCCTGTTCGAGAAGATCCACGGGGCCTCGGGCGTGTGAGTCTTGGCTGTTGGCTAAAAGAAGCCAAGATTAGCCTTGTAAGCTAGAGTGCCGCCACAACCTGGGGATTCCCGTGGTCCCCCACCTCGAGGACGAATCGCGCGAATGCTCGATGACCGACTGACGGAACAGAGAAATCCGCGCTCTTCTGGCGTGGACGTATTGTCGCCGCTCGAGTTGGTTGATCTGATCAACTCGGAGGACCAAACGGTCGCGGAGGCTGTTGGAGCCCAGCGGGTGGCGATTGCCCGGGCCATCGAGTTGGTCGTGCACGCTTTTCGGAGCGGAGGCCGGCTGATCTATGTGGGTGCAGGCACATCCGGACGCCTTGGTGTTCTGGATGCGGCTGAGATGCCGCCCACATACGGGACTGACCCCACGATGGTGCAGGGGATCATCGCGGGAGGCCCGGACGCCCTGGTGCGATCGCAGGAGGGCGCGGAAGACCATCCTGAGGACGGCACCGCCGAGATCGACCGGTTCGGGGTCGATGAGAAGGACTTCGTGATGGGGATCGCGACGTCGGGGACGACACCGTTCGTCCATGGTGCTTTGGGCCGGGCCCGTGAGTGTGGCGCGGCCACTGGGTTTTTTCTGTGCACCCCGCCAACGCCCGAACTTCTGGAGACGCATGATGTGGTCATCTCTCCTTTGGTAGGTCCAGAGGTGGTGACGGGCTCAACCAGGATGAAGGCCGGCACGGCGACCAAGATGGTTCTGAATACGATCACGACCGGCGCCATGATCATGACCGGGAAAGTTTTCGGGAATCTGATGGTGGATCTTCAGGCGACGTGCGAAAAGCTCCAGGACCGGAGTGAACGTATCCTCATGACGATCCTCGACGTGGATCGGTCGCGCGCCACGACGCTCCTTGAGGCGGCGGACGGCCAGCTCAAGATCGCGCTGGTCATGGGAAGCCGTGGCGCCGAGGCCTCAGAGGCGGGACGGCTGCTCGATGAGGCCGGGGGGGTGCTTGCTCGAGCGATCGGAAGTCAAACCGCAGATGGTTTCCCCGGGAGCGGCTCAACGGAGGGCCCGGCGACTGAGGCCCAATCCACGTGATCTCGGGGGACCTCTTCGTGGGCCTCATGTCTGGGACGTCCATCGACGGCATCGACGCGGCGCTCGTGCGGATCGACGGAGAATCCAAGGAGGCTTTCCAGTGGAGCTTGCTCGCGTACAACACGACCGCTTACGACGAGGCTCGCCGGAAGCTCATCCTGGACGCTCTCGAGGAGGGCACACCAGAAACCTTGTGCCGCTTGCATGTTTTGTTGGGGGAATGGTTCGCTTCCGCGGTTGCTGAAGTTTGTGCAGCCGGGGATGTCGCGACCCGGGATCTGGCGGCCATCGGTTCACACGGGCAGACCGTCTGGCACATTCCTCCGACCGACACCGAACTAGGAGCCACGCTCCAACTGGGGGACGCGGCAACTATAGCCGAACGGACCGGCGTGTCCGTCATAAGCGATTTCAGAAGTCGGGACGTCGCCGCTGGTGGGCAGGGCGCTCCGCTTGTTCCCTGGTTCGATCAACTCTTGTTCTCCAACGCGGATCGCCGGCGCGCGATCCAGAACCTGGGTGGGATGGCCAACGTGACGTGGTTGCCGACCATGGATTCCTCCGAGCCGGTGATCGCGTTCGACACGGGGCCGGGCGTGGCCCTGATCGATGGGGCCGTGAGGTGTGCTACCCACGGAGCCCAACCGTTCGACCGGGACGGTGAGATGGCGGGCAGGGGCCGGGTGGACCCGGAACTTCTCGAATCACTCCTGGACGACGCCTACTTCCGCGCGCCGCCGCCCAAGTCCACCGGCCGGGAGCACTACGGCACCGCGTTTCTCGATCGGCTGGTTCAGGATCTGGATCCGTCCCCGGATGAGCAGAGGTGGTGCGATCTCGTCGCCACACTGACCGCGTTCACCGCCCGTTCGATTACCGATGCATACGAGTCTTGGGTGATTCCCAGGGGTCTCGATGAGGTCTACCTGGTCGGGGGTGGCGCCAATAACCCGGCGCTGGTCGAGGGAATCGAAAAAGGCCTGGACTCCATCCCGGTAAAGAACGGTACAGAGCTGGGCGTGGATCCGGACGCGCGTGAGGCACTGGCATTCGCTTTCCTGGCGTGGGCGCATCTTCGAGGCATCCCCGGAAACATCCCCTCGGTAACGGGCGCCGAGGGTCCACGGGTTCTTGGTGCGATGACACCGGGCGGCCAAGCAACCTGATGCCGAGGCGCGCACGCAACACCAAGGTGGCCGAAGAGAAGCGGACCACACCGCCCGTTCCCGCGTGGATGATATTGGCGGTCGTGGCCCTGATCCACATCGCCATCGCACTTCCGGCCTTGAGCCCCGCGCCCCACAACGGAGGGGACAACGCGGGGTACTTGTCGCTGGCCCATTCCATGGTGTCGGGCTCGGGGTACGTAGAAGCGTGGGACCCGGCCGTGGCACCGCACACCAAGTACCCGCCGCTTTACGCGACGCTGCTGGCAGGTGCCATGGGGCTCGGCGCCGAGGCGTGGATCACCTTCAAGCTTCTGTCGCTGCTCCTGGTGACAGTCAGCGTGACTCTCTGTTTCGCGTGGGTACGCGACCGACACGGGTTGTTGATGGCGAGTGGCGTGTCGGCGATCCTCGCGTTTTCGCCGGCGTTCCTCAATGCGACGAACTGGATCCTGTCCGACCCGCTCTTCGTGGCGTTGACACTCGCGTGTCTGTGGAGCTTCCACCGATCGGACCAGGCTCTCGCGCCGGCGCGGTGGGTCTTGGCCGGGTGTGGTCTGGCGATCCTCTCTACGTTCACCAGAACCGCTGGGCTCCCTTTGGTGCTGGCCGTCGGGATGGCGCTTGCGTTCGCCCGGAACTGGCGGGTGCTCACGGGCTTCGCTGCCGCTTTCATAGTGCCTAACGTGCTCTGGTGGTTGCGGTCGCGGGCGGGGGGAGGGGCTCAGTACGTTTCCGAGTTCTGGATGATCGATCCGTACCAACCGGATCTCGGTCGGGCCGGAATAGGTGATCTCTTTGCCCGGGTGTTCGACAACCTTCAGGGTTACGTCCTCGAGTATATTCCGGCCGGGTTGTCCCCCTGGTCCGGTGGCTCGCTCGTTCCGCTGGGTTTGGTGCTCATGGCCGCCGCCGTGGCGGGTTGGATCGTTCGGATTCGAGAGGAGCGGACCGTCGTCGAGTGGTTCATGCCTCTCTACTTCGGCCTGATTCTACTTTGGCCCGCCGTCTGGTCGGGGGACCGATTTGCGCTGCCGCTCTATCCCCTCATGCTCTTCTATTCAGGTGAAGCCCTCCTCCGGTGGGCGCGGTGGATCGACGAGCGGTTGCCGTTGGCCGCGGGTGTGGTTGCGGCCGGCGTGCTGTTGATACCCTCTCTACAGAGTTGGAGCCGGTCGGTAGATGGTGCCGGGGCTTGCCGGGAGGTGGTCCGCGTCGCAGGTCCGTTCGCGTGCTACGGGGCGGAATTCCAGCAGTTCGTCTCCGCGGCCCGGTGGATCGGGGAGAACGTTCCCGACGGATCCGTCGTCTTCAGTCGCAAACCGCGCATCTTTTATACGTTGTCGGGGGTCAGAAGCCGGACGTACCCGCTGAGCACTGATTCGGAGCGTTTTATCCGAGAGGCGCGCGAAGCGGGGATCTCATATGTGGTGCTCGATCGTATGGATGCTTTGGGCGAGTATGTTGGCGCTGTGGTCCGGGATCGTCCCTGGTCGTTTTGTGGGCTCCACGAGATCGGGGTGGAGAGCGTTCGAACGCAGATTCTGGGGATCCTCGAGGGCGCGACGGATCCGGGTGGAACCGTTTCCCCGGGGGCGGCGATCAGGTTGGAGGGTTGTCCCCGAAGTATGGTTCGTTTGGAGCCCAGACTCATCCCCGACTACTCGGCTTCGCGACTGCCTCTTCTCGCACCTCCGGCTCCGTAGAGGAGCCCGAGGGTGACTCCGAACGCTATGTGGTCGGCCATGGATCCGACAATGGCGTCGCCAGGACCGAGAAGGGCAGCGAGAATTGGCATGGTCCTGTGAGGGCTGGACGCCCCGAGGATGTTGTCGAGCCCACCCAAGGGGGAGGTTACGTATTCCATCACGCCGTACGTGGCTCCACGAACGAGGGGCGATCCCGGGAGTCGCGGTTCGAGAACGGCGCCGTACAGCACCCCCCGGGCGGCGCCCGCGATCATCGCCTCAGTAGGGTCTGGCACGCTCCGAGCCTCCTCGGACGTCCCATTGGTCCCTTTACGAAAGAAGCTGAGAGCCAACCCTGCCCCGGCTCCAGCCAAGGCGGCGTGCGTCAGGCGCAGCGTTCCGGGGCGGCGCCCCCCGAGAATCGAGAGCAGCCGATCGCCCACCACGCCGGAGCCGGCGGCGAGGAGTTGATCGATTGGCGAGAAGGCGGGCCCGACTTCGGGACGCTCGGAGCGGCCCCGAGGGCCGCCAACGGTTTTTGTCTCCTCGGCGGTTTGACTTTTCTCCGCCGGGGAATCGACCTGGGCCGGTCGAGCTTCCTGGGCCGACCGAGCACCGTGGCGGGCGGTTTCGAGCGCGTAACCCAGATGGTACCAGATGCTCTTGGAGACTTTGCCCATGCCCTCGGTCACTCGGAAACTCAAATGGATGGTCCGACGGTTCGAAGGGTGAAGGCGATGCGCCTGTTTGACAAGGTCAGATAGTGTCCTGTCCCCAAAATACGCTGACATTCGTGAACCGCTGCATCCACCCCGACCCACGCGCCGTCGGCGCGCGGGTGCCCCGCGTTCCTCTTCCTCGCAATAGCGGTGCCGACAACGCTTCGGTTGTTGACCCTCGTCATCGCGCCTTGCCAGGGCGGCGCTTCGGTCCCCTCGGTGGCTCACCGTATTTCCGGGACAGGACACTAGGGAAGATGCGTCGAGTTGTTCTGATCCTAGCCTTTTTCTTGGCGTCCGGTGCCGGTACTGGGTCGGGCCGGGTGGCTGCCCAGGCGCCGCCCGACGAGTCCTGGCGAAGTTTCGAGACAAGCCACTTCCGGGTCACGTTTCCCGAGGGGATGGAAGGCTTGGCCAGACGGGCCGCATCAAGGGCGGAGCGCGCATTCGAGACGCTCAGTGCGGTCTTCCTCGATCCGCCGGATGGGCTCATCGAGCTCTTGCTGACGGACCACACCGACTCGAGCAACGGCTTCGCTTCCGCGGTCCCTTTCAACCGAATCGTGGCATACGCCCGCCCGCCGATGGAGGGGGCCACCCTCTCCCACTTCGACGATTGGATGGAGGTCGTCATCACCCATGAGCTCGTCCACGTCTTCCAATTGGATCATACGGGGCCGATCGGGTCCCTGATCAGGAGTGTGCTTGGGCGTTGGGAGTCGGGTTGGCCGACCTTCCCCGGATTCGATCTTCCGCTCTGGACGACCGAAGGACTGGCGACCTACTACGAGTCGTCCCTCACGGGTGCGGGGAGGCTACGCGGGAGCTTCGTCGACATGGTTCTACGGACTGCCGTTCTGGAGGACGGTCTTGAGAGGCTGGACCAGATCACCGGGAGTTCGCCGAACTGGCCCGCGGGAAGCCGGGTGTACGTATACGGTGCGTCGTTCTTCGACCACCTGAGTGAGACCTACGGGGAGGGGCGCCTGGGCGCCTTCGCCGCCGCGGTCGCGCGTCAGTGGATTCCATACCGGTTGAACGCGGGGGCGATGGACGCGTTCGGTGTCAGCTTCTCCGACGCTTGGGAGGGTTGGCGCCTGGGTTTGGGGGCCCGCTTTCAGGAATTGGCTGATTCGTTGGCCGATACCGCCCCCATTACGGCGGGGGAACCCGTCTCGAGCGGGGGGCGGTACGCGCTGTTTCCCACCGTCTCGCCCGACGGGTCGAGTTTGGCGTTTGCGCGGTCTGACGGACGCACCGACCTCCAGATCCATGTCAGCGCCCCCGACGGAACGAACGATCGAAAGTTGTTGCGGTTGAATAATTTGTCTGACTTCGTGTGGCTCCCCGACGGTTCGCTCGTGGTGTCCAGGTTGGACTTTGCGGACCCGTTTCGGCTTCGCACAGATCTCGTGCATGTGGATCCCGACGGCCATGAACGCGGGATCACGTCGAACGCTCGTGTGGATCACCCCACACCTTCGCCGGACGGCCGGACGTTGGTGGCGGTTCAATCCTCAGGCGGGACGAACCGACTGGTCCGAGTAGATCTGGAGACGGGTGAGATCTTCGGACTCACACCGTTTGCGCCGGACGTTCATTGGTCCTTCCCAGCTTGGTCGCCCGACGGCCGCTGGATCGCGGCTTCTCGCTGGAGTCCGGGCGCCTTTTACGACGTGGTGGTGATGGATTCTGACGGACGGGTGGTGCAACGCATCACGAATGACCGTTCGGTGGATCAGGCTCCCACCTGGTCTCCGGACGGTCGTTGGCTCCTGTGGTCGTCCGACCGCAGCGGCATCCCGAACATTTACGCTACGGAGATCGATCCGGTGTCGGCGGCGCCTGGCCCGTTGCGTCAGGTGACCCATATCCTGGGCGGCACGGCCTACCCCTCCGTCGGCCCAGACGGTCGATGGATTTACTTCTCCAGTTACCACAAGACCGGTTGGATCATCGAACGGATCCCTTTCGATCCCGCTACGTGGTTCGAGCCGCATCAGGTGAAGCCCGGCTTCGCGTCGGGGGGTCTAACGCAGGACTCCCCGGACGGAACTCTCGTCGATGCAGAAGTGGGACCGTACCGTGCGTTCGCCACGTTGTGGCCACACTACTGGGAGCCGACTCTTACGGCCCGCTCGAGGCGCCCCATTTCAGTCGGTGGGCTCATCACCAGGGAGGTGCTCGGTCCCGCGCTAGGAGCCAGGACCAGTGGAAGCGACTTGGTGGGGCGCCACAGATACGGAATAGACGCCCGTTTCCGGCGGAGTGGCCAGACCGACGCGGCAGTGGGCTACACCTACGCCGGCTGGGGGAATCCGAGTGTAGGTCTGTCCGCCATCCAGGTTCACGACGTCGACGGGCCGTTCCTCGTCCAAACGACGGCTGCCGTTCCCAGCACGTTGTACGTGTCGGAGCGAGAGCGCCGCGTCAGGGCTTCCGGTGCACTGGTCCGTCGACGGGTGCGCAGTAGTACGTCACTCTCGTTCTCGGTCGCCCACATCTGGCAGCAACGTGAATTTTTGGACCAGAATGCGGAACCCAGTGCAATTTCGATCTTCCGGCCGAATCGGCGGTTGGGTGAAGCCCGGATCGGAGCTTCGTTCAGCACCGCCCGGGCCTTCGCTTATTCGACGAGCGGCGAGGCGGGTGTCCGCATGTCGATACAGTCCAGGGTCCGACGTGAGTTGTCGGTCGCGGACAGCCTCAGGGGCTCATCGCGCGTCGATCGGTCTCTGAAAGAGGTGACGGGTACTGCCCAGGCATATCAGTCTTTTTCAGGGCCCGGCTTTTCCGACCATGTGCTCGCAGCGCGCGCTTCGATCGGCGTCGCCGGCGGGCCGGGGGCCGACCGATTCCACTTTTCCGTCGGGGGTGCGCAGGGACGGTCCGAGCGACTTACCGGAGCGGAGTTGTTCGGAGGCTCGCCGCTCTTTTTCCCGGTGCGAGGATACTTCGAGGGCCGCCGCACGGGGAGGTATGCTTGGTCCGCATCCGGCGAGTACCGATTCCCATTGATCAACGTACACCGTGGGATCGGCCTCCTGCCCGTACACATGGATCGAGTGAGTGGCTCGATCTTTTTCGATGCCGGCAACGCGTGGGGCGACGCAGGTCCCCTCGGCGGGGTTCTCCCCAACGCGAGGGGTACCGCGTTGGCGTCGGTGGGGGCCGAAGTGCAGACCTCGATAACCGCATTGTTTTCGACGCGGATGTTCTTTCGTCTCGGGGCTGCCCGACGGCTGAATTCACGTAAGGGTGTCGCGATTTACCTTCGGTTGGGCACGGCCTTCTGAACCAACCTAGGGCCCCTATTTCCGTGGGGCCGCCTCGGAGGACGAACGTGGTGGAAACGTAGGCGCTCTGCCGTCCGCGGGGAGCCTCGGAGAGCTTGGCCCGCGGGTCGACTCTCCGGTCGGCGGAGCATCCAACGCCACGGACGTGCCCTTTCCGGCGGCCTTGGCGGTGCGGTCCACCGAGGCCCGTATCTCTGCCAGGCTCTCCTCGAAGTGTGCTCCTCCCTCGCCTTCGTCCCTTTCCACGGCCGCCGCGTTGAGCGCCCTAACTAGCCCGAGAAAGCGGTCTGTTTCATCGCGGAGTAAGGGATAATGGCGTTCGTTCGGGAGGATGCTGCCCGTGAGGCCCCACACGCCCGCCTCCAGCACCAGGACACCGACCAAGAGCATGATCACCTGTGCCTGAAGGCTTCCGGGGGACCCGAAGAGAGCCGACGAGAAGATGATCCCCATACCGACGAGGGGGAGCAATGCGTCGAAGACGCGGCGGATCTTTCTTTTCACTTCCTCGCCTTGCCGTCGTGGTTGAGAATTGGCGATTCCGCGTACGGGAACCCTATTCCAATCCTATCTTTGTGCGGGGTCCATGTACAGCAAAGAATTCCTCGTAGCCTCGGCTATCTCTTTCCTCCCGAAAACCCTTGACCACAAGATATAGTGGTCGTACGTTGGACCTCCGCAATATTTTGTGGGTGTTTGCGGTTTTTCCACAAGAAATACCCGCTGGCGAGATGGCTTCTCGTCGGTTTTCAACATATCTGAGGCAGGGATTCCACTGCCTTTTCCACACCCTCATGCGGAGCACACGGTATGAAGCGGGAAGCCCCCCCCTCTGAGCGGCGAGTTTTCGAGGAGCCTCTACTAGCGGACATCCCGGTCGCGGACTTGTCTGAAAATGCCCGAATCGTTCTGGCCAAGCGGTATCTGAAAAAGGACGAGGAGGGAACGCCCACCGAGGAACCGGAAGCCATGTTCTGGCGGGTCGCCAAGGTCATCGCGAACGCCGATCTGGAGTATGGGGCCTCCGAAGCGGCCGTGGAGGAATTGGCCCGCCAGTTCTACGATTTGATGACGACGGGAAAGTTCGAACCGAACTCTCCCACGCTGATGAATGCGGGGCGTCCTCTCGGTCAGCTCTCCGCTTGCTTCGTGCTGCCCGTCGACGACGCTCTCTCCAACGGGAAGAGCGGCATCTACGATACGCTCAAGGCGATGGCGCTCGTTCACCAGTCGGGTGGGGGGACGGGTTTCTCGTTCTCCCGGCTTCGTTCAACCGGCGCGCAGGTCAAATCGACCATGGGCGTCGCGTCGGGGCCGGTGTCGTTCATGACGCTGTACGACGCCAGTACGGAGGTGGTAAAACAAGGCGGGACACGGCGAGGGGCGAACATGGGAATCCTCAGAGTGGATCACCCGGACATCCGTTCGTTCATCCTCTGTAAGGACGACACCTCGCGCATCACCAACTTCAACATCTCGGTGGCGCTGACGGACTCGTTCATGGAAGCCGTCGAGGCGGGTGAGAGTTACGACCTCGTGGATCCCCGGACCAGTGAGGTCGTGGGACAGGAGGACGCCGGTGAGATCTTCGACATGATCATTCACGGCGCATGGAAAACCGGTGAGCCGGGGACGTTTTTCATCGACCGCGCCAACGCCTTCAACCCGGTGCCCAAGCTCGGTTCCTACGAGGCCACGAATCCATGCGGCGAGCAGCCTCTTCTGCCGTACGATGTCTGCAATCTGGGAAGTGTGAATCTCGCGAAGTTCGTCAAGGCGGATTATTCGCCTGGCGGTGATCCGGCTGATGGTGTGGATTGGGACGCACTCCGACAGACGGTGCACCTGTCGACGCACTTCTTGGACAACGTCATCGACGCCAACCAGTATCCGCTGCAGGAGATCACCGACTTGGCTCAAACCATTCGCCGGATCGGCTTGGGCGTCATGGGTTGGGCGGACATGCTCATCGGCCTTTCCATCCCGTACGACAGTGCCGAGGGTGTCGAGATGGGCCGCAAGGTGATGGGCTTCCTGAACGAAGCGGCGCGCGATGCGTCCGAGAAGTTGGCCGAGAGTCGTGAGCCCTTCCCGGCGTGGGAGGAGTCGATCTGGGGGCCGGACGAACATTGTGCCCGCCACTCGGCCGGGCACCGTATTCGCCCGATGCGTACCCTCCGGAACTGTAACCTGACTACCGTGGCGCCCACGGGCACCATTTCCATTCTCGCCGGGTGCTCCGGGGGGATCGAGCCGATCTTTGCGGTAGCGTTCATGCGCAACCAGGCCGGCTCGATGATGCCTGATGTGAATCCCGCGTTCGTCGCTCGCGCCCAAGCGGAGGGGTGGTACTCCGAGGAGCTCATGAGCAATATCGCGGAGGAGGGCCACATTCATTTCCCGGAGGTTCCGGAAGAGGTGCAGGCCGTCTTCAAGACCGCACACGACATCCCCCCGGAGTGGCACGTCCGTATGCAGGCGGGGTTCCAGGAACACACCGATTCTGCCATTTCCAAGACCACCAACTTTCCGACGCAAGCCACCGAGGATGACGTCCGGAAGATCTATCAACTCGCGTACGACCTGGACTGCAAAGGTGTCACGGTGTATCGAGACGGGTCGAGGTCCGGGCAGGTGCTGTCGACCGGGAAGACTGGCAAGTCGTCCGATTCCGAGACCGGCCCGGCAGGGACGTCGGCGGGCGAGTCCAGCCTTGAAGTTGCGGCGCTCGAACAGATGCTCGCGGACACGAGGGAGGCTCTCCACGGAGCCCAGATGGAGCTCGATCGAGTCCGCGGCGAACGGGACGACGACGATCTGACCGCCGCGGCCGCTCGCCACAAACGGCAGCGCCCCTTGATGCTGCGGGGTCGTACGTTCAAGATGATTTCCCCGCTGGGCGACTGTTACGTCACCATCAACGAGGACGAAGCGGGCCGCCCCTTCGAGGTGTTCTGTACGCTCGGGAAGGCGGGGGGTGCGGCCACGGCCGATGCAGAGGCGGTGGGACGACTCATGTCGATGGCGCTCCGTTCCGGGATCCCGATCTCCGCCGTGCGGGACCAACTTCGGGGCATCTCGTCAGATCGCGCCGTGGGGGTGGGTCCGAACAAGGTGCTCTCATTGCCTGACACGATCGGCCAAGCCATCGAGCGCTACATGGCCGAGAAGGAAGGGGTGCAGGAGTCTCTTCCACTCGGCGCTTCCGTCGACGCTGGTGGGGTTCAGGCGCAGGCATCTTCGAGCGGAGGGGCTCAGACGAGATTTTTCGGCGCTTGCCCGGAGTGCGGGGCCGGCCAACTCTCCTTCGAAGAGGGTTGTGTGAAGTGCCACATCTGCGGATACAGCGAATGCGGCTGACGCCAATCACCGGGATCTACTGAACGGACACCTCAGGATATCTCCGAACCTGGAGCCGGACCCGCGTCGTTTGA
>JAPYQK010000025.1:0-5176 GCA_029941275.1 Longimicrobiales bacterium | reverse complement strand
TCCTTCGGGGTTTACCTAAAGTCAGGGGTTAGCCGATACTTTGAATTGGGTGAAGACGGTCGGGACCACCGATGTCGCGTCGAGTTTTTCTCGTCTTTCGGTGTCCTGCAAGTGGGAGTCGGACGCAGGAGATTTGTAGGAGACTATGTGTGAGTGAGAGCCAAGGAGCCGCGAAGGAGTGGACGCGGATCAGCCATAGCGATGAGTTGATCGGACTCCTCTCGAGCCGTGGTCATGAACGGAACCGCTCTCGATGAAGAGGAAGTGCTGCTCTGTCAGCGGTACGATATTCCGTTCCTGCAGAAGCCCTTCGTTGCTGAGGAACTTCTCGGCGCCCTCGAGGCGATCATGCTGAATAGCGAGTCCATCCGGACGGCGGCTGGCTGACCGCCACCTCGAGTCCACACGTGACCCCCGAAGAATTCGCCGAACGTTTCCATCGTTTGCGTTCCTCAGAGGATCGTTATCGATACCTCATCCAGCTCGGTCGCAAGCTGGAGCCTTACCCCGAGGAATTTCGAGATGAGGAGCACCTGGTTCCCGGATGTTTGAGTCAGGTTTGGCTGGTTACGGTCGAGGGTTCGGACTCGTCCGAGGTGGTGTTTCGGGCGGATAGCGACGCACACATCGTAAAGGGCCTCATTGGGATTCTTCTCATGATGTACTCCGGTAAGACTGCCGAGGAGATCCTCATGACCGACGTGGAGGGTCTGTTCGAGAGCTTGGACCTCGGCAAGCATCTTTCGGTCAATCGAAGGAACGGTTTCTATTCGATGACGGTGAAGATGAAGGAGCATGCCGCCCAAAAGGCGGCAGCAGCGGATTGAAAGCTGTAGTCCTCAACGGCGGTCCAGGGAGAGTGAGTCCGGGGTGATTCGATGAAGCGATGGCCGTGGTTGACGACCGCGGCGACTCTTGCGATGGCCTCTTGTCAGGCGGGTGATTCCGGAGGGAACGGAGGTGTGGTTCGGGCCGTCCGCCCCGCGTTCGATGCAAATCGAGCCATGCGGGATCTCGAGAGACAAGTCGAATTCGGGCCCCGTATTCCCGGGACGGATGGCCATGCCGAGCAGCTGGAGTGGCTCCAGACTCAACTGGCAGCTCTCGCCGATACGGTGTTTCTGGATCCGTTCCAGCACGTCACGAAGGAGGGCGACGAACTCGAGTTGACCAACGTGATCGCCCGATTCGGTCCGTCCGATGGCTCGCGCTTGTTACTCCTCACCCACTGGGACACCCGTCCGAAAGCGGACCAGAGCTTCGAGGAGGCCGACCGTGAGCTGCCGGTCAACGGCGCCAACGACGGGGCTTCGGGCACGGCGGTACTCCTGGAGCTTGCCCGAATGTTCAGCGAGCAACCGCCGCCGGGAGGCGTGGAGCTCCTGTTCAGCGACGGGGAGGACTACGGTCCGTCCACAGAAGACATGTTCCTTGGCGCGCGGCACTACGTAGCAGGAATCGGCAGTGAGAATCCGCCCGCTTTCGGAATTCTGCTCGACATGGTCGGAGACGCGGATCCCAACTTTCCCATCGAGTCCTACTCGATGGAAGGCGCGAGTCAAGTAGTACAGCGTGTCTGGGGGATCGCGGCGGAGCTGGGGTATCGCCGCTTCTTTCCGATGGACGCGTTCGTGCGGGTAGTCGACGATCACGTGCAATTCATCGACGCGGGCATCCCTGTGGCCGACATCATCGACTTCGACTACGGGCCGAGTAATGGCTTCTGGCACACTCCCCGCGACGTGGTGGAGAATACGAGTGCCCAGACGCTCTCCATGGTTGGGGACGTGGTGGCGGAGGTCGTGTACCGGAATCGGTAGCGCGGATCATACACGAACGTGTTATTTTCGCCCTCCTCTCGGAAGGCTGCTAGAAGCCTTTCGGTAGCCACGTCCATAAAAACGAGCAGTGCCATGACCCAGGCCAGCGCATCGAAGACCGACCTGTTTCTCACTGAGGCCGACCAGTTCAGCGCCCGCAACTACAAACCTCTCCCAGTCGTGTTGGAGCGTGGAGAAGGGTGTTGGGTTTGGGATGTCGACGGAAACCGGTACCTTGACATGCTGTCCGCCTACTCCGCTCTGAACCAGGGACACCGCCACCCCGCCATAGTGCGGGCGGCGGAAGAGCAGATGGCCAAGTTGACGTTGACGTCGCGGGCCTTTCACAACGATCAGATGGGTCTTTTCGTACGTGAGTTGTGTGAGGCTACCGGGTACGAGAAGGCGCTTCCCATGAACACGGGTGCGGAAGCCGTGGAGACCGCCATCAAGGCCGTCCGGAAATGGGGCTATCAGGTGAAGGGTGTGCCTGAAGGCAAGGCGGAGATCATCGTTTGTGAGAACAACTTTCACGGGCGGACAACGACCATCGTCGGCTTCTCCTCCGAGGACCAGTACCGCGAGGGCTTCGGACCGTTCACACCAGGCTTCGTCTTGGTTCCGTACGGTGATGCCGATGCCTTCGAGGCGGCGGTCACCGAGAACACGGTCGGATTCCTGGTCGAGCCTCTCCAGGGCGAGGGCGGGGTGGTCGTGCCGGCCGACGGATACCTGCGTCGGACCGCCGAGATCTGTAAGGAACGGCGGATCGCGTTCATGGGAGACGAGATTCAGACGGGGCTCGGCAGAACCGGCCGCCTCTTTTGCTGCGAGTGGGAGGACGTCCGTCCGGACGTGCTCATTGTCGGCAAGGCGCTGGGTGGCGGCGTCTACCCGGTCTCGGCGGCCATCGCCGATTCGGAGATCATGGACGTGTTCCAACCGGGGGACCACGGCTCCACCTTCGGAGGGAATCCTCTCGGGGCGGCGATCGGCCGTGCGTCGCTTGCGGTCATCCTCGATGAGAAACTTTCGGAACGCTCCGATGAGCTCGGTACGTGGTTCACCGAGCGCCTCCGCCAGATCGACTCTCCTCACGTGGAGGAAGTCCGGGGACGTGGCCTCATGATCGGGGTTGTCATCAAGGAGTCGTCGGGCACCGCCCGTCCGTTCTGCGAAGCCCTTCAGGCCAAAGGCATGCTGGCCAAGGAGACCCATCACCAGGTCATCCGGTTTGCGCCGCCTCTCACGATCGAGCGGGAGACGCTTGAGGAGGCGCTCGTGGACATCGAGGTCGTGTTACGGGGCTGATCTCCAGTTCAGATGAGTGTCCCCCCCCATCCCTGACGAGCCCGGCAAGGCTCCGGATGCGGGGCGGATAAGAGAGGTTTCCTGGTCCCCGGCCGTTCTCGTCCCTCTGACGGTCGCGGTGGGCCTCGGCGTTGTCGGGCTCCTCGTCTGGGCAGCCATCCCGCCGGGTGTGTGGCACGACGACGGTGCCTACCTGCTGCTGGGGAAATCCCTCGCCGCAGGGGAGGGTCTCCGCTACTCGGGGGTGGCAGGGTCACCCCCCGGGGCGAAATTCCCACCGTTGTATCCCGTCTTCCTCGCCTTGCTGTGGAGGGTCGCGCCCGAGGCGGTGGGGCAGGGCTCACTCGCATCGTTGTTCAACTTGTTATTCGTGGCGGTGAGTGGCGGGCTGTTCGTGGCTTATCTCCGATCGCTGACCTTCTCGTGGCGGAGTTCCGTTGCCGCGGGCGTCCTGCTCTGGTTGCTCCCCGACGTGTGGCGACTGGCCATGGTGCCGTTGTCCGAGCCGCTGTTCCTCGTTGCACTTGTTGCCGCCCTCTGGACCGGATCCCGCCTGGAGGCCCGGCCTACATGGCGCCGTTTTGGTGGATTCCTGGCCGCCTTCGCTGTTGTGTACCACACCCGAAGCATGGGGCTCGCCATCGGGATCGCCGTGCCTTTGGCTTTGCTCATGCGGGGCCAAACGGCCTGGGCTCTGCGAAGTGCCGGCGGCTGCGCGCTGATCATCGCGCCTTGGATGTTTTGGTCGGGCCGGGCGGCGGAGGGAATTCCTGTTCCCCTTCGAGATACCCTGGGTCCCTACACCGGTTGGCTCGCAAGCCAAGCGGGCCAGGATGGTGGAAGCGTTCTCAGCACGATTTATGGGAGCGGGCTCTCCCTGCTGAATCGCGTCGTCGGGCTTCTTTTTCCGGGCGTGGGTGGGTGGGTGACTGTGGCAGTGGCGGCCCTGGCCGCAGGGATGATCGCCCTAGGGGTACGCCGACTCTCCATCGAGTCGTGGACGCCGATCTTCACGGGCGCGCTGTTGACGGGCATGCTCTGGCTGTGGCCCTACAAGGAAATCAGGCTCGTGATGCCTCTCATCCCCATCCTGGGGATGATCCTCGTGGCCGGCTTCAGGCCCGAGGCGGAGCGGGTCGCTCGTGGGGTTCGTGACGATGGTACCCCCGGTGCGTTCGCTCTTGGCACGATTGGCCTGATTTGGATGGTCTGGCTGGTCTCAGCAAGTGTCATGGCGCTCAGTGCTGAGCGTCACTTGGAGCCGCTACGCATACGGGAGGTCATGCTCGCCCGGGCGGTGCAGGCTGTGGGTGAGCGGGCTCCGCCGGACGGTGTCGTGGGGGCACCGGAGCTTTGGTCGGGACTCGCCCTTCACACCGGCCGCCGCGTCGCGCCGAGCGCCCGGTTTCGACCTGCCGGGGACGACCCGATCTGGGGAACACCGGTGGAGCAATTCGAGGTCTGGTCCGCGGCTGGCATCGAATACGTCGTGCTGGAGAACGCCGGAGTGGTTCATCTGGAGGCCATGGACGAACTCGAGGCGCGATGCCCCGGTGCGGTCCAGCTTCAGGCGTCTTGGGGGGGCGGCATGCTGGTGCATCTGGAGTGGGACGACACGTGCCGAGCTTCGTTATTGTCGGACCGCTAGTCTGCCACATCGTCGGACCGCTAGCCTACCACGCGATATCGCCCTGCTGCGAAGTGTCGATCTCTTTCCCGTCACCGCCGCCGAGCAACACGGTCTCGATCTGGCCGTAGAGGAATTCGCGGGCTTTGGCGTCGCGTGGGTCGAGCCCGTAATGGTTGATCAAGAGGGTCTGGTGCTGGAGCCATTCGGCCCAGCACCCGGCGCAGATCTGATCTTGAATCCTCGTTCCGAGGTCGGTTCGGAACGGAGCCTTCGCCAGCCTTGGCTTGTCGGGCCCACAACGCTTGCACTGGATAGTGTCCACTTGGCTTCTCGCCGCTCCGTTGTCGACGCCCGCACCCGGGCGACGGTGTATTTCTCGATTCGGGAACACGGCATTACCCTCGCGCCTTGGTGG
>JAPYQK010000024.1:9070-21114 GCA_029941275.1 Longimicrobiales bacterium | reverse complement strand
GAGCTACACTGCCGACCAGGGTGATCCTGGTGATTCTCGCGGTAGCTTCGGTGAGTTCGTGGGTCCTCATTTTTTGGAAGGCGAAGCAGTTCAGAGCTGTTCGACGTCAAGGGAACCGGTTTCTCGAGAAGATGGAGCAAGCGACCGGGCTGACGGACGCGTACAAGACGGTAATGACCCTCCCAGAGTCTCCGTACGGGCGAGTGTTCCGCCAAGGTCTGAATTTTTTCAGCGAACTGCGGCCCGGTGCACTCCGTGAAGGAGCCCCTCCGAGCCAGGGACTCTCGCTGACCCAGTTGCAGGCGCTCAAGCTCGTTCTCGAAAAGGAAGAGGCCGAGGAGCGTGACGAACTCGCAGAGGGCCTCATCTGGTTGGCGGTCCTGGGCTCGGTTTCTCCGCTCATGGGTCTCATGGGGACGGTTTTGGGTATCACCGATACGTTTCTGGGAATCGCGTCGGCGGGCTCCAGCAATATCAGCGCCGTGGCTCCCGGAGTAGCGGCGGCACTCATAACCACCGTTGCTGGCCTCTTCGTGGCGATCCCCGCGATCGTTGCCTACAATCATTTTCTCGCCAAGCTGAACGTGGTCAGCGGCGAACTCGAGGGCTTCTCGAGCGAATTCATCGGCACGTTGGCCCGTGAGGGGCGCGTGTGATCGATTCCACTGGTGTGCGGCAAGGGGTGGGGTCCGACGTCCTATGATTGGGAAGCGTCGAGGAGGCCGAGAACTGCAGCCGGTAGCGGAAATCAACGTGACCAGCATGGTGGACGTGGCCTTTACGCTGCTCATCATTTTCATCATCACAGCTCCGATCCTCCAAGGGGGAATCGAGGTTGCGGTGCCACAGACCGAGGTCTCGGCACTCACGGCCGAGTCGAACTCTTTGATTATCACGATCGATCGTGATAGTCAGATCTATTTGGGGGAGACCCCCGTGGACCCGGCGGACTTCCCGGAGGCTTTCGCACAGATAGTCGCCGGCGGATTGGTGGACGACGTGGTGCTCAAGGCCGACTCGCTGGCGACGTGGGGTGTGGGCATCGACGTGGTGGGTATTATTCAGGCGAACGGATTTCCCGTTAAGGTGGTCGCCGAGCAGAGGCCCGGGAGGTAGACACGGTATGAGCGACTCCGAAACGACTCGTAGACGCCGGCGGAAACAGTCGCTCGGAAAGGGCCCCGTACTGGGCTCGGCCATCATTCACACCATGGCGATTCTTTTGACGTTGTGGGTGACGGCAACACCGAGCGACTTACCGGAGTACATCACGTTCGAGATCGAGTTGATCTCCCCTCCCGCGGCAGAGCTTGGCGAAATCGTGACCGTGTCTACCGAAGAGCTGGTAATCGAAACACCCTTCGACCCGGTCCCCGAACTGCCGGAGGAGCCGCCGCCTACGGTCGTCGGGGCGGATGCCCCCGTCGCGGAGATTCCACCACCGCCTGAAGTGCGACCGGATCCCGAAGAGAACGTCTCCACACCGGACGTAGAGCTGGTTGACGACGCGGAACCGCCGGCCAGCCAGGATCCGGATCCGAACGTCGAGACACCTGGAGAGGATCTCAACGTTCGGATGGCAGGTATTCGAAGGGACTATCCGGTCTACTACAACAACATCATTCGTCAGATGGAGCGGTGTTTCCGTCCCCCCGTCACCGACGAGGACCTCCGTGCTGCGATTTATTTCGTGATCAATCGGGATGGTTCCACGTCCGACCCCGATATCCGGGAGTCGTCAGGGAGCATTGGTTTTGACATCGCAGCGATTGGAGCGGCGGAGTGTGCCGGAAGACCGGCTGGTTTTGGTCCGCTTCCGGAGGAGCTTCCGTATGATCGTTTCCCGGTCGTCTTCACCTTCGACCCCCAGTCCAGGCAAACCCCGGATGTCGAGCAATGAGAAAACGCATGGATCGAACGGATCAATTGAGAGGGAATAGAATGCTTAGGTTCTCGAGAGACGGCATGCGCATGATGAGGGGGTTCGTTTTCGGAGCGATAGTGCCGCTTCTCGTGACGAGTCCCCTTATCGCACAGGTGGACTCTATCCCAGGTGTGACGTTGGGGCTGCTATACGAGTCGGAGTTCCAGCCCGCCTTGGCCGTGCAGCCCTTCCTGGGAAGTCTGGGGGGTGAGTCGGTTGCCTCCCAAGTCGAGGCGATCATTGCCAGGGACTTGCGTTACAGCGACCGGTTTGAGGTAATGGATGCCCTTCCGGGCTCTCTGGTTGGCGATGGGGTGGACTACCAGCTCTGGGATCAACTTGGAGCCGTTTGGTTGGTGTCCGGCTCGTTGGAGCGGGCGGACCCAGGGTTCGTCCTGGTCCTCGAACTCCACGATGTGGTCTACGGCGAAGTCCACGAACAGGGCCGCTTTCAGGTCCCGAGTCCTGACGACGAGGACTTCCGACTGGCGGTACACATCGCATCGGACGCGGTGATCGAGTGGATCTATAACGAGCCCGGCATGGCCGCGAGCCGGATCGCCTTCTCGCTGAGAACGACACAAGGTAATCAGGACCTGTACTTGATCGACTCCGATGGAGAGAACTTCAGGCGGCTCACGAACTACGATGACCTCACGATGTCTCCGTCCTGGTCGCCGGACGGAAAACGGATCGCATTCTCGTCCCGTAAGACGACGGGGCTGCCCCGAATCTTCGAGCTGGATCTCGAGACTTCCGGGGACAAGATGCTCGACGCCGGGCGGGACGGCGACCACAATACGCCGATCTATAGCCCCAACGGCCGTGACGTGACGTTTTCGATCACGGGTGGAAACCGAAGCGGGATCTTCTCCTACGACATGGAGCGTGGGTGCTGTCTCACCCACTTGAGCGGGGGACGCTGGGACGACATTTCGCCCACGTACTCGCCGGACGGCCGCAGGCTCGCGTTCAATTCCAACCGCCTGGGCACCCAATACCCGCAGATCTACGTCATGTCGTCTACTGGCGGCGAGGCCGATCTCGTATCGCCTTATCTGTTCGGACAAGGGGGGTACTACACGTCTCCTGATTGGGCGCCCGTCGGTGACCACGTGGCTTTCCACGGACGCTTGACCGACGGCCAGAGAGGGCGCTTCAACATCTTGGTCGCGGATGTCGCCGACCAAGGGCGTCGTTTACGACAGCTCACTTGGGAGGGGAACAATGAGGAGCCGAGTTGGGCTCCTGACGGACGCCATCTCGTGTTCGTTGGGGACAGGGACTGGGGTACTGGTTTGATGGTGGTCGATACGGCTACCGGCACGTATCGGATGCTCAGGCGGGGGATCGACGTCCGGGTACCCGATTGGTCCCCGTCTCTGGGATGGGCGGGACTCCGATGATCACTGTTAACGCGTCATTGCGTCACGGGGCTTATCGGCGTATATGCTTTATGTTACGTTCCATGCGCTTGCGGGCCATCTGGGTATTTGGACCGCTCTTTTCACCAGCAGGCTCGCCGAGTCGGTAAGCCTCCTGAGACGACCACTCTCCGATAGGACTGAGGATGAGGATCAAACAATATCTGCCGGTAGTCGCTCTCACGCTCCTCCTCAGCGCATGTGGAGGCGGAGACCCGCCGCCCACGGTTGTGCCCACCGGGCCGACTCAAGCCGAGATCGACGCGCGCAATGACTCGATTGCAGCAGCCAGGGCCGCTGAAGCCGCACGCGCCGCAGCTGAGCGTGAGGCAGCGCGCCGTGAGCAAGATCGTCTGAACCGGGAGGCTGATCAGGCACGGGCGACGATCGAAGCCGTGGTCCTGTTCGACTACGATGAATCGGTCATTACGTCTGCCGCGGAGCGGATTCTCCGTCAGAAGCTGCCGATCCTGCAGAACAACTCGTCGTTACGGCTACGGCTCGAGGGTCATGCCGACGAGCGCGGATCGACGGAGTACAACCTCGCGTTGGGAAGTAGACGCGCCGAGGCTGTGCGGGACTTCCTCTCCGGCTTCGGGATTTCGGGGAGTCGCTTTACGACGACCTCGTTCGGTGAGGAGCGGCCAGCGGTCAACCGGAGCGACGAGGTGGCCTGGGCTCAGAACCGTCGGGTCGCTTTCGTGATCACGGGCGGTACGATCTCGGCCAGCGAGGACGATTAACAACGACGGCAACGTCGGCTTCACCGACGGACACGTCGGGTTGGGCATGAAGTTGACCCCTCCCTCGGGTGCTACGGTCGTGAATTATCGCGACCGGGTGCGTGGGGGAGGGGTCTTTTTCGTTGCCATGGCTCTGTTGCTGATTTCCGGATGCGCTATGAAGGGGGACGTGCTGCGTCTCCAAAATGAGGTAGCTGCACAGTCGGCTCGACAGGAACGTCAACTGCAAGCGTTGGCCGCCCAGTTCCAGGCCGACATCGAGGCCCTTACGCAAGCCCTGGAGGAACAGTCTGGGGTGGCCGTGGACACACGTGGCGGGACCGCCCGTCAGCTGAGGGACATCCAAGACCAACTGTCGCAGCTGACGGCTTTGACCGGGCAGATTCAGCGTTCCCTGGTCGCACTCACGGAGCAGAGCAGGGCACAAGGGGCGCGGGTGACGACCTCCAACCAGCGCGCCGACCCCGATTCTCTTCGTGCTCTCATCGGCCGGGGAGGCGGGGACCCCTGCGAGGAGTTGTGGGATGCGGCGGTGACACAGTTGAACCGTGGCTCGTTCGGTACTGCCCGGGTGGCCTTCGGGATGCTGCTGAACGCCGACTGTCCCGATGAGGCGCCGCGCGCCCAGTACAACCTCGCCTCCGCTTTGCTGGAGGAGGACCGCGCCGATCAGGCGCTCGAGGAATTCCTCCGGATCCCAGAGTTGTATCCTACGGCGGACGAGGTTCCGGCGGCACTGTACCGGATCGCCCGCATCTACGTAGATCAGGGGGATGACGACGAGGCAGTAGTCCATCTCGAACGTCTGACCAACACCTATCCTGCTAGTGACCTCTTCGAGCTTGCCGAGGAGCTACTGCAGGAGATCCGCTGATCTCCGGCACGGTGCCTGATGCGCTGCCCAGAGTGTGATGCCACCGAGAACCGCGTCGTCGACACCCGTGATAGCCGCGGCGGTCGCGCGGTTCGGCGCCGGAGGGAGTGTGCGGTCTGTGAGGTCCGATTCACCACCTACGAACACGTCGAAGAGCGGCCCTTGCGTATCGCCAAACGGGACGGGAGCGGAGAGGACTTCGAACGGTCCAAGCTACTTCGAAGCATCACGCTGGCATGCGCGAAACGGCCGGTCACGGAGGGAGACATCGAGGCTGTAGTGGAAGCCGTCGAGGAGAACCTTGCGAGGACCGCCGGTTTCGAGGTGACCAGCTCCCAGATCGGTGAAGCGGTCATGCAGCATTTGGCCCCGCTGGATCGGGTCGCCTACGTCCGTTTTGCCTCGGTCTACCGGAACTTCCAAGACATCGGTGAGTTCCAAGACATGGTACACGACCTGAACGCGGAAGAGCGGCGTCAGGGCTCGGCCATGAACCAAGAGGAACTCCCACTTTAGAAGGCTATTGTACGCCTTCAACAGCCTTCGAGAGCGGTCCGCCCACCCACCATGTCGATATTGACTCGAAGCTACCGTGGCGAGATGCCATTCCTCGACCACTTGGAAGAACTTCGCTGGCGGATTCTGTGGAGTCTTCTCGCCGTCATTGTCGGCAGTGTTATCGGGTTCATTCTGGTCCTGAGATTTGGTGTGCTCGACATTCTCATCAACCCGTTCTATCAGGTGATGGGAGAGGAAGAGAGACTGATTTTTCTCTCTCCCACGGAGCCGTTTTTCCTCATCCTGAGAGTGGGAATCCTGGGGGGGCTCGTTCTGGTCTCCCCGATCATCATCTACCAGATCTGGTCGTTCCTGTCTCCCGCGCTCGAAAAACACGAGAAGCGGGCCATCATTCCTGCCCTCTATATGGGCGTGGTCCTGTTCTCGGCCGGCGTGTGGATGTCCTATGCCTTTGCGCTGCCCGTAACACTCCAGTTCCTGTTGTTCTTCGGCGAGGGGTACTTCGACCAAATGCTTCAGGCGGGTCCCTACCTTGGATTCGTCACGAAGCTGCTGTTGGCTTTCGGCATCCTGTTCGAGTTGCCGGTGGTCATCATGATCCTGTCGGCGCTGGGGCTCGTGACGCCCAAGTTCCTTCGGGAAAAAAGGCGTCACGCGATCGTCATCATTACCGTACTGGCCAGCCTCCTGAGCCCGGGTGACGTGGTAACCGTGACCGCCATGATGATGCTGCCGCTGGTTCTCTTGTACGAATTCAGCATTCTCCTTTCGGTCGTGATCACGAGACGGCGCCAGTCGCGCGACATCGGTGGTGATCCGCCGGAGGGATCCGTCGAGGCGGAGTGAGGCCCGAGGGACGCCTCGCCAGCTGGGGATTCGCGCTGAGTCTCGCCCTCATGGCGTCGGGATGGGCTGTGCCTGTGTTGGCCCAGGTCGAGGTTTCAGGAGGAGAGGAGGAGGTCGACTCGGCGCGAATTAGGGTGCTCGAGCGGTTGAACAGCCTCTCGAGGCCACCGGGCGTAGACTCCACGCTCTTTGTGTTGGATTCCGTGGCGGCGCTGGGACGGGCGGGCCCGGCAAGCAGGGTCCAGCCGCAGGCTGCCGACTCCTTCATGGCCGCCCTGCTGGAATTACCCGGCTACTCGGTGACTCAGTATTCGGGTGGGGAAGCCCGGTTCAACGCGCTGAGCCAGCGTATGACGTTGCTCGGCGTCGAGAGCAGTCCCGCCGAGGTCACCCAAGAGGGGAGAAGGATCACGGCGGCCGACACGATCAACATGGCCGATTCCCTCATTTGGACGGCGGGCGAGACGATCACTGAACGACCGGGCCAGGAGCCCGTGCGGAGCACGAGCATTATTTACGATCGCTACGCCGACCGTGGGACGGCGTTCGATGCGCACACGACCATGTCCCAGGGCGCGAACTGGATCATGGATGGCGACCTCCCGGCCATCCTTCCCGATACGGTTTTTGGCCACGAAATCAACTTCACTTCGTGTGAGGAGACCGAGCCGCACTACCACTTTGCCGCCAGAGAATTCAAGGCCATTGGTGGAAGCTGGTTCGTCGCTCGGAACGTTTCACTCAACTTCGCTGATGTGCCGGTAATGTGGCTGCCGTTCATCTTCCAGAGCACCGAGTCCGGACGGCACAGCGGCGTGCTCATGCCGCGTTTCGGCGTCAACGACATCGTACGTACCTCTCGGGGGCATAGCCGGCGTGTGTCCAACGTGGGGTTTTTCTGGGCCATCAACGACTATGCGGACGCCACCATCTCCGGCGACTGGTGGAGCGACAACTTCGTATCCGCCACGGGCGCTTTCCGATATCGAGTGAACCAAAAATTCCTCAACGGATCTGCGAATGTCAGACGCTTTTGGAGATCCACCGGGAACCGTGCTCTTTCCTTCGACACCCGACATAACTGGACCGTGGACGAACGCACGTCCGTCCGTGTGTCGGCGCGGTATGCCTCTAGTTCCAGCTTCGTGAGGGAAAATTCGTTCGACCCGAGAGAGGTCACACAGTCCATCAACTCGGAGGGCGGCTTCAACCGGCGGTTCGATTGGGGCAACCTCACACTCAGTGCGGACCGTCGTCAGTTTCTGAGTGACGACCGTGTGGAGATGACCCTTCCGACCGCCAGCCTGTCCTTGAAGACGATCACCTTGTTCAGGGCCCCGCCCAACCGCTCGAGGTTCTACAACAACATGACCTGGTCCGGAAGCGGGAGGTACCGGCGTAGTACAGTCCAGCGGACTTCACAGCCCGACAGCATCTTCACCCTGAATTTGGCTGATGAGGTCCGAACGACGTCCGGTGTCAGCAGCGGCATCAACTTGGGCGGACTGTCATGGTCCCAGTCCGTGAACGTCTCGGAAGTCTCCAACCTCGAGATTCCGGCGGAGATAGCGTTCCCCAGTGATACGCTGGGAGCCCCACCCACCGGCTACGTGGATCAGTCGGTGGCCGACCTCACTTGGAACACTTCTCTGAACTACCAGCAACGTCTTATCGGCACGACGACTTTTACACCCAGCCTGCAAATGTCGGGGGCTGCCAAACGTTCCGACAAGATTCCCGAGGCATCGAGCTTCGTGTTCGGACCTCGGCGTCTTTCTTTTGGTGCCCGCTTGAAGAGCGACATCTACGGGTACTTTGGTGGGATAGCCGGGTTCGAGGCGATCCGCCATAAGATTTCGCCGTCGATCTCCTACAGTTACGCGCCTAAGATCGAGGCGAGCGACCTCCAGGAGACCGTGTTCGGGCCGGCCAATGCCTTTGCCCGTAACGTCGTGACGTTCGGCTTCAACCAGACCTTCGAGGCAAAGCGAGCGGCCGGCGAAGACGACGCACTCGATGACATCGAGGACTTCGGACTGGATCTGGATGAAGATCTCTTTGCACCTGACTCGATTCTAGACGCGAGGGCCGATTCGCTGCTCGCCCTGGAAGAGGCCCCGCTGGAGATCGAGGCGGATGACCGATTCGACCCGGACGCCCCAACCCGGCTCCCACCCTCGAGAGTGGTCAATCTGTTGTCACTCAATACCAGTGTTGTCACATACGACTTCGTTCGTGCTCGCAAGGAAGACGAGCCGTTGAGAGGGTTCACGACAACTCGCTTGAGGAACCAGATCAGTTCGGACTTTCTCCGCGGTCTTCAGCTGTCCGTCGAACACGACCTGTTCGACGACAATCTGGATGCAAGCGGAGAGCAGAGTCGGGTCTTCGCTCCGACCCTTTCCCAGTTGAATTTCTCCTTCGCGGTGAGTTCCAACTCCGGTGTCATTCAGGCGCTCGGGGGTCTCTTCCGGGGCGGAGAATCCCAAGCTGACGATCCCCTCGGGGCGGATTCAGCAGCGGTGCTGGCGGAGACGGATGAAATCGACCCGCTCCTCGACAACGTTGGCAACATGAGCGCCACGGACGAATCGTCCATCGTCCCCGGTGCGGGTTCTGACGATGTGGTAGGCCCGGGGCCGCAGCGCAACGCCCGGCCGAGGAGCGGCGGTGCCTGGAACGCGAACGTATCCTATTCGTTGCGCCGAAGCCGTGATGTGGACCTGCCGGCGAGCCAGCTGCTCCAGATGGGCATCCGGCTGAGCCCCTCCCAGAATTGGGACCTCGTCTGGCGCACCTCGTACGACATTGAACAACGCTCCTTCACGGATCACACCATTCGACTGACGAGGGACTTACATCGATGGCAGGCGAATTTCGACTTCCTCCAGACCCCGACTGGGAACTGGTCCTTCCGCTTCCAGGTGTCCCTCACCGACAACCGCGACTTGAAGTTCGACTACGATCAGCGCAGCACGGATTTGCGCAACCGGTTCTAGAAAGGGCTGTTGAAGAAGCACAGCGGGTCGGGGGACTTACCCTCCCGGCCCGCTACTTTTTTCGGTCTCGCCTCCCGTGAGGCTTCGGTGGGTCCTGACCACCACTCTGCTGTCTCCGCGACGGACTTATTTGTCCTCTATAGAGTACAATATTTCCGTGCACACTGCCGGAAAGCCTTATTTCATGCGCTTTCCGGCTTTGGTATCGCTTGTGCACTGAGTAACCTTCGTAAGGATGTCGAGGACCCCATTGGGGTCCCAATCAAAACCAGCGAGGAATGGGAATCATGTGGAAAAGTGCACTCATATTGACGGGGGCGGTCTTGATGGGGGCTTGCGACGACGACGAGTTCCTCATGATTCCCGTCGACGGTCCCGCGCCACCCATCGCGGTGGACGCCGGCTACTACAATCGGGCCGTGACCGTATACTGGGATCTCGCCTCGGATTGGAACGATGAGAGCTTCCGAATTTTCGCAAAACGAGCCGGCGACACCTCCTTTTTCGTGATCGCGGAGGTGACGAGTTGCTCCGGTGGAACCTGCGAATACACGGACACGAACATCACCGAGTTGGTGAGCTACGATTATTTCGTATCTGCGGTCGACCCGGACAATGGGCTGGAGACGGACTCGGACGAGACCGTCCGGGTGGACGTGCCATCATTCACTCCACCGCCCGTCCCGACGGATTTGGACGTGGTCGCTCTGGATGCTACGAACTACCTGAGGTGGACCGACGATGCCCGTTCAACGAGCGACTTTTCGGGATATCGGATCTACCTGCTGTCCGACCAAGGCGCGACCCAGCGGCTGTTGGGAGAATCGGATTCGCCCGGTTTTCTGGATGCCTTGGCGGAGAACGGCGTGACGTCCACCTACGCGGTGTCCTCGGTCGATATCTACGGCCACGAGAGCGAGAACAGTTTCGATGACTCGGGGACGCCTCGACCCGATTTCACGGGAGAGTTGGTGTACTCCTTCATGGATGATCCCGCGTTGTCCGGATTTCGCTTCTCGGAGTCTGACGAATTGGATCCGATCGTATCAGGCGGGGCCGTCGATAGACACTTCCGACTCGAGACGGATCTATCCGGGTGGTGGCTCGTCCCAGGTCCTTCGGCGGCGGTTTTTCCGACCGGCGTCTTCACCACTCAGCTCAAGTGCGGCGTCGCCGCTGACGCTCTGTGCGAGGACTGGACGGTTGCCCCGACAACAGGGTATAGCTCCGTGGACATCCCTGTAGAGCCCGAGTTCACTTATATGTGGCGCGTCGTGGATGGTGGGGCGGTGATCCACTACGGTGCGGTTCGTGTGACGCTTCTCGGTACCGACCAAACCGGTGCGGAACTGATGATCTTCGACTGGGCATACCAGCTTCAGGGGGGCAACCCGCAGCTGGTGGTCCAATAGAAGGTCAGTCAAATAGACATTGAGGAGTCCCACATCCTCATGAGCTTTCCCGCCCCCGGTGGTTTCGACCGCCGGGGGCGTTGCGTTCAGCTTTCGACTCTCTTTATGATGTGAGTATGGTGCCCGTTCTCGAAGCAGTGCCCAATTTCAGTGAAGGGCGCGATGTCGGGTGGATTCAGGAGTTGGTGCAAGTCATCGCCGCCCACGGGGTCGAGGTGCTTGATTGGACTGCCGATCGTGACCACAACCGATCCGTAGTCACCTACATCGGCGCCCCGGACGAGGTCGAGGCCGCCTCGCTAGCGGCGGCCTTGTTCGCCATCGAAGGCATCGATATGCGCTCCCACGAGGGTGTTCATCCCAGAATCGGTGCTTTGGACGTGCTCCCTTTCGTACCCTTGAACGATCTGACCATGGAGGCTGCCAGCCGGAGCGCCGGCCGAGTGGCGGACAAACTGGCTGCTGAAGGTGTTCCTGTGTACCTGTACGGCGAGGCACGCTCTGGGAAGGGCTCAACGGGGGGTTCGTCAGGACCTGATCGGTCACTCGCGTCGGTTCGGCGCGGTGGATTCGAGGCCCTAGTAGGGGGATTCCCCCCCGGACGGGAGCCCGACCTTCCCGCTCCGCAGTGGCCTGACAGGCCACATCCGACAGCGGGGGCCACGTGTGTGGGGGTACGTCACGTGCTGTTGGCGTGGAACGTCTTTGTCCAGGACATCTCCCTCGATGCCCTCGAGGAGATTGCTCGAGGTTTACGGGAGTCTGGGGGCGGATTCAAATATCTTCGAGTGTTGGCCTTGGCGCTTCCCCGGACCGACCGGCGCCAGATATCCATGAACCTCGAAAGGCCGGAGTTGACCTCGCCCTACGACGTGTTCGACGGGATTGAATCTCGGGTTGAAGCGTCGGGCGGGCAGGTTGTCGAGACGGAGGTCATCGGCATGATTCCGGATCCCCTTGTGCTTCCGGCTGCTGCAGACAGATTTAGGCTTGTTCATCCGGGCAAGTCCCGTCTCCTCTCCCATCGCGTGTCCGAACATGTGTCTGCGCGAGGGATTAAGTCAGACACGAGTGTGAGTGCCGATTTGTGAGCAGTCTTGAAACTCTGAAAGAACAGGCTCGGGGCTTCGAGCAGGACGAGCCGTGGGAGAAGGCCTTGGATCTCTACAACATGGCCATCGACCAGCTATCGGAAGACGATACGCCCGATATCGCGCTGTTCAATCGGTCCGGAGACTTAGCGACCAAGATCGGGAGTGACGCCCAGGCCCTCGCGTTCTATGAGCGTGCCGTGGACTACTAC
>JAPYQK010000024.1:0-8970 GCA_029941275.1 Longimicrobiales bacterium | reverse complement strand
ACCGATCGCCTTCGTGGCCTCCGTAATTAGACCCGGCGAGATCTGATCGATGCAACTGCGAAATTCGATAAATTAGGTAATGGAAGCGATTCAAAGTTCTGTTCTGAGTGGCCCTCCGCCGAATCTGTCGTCGGTACAGGTCCTCGTCGCCGATCGGCTGGAGGAAGTCCAGCGTGAGCTGAAGCGAATCATCGTGTCGGATTTCGACCTGATCGAGGAGATCAACGAATATCTCCTCCTCATGCGAGGTAAGCTCTTCCGGCCCACGCTTCTCCTCCTCAGCAACAGGGTCGGAGACGGTCCAGCGGAGGATGCGGTCACCCTCGCAGCCGTCGTGGAACTGGTTCACCTTGCCACGCTCGTTCATGATGACGCGGTCGACCACAGCGTCCTACGGCGAGGGCTTCCCACGGTAAATGCGCTCTGGACCCACCAGATCGCGATCATCATGGGGGATTACCTGTACAGTCGTTCGGTCACGGAGCTCACGAGGCTCGGGAGGTTGGATGCGGTCGCGGTCCTCGCGAGCGCCGCGAACGAGATGAGTATCGGTGAGATGCGGCAGCTCACGTCCTACGATGCGCTCGAGTTCACCGAGGCCGATTATTATAGGCTCATCGCCTCGAAGACGGCTTCCTTGATGTCGGCCGCCTGTGAAATGGGAGCGCTGGCCGGCGTGGATGAGTATCGAAAGCCGCTCGCGATGTTTGGGCATAATCTGGGAATGGTCTTCCAAATCGCCGACGATCTCTTGGACTATACCGGATCGGAGGCGGTCACCGGAAAACCCTCCGGTCACGACCTCAGGGAGCGCAAAGTGACGCTTCCATTGGTCGGGGCTTTGAGGAATGTCTCTGCTGCGGAATCGGGTGAGATTCGTGAGTTCTTCACGTTGGTTGAGGCCTCCGAGAAAAACATCGAGCGTGTGATCGACATCGTAGATGCGAGGGGCGGGTTGGCGTACGCGAAAGAACAGGCCGACTTGTACGCGGGGCGGGCGTGGGAGGAACTGGCCAGACTCCCCGCGGATCCCGCTGTCGAGGCACTGCGGGACGCCGTGGCCTACACGGTCGGTCGTGACCGCTGATGGAGGCGACTCGAGTTAGGGCATGTTAGTCGATACGCACCGGCGTAACATCAAGCGTGGATTGTGGACGCTTGCCCTTGGACTCCTTTTGGGCGCTTTGCTTACCCAACTCGCCGTGGTTTTTCTTCCGGAGAGTGCTGCCAGGACTTTCCTCACGCTCACGGTAGATGGTTCGATTGGCCCTCTGGCGATCGATCTCGCGGTATTCGCCTTCACGATCGGCCCCGTGATCCTCAGCTTGAATGTGTTAACATTGGTGGGGATCGCGATGGTGGCTTTTATTGTTCGTTCTTGGATTTGATCTAGGAACGAAAATCGAACGGAGGATTTGTCATGGGACTCGGCGGACTCGGCATGTGGGAGATGATCATGATCTTCCTTGTGGTCCTCCTTCTTTTTGGGGCGAAGCGACTTCCTGAAATCGGTTCGTCCTTGGGCAAGGGGATTCGGGAGTTCAAGGGCTCGATCAAGGAGATCGAAAAAGAGGTCAAAGCCGTGGAGGAGCCGACGCGTGACGTCGTGACTCCCCCCCCGCCCTCACCAGGGCAGTCGGATGGAGGACCGAGGCGATTGACGACGAGCCCGGCCCCGGAAGCCAGTCATGGTGGAGGTGTCCCAACGCAGGAGAGCGTCCGGCAAGAAGCGGAGGGCACGGTCGAGACCGAAGCCGACGACGCGGAAGTATCGAACGCGCGCGGGTCGGAGGAAGAAGCGGCCGAGCCCGAAGAAGGCGCGGCCTAGAACACCAACGGCAACTGCTGTTGGGCATCCGCGGGATCGACGTTCAGGACTTCGTCCCGCCGGTCGATGATGCGGGCCACTTCACGCAGACCCTGAAGCCAATCCTGAAGTCGAGTTTGTTGGGCCGCTCCGAGAAGCTGATCGCGTAGCACCAGCCGGTCGACGTCGAAAGCGGTGGAGTCCGCGCCAAAGTACTCGGCCAACTCGATAATGAAGATGTTGTTGTCGGCCTCCACGGCAGCGCTCACTTCCCCAATGTTCAGCCCGAACCCAGCGCCGACCGCCGCGTTCAACCGTCCGATGCCGGGAACGAAATCCATCCGCGCGTAGGGCCCGGCAGTCTGGACCTCCAACCCCTTCGCTTCGGCGATGCCATCCAGGGTTTCGCCCGCTCGTAGTTGAGCGACGATCTCATCGCCCTCGCCCTTGGCTTCTTGCACCTTCTTTTCGCCCCTCACCGACTGTTCAATGGAGGTGGTGGCGTCGGCCAGTGAAATGGCTCCTTCCTCGCGAATTTCGACGAGTTCGAGCATGTAGAACGCTTGTCTGGTCTCGTACACAGGACTGACATCGCCCACCAACGCCTCTTCAAAGGCCCAGTCGGACCCCTCTCCTACTTGCCCTGCTCCGGCGACGAACGCGAAGTCCGAGCTCAGATATGTGGTCTCCACAGCAAGGTTCAGCGCCAGCGCGGCGTCCGACAGCGGGCGTGACTCTCCCAATGCCTCCAGCGAGTCGGCCATGGTGAGGAGGTCGAGTTCGGACTCCTCGGAGCGCGCAAACGGAACGAGTATATGCCTGGCCTGAACACTGTCTTCCGCCTGGTCCTGTACTTCGATCAGGTGGTATCCGAAAGAGGTCCTTATCGGCGCGGTGAGTTCCCCGGGGGGAGTGCTGAAGGCCGCATCAGAGAACTCCACGGGCCACCTCTCCCTCGTGAACCAACCGAGTTCACCCGAACCAACTCCAACGCCGGGCCGAAGGAGCATGTCGTCGAATTCACTTCCGTCGAGAATCTCTTGCCTCAGCTCCGCGGCGATATCCGCCATCGCCAGGGTGTCCTCAGGCGTCGGAGTTTTGTCCAGGATGACGGCCCGGACTGTGACCTGTGCAGGAAGCGCGAACTCGTCTTCGTGGTCTTCGTAGTAATCCCGTATTTCCTCTGGCGTCACCGAAATCGTGGCGTCATCCACTCGCTGAGCAGGATTGAGGGCGAGGTAGCGAACCGAGATGCGCTCGTTACGGTCACGGTATTCGTCCCAGAGTGCGGCATCCGTGACGTAGAGGTCGGCCGAAACCTGGCGCAGCAGCTTGCTACGGGGGATCACGTCCCGGTAGTACGCCTCGAGCTGGAGGAGCATGAGGTCGTCGACCGTCGGCGAGGCCAGGAAAGTCTGGTACTTCTGAATGTCGAATACCCCGTCCGTCTGGAAGGCGGGATTGACCTGGAATTCCGGCGGAGGACTGAAGCGAGCTGCATTAAGCAACTCCTCGTTCGTCACCACGATTCCTCTTCGCGTCAGCTCCTGTCTGATCAGCACCTGGTTCACCACTTCGTCCCACGCGGCGTCTTCGATATCGGCGATTTGCTGGCTGGTAACCGGATCTTCCTGAGAGGCCTGAGTCTGATCGAAAATCGAACGGTAGGTCTGATTGAACGAATCGTACATGACTGGCGTGCCGTTTACACTGCCAATTTCCCCAATGGAGAGGCCGCTTCTCCCGGTGATGTCCATTCCCCACTGGAACACCATGAGGCCCACGAAGGCGAAAGCTGTCACCAGCATGATCCACTTCGTGTTGTTCCGCATTTGACGCATCATGAGACGGCAACTCCTCGGCGAGTCCACTGATTCACGTTCATGTGATACTACGTTATAAGGCCAAGAAACGTAATGGCCCCTGTGGGGCCGCTTCAACCTCTCTCGTTGACACGATTTCGACGAAATCAGTATCTTCTTCGCGGCTAACGCCCTGTAATGAGCCTCTTGCCTTTTCCTGTGCGTACGGGGAGTTCGGTGTGTCCGAATCTCTGCATCAGCAGATCGACAGCCTAGAACGGATCTACATGTCGGAATTGGATCCGCAGGGAAGGGCATTCGTGTCCCTGGCGGATACCCATCGACGGCTAGGAGATCTCGATAAGGCGCTTGCCGTCATTCGAAGTGGCCTCGACGTGCATCCTGACTTGGCATCCGCCCACGTCGTGGCGGGGTGCGTGCACCGTGCTCGCCGCGAGTCGGGGGACGCCACGCGTGCATTTGAACGTGTGCTGGAGTTGGACTCGGAGAACACACTCGCGCGGGCCCAAATCGCTGAATTGATCGATGATCAGCGTGCGCAAGCGTATCGGGACAAGATGGCCGCCAAGAAGCTGGTCGAGCAGTCCGACGACCGTGCTTTGGTAGCGATCGAGAACTTGGCGCCGGGTGTGCCCGCCGAGATCCAAGCGCCGTCGACCGACGAGAAGCCGGAGAGTGCCCGTCCCCTGGTAGCGATCGAGACCTTGGCGCCGCGAGCGCCGGCTGAGACGGGTCCGACCGGGGTCGATCCTGGACCGGCCGTGGCGCCAGCTCTTCCCCCCGATGCCATCAACCGTCCTCTGGTTCCGATCGCCGCGTTGGCGCCGGACCCCGTGCCCGAAAGCGCGGCCCCGGTGGTGCCGACTCCCTCGCTGGCGCCAGAAGTGACCCCTGAGCCCGATGCCGTGGTGGCAGCCCCCGCCCCCTCGCCGGCGCCGGAAGGGACTTCCGAAGAGGGTGGCGGGGACGTGGTACCCGCCACCCCGCCGGCGCCGGTAGTGACTCCTGAACCCGATACCGGTGGTATGATCGGACTCGCGCCGATCGGCGAGGAGATCTATACGGAAACACTCGCCGAGCTGTATGCGGGCCAAGGGGCCATAGAACAGGCGATCGAGACGTACCGGAAGATGCTTGACTTCGAACCCGGTAACAAAACATTCCGCCGCCGGATCGACGAGTTGGAATCGGTCGGGCTCGCCGCCGCGCCAGGCCCCGACCAGCGCAGGACGGTTCCGATAGAATCGCTCGCGCCGGATGGGGATGCTGGGGACGGGACGGCCGGCGACGCGCTTCCTTGGCTCAGCCAGCCGTAAGTACCGACTTTTCGAGAACCAGGGAGACGAATCGTGCGCATCGCGCTCATCCACGGCCCCAACCTCGGTCTGCTGGGGCGCCGCGAAACCGAGGTCTACGGAACCGACACGCTGGCTGACATCAACGGCGCCGTGGATGCTTTGGCGTCGGAATTGGGCGTGGAAGTTGAAGCCTTTCAGTCCAACTCCGAAGGAGCCATCCTCGACTTCCTGGAAGAGGCCGGCCAGCGGGTAGACGGATTCTTGATCAATGCGGCAGGGCTCACACACACGAGTGTGGCTCTACGCGATGGACTCGTGGGCGTCGGCCTCCCGTTCGTCGAGGTCCACATTTCCAACACGGCGGCGCGAGAGGGCTTTCGGCATCATTCCTATCTTTCACCCGTGGCCGCAGGGGTGGTTCAAGGTTTTGGATCGCAGGGCTATCTTCTAGCGCTGAGAGGGCTCGTGGCCCGAATCGCTGGCGAGTAGCGCCTTCCACCCCTTGTAGACTGACAGGTTTATGGCTTCAACCGCGGATTTTAGAAACGGCCTGGTGCTGGATATCGATGGGCAGCTTTGGACCATCATCTACTTCCAACACGTGAAACCGGGTAAGGGTGGGGCGTTCGTTCGGACCAAGATGAAGAACGTTCTCTCGGGTGCGGTGGTCGACAAGACGTATCGCGCAGGTGAGAAGGTGACTGATGTCCGACTGGAGCGTCGGCCGGTGTCGTACAGCTATTCGGACGGACAGCTCTATCACTTCATGGATCAGCAGACGTATGACATGATCCCGATCTCCGGGGACCTGCTCGGCGAAGACCAACTCAAGTACTTGAAGGAGAACATGGAGTGCGAGGGTCTGGTGCACGACGGTACGGTCATCAGTGTCGAATTACCGCAGTTCGTGGAGTTGGTCGTCAGTAGGACAGACCCGGGATTCAAAGGTGACACGGCGCAGGGCGGCACGAAGCCGGCGACCCTCGAGACCGGAGCGGTGATCCAGGTGCCGCTTTTTATCGAGGAAGGAGAAGTGGTCAAAGTTGACCGCAAGGAGGATAAATACCTGACCCGAGCTTCGTCATGATGGATCTGGACTTCGTTCAGAGCCTTATCAAGTCGCTCGACGAGAGCGGGTTGGACACGATCGAAATAGAACGGGGCGGCACGCGTATTCTGCTCTCCAAGACGCCCTCGGCCTATGCTGGAGCGGGCCCGGCCGTTCCGGCGGGCTCGGCGCCCGTGCCCGTCCCGTCCCTGACTCCTGCAGCACCCCCTGCCCCCCAGAGTGGGAGCGCCCCGCCACCTGGGCCGGCTTCGGTGGATTCCGGGCTGACGGATATCACGTCCCCAATGGTGGGCACCTTCTATCGCGCGCCCGCTCCAGATGCGCCGTCGTACACCGAGATGGGCGCCAGCGTGTCGCCTGGTGACACACTTTGTGTCATCCAGGCCATGAAGCTCATGAACGAGCTGGAGTGTGAGGTCTCGGGAGTAGTTCGTGAGATTTGCGTCGACAACGGCGAACCCGTTGAATTTGGCCAAGTACTGTTCCGCGTGTCTCCATCGTAGAAAGTTCTTGAAGAAGTACAGCGGCTCACGCCCACCCTGGGGAATGGCGTTGATGGCCCATCGGAATCCACGACGCGTTCGTTTCCGTAGAGGAACAACCGTAGCGTGAATCCTTCGAACCCCCCCGAGGCCGACTGAGTGTTCAAGAAGCTGCTGATCGCCAACCGAGGTGAGATAGCCCTTCGAATCATCCGGGCTTGCCAGGAACTCGGCGTGAAGACCGTCGCCGTATACTCGGAAGCGGACCGTGAGTCTCTTCACGTCCGGTTTTCCGACGAGGACGTGTGTATTGGGCCGGCCGCCGCGAGCGAGAGCTACCTGAACATTCCTCGAATCATCGCGGCGGCCGAGGTGACCGGGGCCGAGGCGATACATCCGGGGTACGGCTTCTTGGCGGAAAACGCCGACTTCAGTGAAATCTGTCGACGCTCGGACATCGTCTTCGTGGGTCCGAGTCCCGATCAGATCCGTGCCATGGGCGATAAGGCGACTGCCCGGAAAACCATGATGGACCTCGGGGTACCTACCGTACCAGGGTCGGACGGTGTGGTATCTGAGTTGGCCGAGGCCGAGAAGATCGCCGCTGAGATCGGCTATCCGGTCATGATCAAAGCCTCGGCGGGTGGGGGCGGAAAAGGGATGCGCGTCGCTCAGGACACGGAGAGTTTCGCCCGTATGTACCAGGCGGCCCAAACGGAAGCGGGGGCCGCCTTCGGCGATCCCGATGTCTACCTCGAGAAGTGCATCGTCAAGCCCAAACACGTCGAGTTTCAGGTTTTTGGGGACCAGCGGGGGAGGGTGGTCCACCTCGGCGAGCGGGATTGCTCCATCCAGCGGCGGCATCAAAAGCTGATCGAAGAGGCTCCATCCCCCGTGCTGACGAATGAGATGCGGAAGCAGATGGGTGAGGCTGCCGTGCTGGCGGCGAAAGGGGTCGACTACGTAGGTGCCGGTACCGTCGAGTTCCTCGTCGATGACGATGGATCGTTCTATTTCATCGAGATGAACACGCGGATTCAGGTCGAGCATCCTGTCACGGAGGTCACGACAGGACTCGATCTCGTGAAGGAACAGATTCTTGCGGCCGCGGGTGAGCCTCTGTCCTTTCCCAGCGAGATTCCTCAGGTGCGTGGGCACGCGATCGAATTCCGCGTGAATGCAGAGGATGCGCTACGAAATTTCGCTCCCTGCCCGGGACTGATCACGACGTTCCATCCACCGGGTGGTCCGGGGGTCCGGCTCGATACACATCTGTACGGCGGCTATCATGTGCCCCCATACTACGATTCGTTGCTCGCCAAGTTGATCGTGAGCGGCAGGGATCGGGAGGAGACCATCGTTCGGGCGCGACACGCGCTCGAGTCTTTCGTGATCGAAGGAATCAGCACTACGATTCCGTTCCTCGGTGAGATCACGCGCGACGAGCAATTCATGGCCGGTGGTGTGGACACCGGATTCGTGGATCGTTTTCTAGAGGAGCGTGCAGACGGCCGATGAAAATCGACGTACACTTCGAGCCGGCCGCACCATTGCCAGACCTTACGGGGAGCACGGTCGTGGTGATCGACGTGCTCCGTGTAACGAGCGTGATGGTGGAGGCGCTGGTTAATGGCGCCCAAGGCGTTTATCCGGCTCCCTCCACCGAAGAGGCGATCAAGTTGGCGTCTTCCCTCGGGCGGGAAGACACACTTCTATGCGGCGAGTCACGTGGACTCAAGATCGAGGGCTTCGATCTCGGAAATTCTCCTGGGGAGTTCACTGCGGAGGCCGTGGCCGGAAAACGTTTGGTCATGAGTACCACGAACGGTACGCGCGCCTTCTTTCTGGTGGATGAGGCGGTGAGGGTCCTCGCGGGCTCGTTCATGAATCTGGGCGCGGTCGCCGCCGAGGTGATGGATTCTGATTCCCTCGTCATCGTCTGCGCGGGGACGGACGGGTTGTTCTCTCTCGACGATGCTGTCTGTGCCGGTGCTCTGGTGCAGCGGATCAGGACCGTAGCGGAGGCCGGAGTAGAACTGAATGACGCCGCGGTGGGCGCGGTGGAAATGGCCCGGACGTTCCACCTCAACAGGCACTTCCTCGCGGCGACATCGACCGGTCAACGCCTGATCGAGATCGGGCTTCCCGAGGATCTGGACGCTTGTGCGGAGATCGATCGCCACGCCGTCGTGCCGGAGATGGACGACCGGGTCATCCAGCTGTGTTCCCCGAAAGCGGGGCTGTCCGAGCCCGGGGGGTGAAGGCTGTTGAAGAAGTACAGTGGGCCGCGCTTGAAGCGCTGGCACATGGCGCTTGTGCGCGGTCAGACAAGGAACGACGACGAGTCGTAGCAAGGCTACGGCGAGGAGGAGAGACGCAGGATCAACCGCACAACCGCCATGTGCCCACCACCATGTGGGGCATGACCTTACGCGTTGAAGGGTTGGGGTGGCACGACCCCATCTCCGTTGTTGGAGCTCCTAGCCGTAGC
>JAPYQK010000023.1 GCA_029941275.1 Longimicrobiales bacterium | reverse complement strand
GAATAGCTGTGGACGAAGACGGCAACATCTACGGGGCGGAGTGGCTGGGGACAGTGCGAAAGTACGTGCGGAGGTAATAGGCCCTCATGGCTCCGGGTGCTTCCTAACAAGCGATTGCTGCAGACGCGGTAGGCATCAGGCTCGCGCGCTACGCTTGCGGTCACCACATTAGCCGCGCAGCAGAATCGCAGATCCGTTAGACGGCAACGTCCGGACGCCACGCGAAACACTCGCTGGTTTCGGGGAATCCCTCCCTCGACGTTGCGCGAAGGACCTGTCGGAGGGCCCTAACCGATCCACGATGGACTTAGGTCGGTAGGTCCGGGAGCATCCACAGAACCCGCCCACGCGCAAATGTTGCCCGGGGAACCGAATTGTCCCCGATGCTGATGAGCGCAACAATGCCGAAAACGATGCTCATCGAAACTTAGTGCCTAATCGATAATCGCCTGATACACTGCATGCTCAAAATCGCTCTGCACTATTGAAACTGACTGTTGAATCATGATTACTGCAGTGAGTTCTTCCGCCGGGTCACTCCAAGAGCGCGTACCCAGAGCCCCAGTCCAACCAAACGCTCCCTTTGAGCGACCCTGTTTGCTGGCAATTGGATCCTCAGTAGTTGCTACGGTATAACCGAAGCCTTGGCCATTAATGCCCGGGATGTTTGAAAATAGATCTCCCACTTGATTACTCGACATCAAGCGTACGGTTTCTGGATTTAGCAATCTATTGCCGAAGAGTTCTCCACCGTTTACCAGCATCTGCTCGAAGCGCAGATAATCACCTGCTGTGCTTTTAAGTCCATAGGAGCCTCCGAAATAAGTCGAATGACTTGTATCATAGATAGCTGCTTCGGTAGGAGAAGCGGTATCACTGCCGACGATATCGATAACGCGATCCTGATATTCTTCCGGCACGTTCCACCACGTGTCGTTCATGCCGAGGGGCTCGAATATGCGCCGTTGCACGAACTCATCAAGAGATAGACCAGATTCAATTTCAATAATTCGTGCGATTACATCCAGTGCGGTGGCAGAGCTGTACCGCCAACGATCCCCTGGCTGAAAGTCCAGAACGATGTCGCCGTACTTCGGTACGTTGGTGGCAAGTGACTCACGTGTATCTAACCACAGAACTGCATCCTCTGAGATAGCGTTACCTAAGCCGCTAGAGGCGAGCCCCGATGTATGAGTGAGAATGTCATGCACTGTAATCTCGCGCTCGGCCGGCACCAAACGATGTTCGGGGATATTGGTCGGGTTGACGTAAGGGGGGCTGATGTCTTCATCCGCGGGTTCACGCAGTACAGCCACCTGCATTTCCGCGAATTCTGGAATCCACTTGCTGACTGGATCGCTAGGACGAATCAATCCCTCTTCTATCAACATCATTGCAGCAACACCAAGAATTGGCTTGGTAGAGCTCATCATTATGAACAGAGCATCCTCCTGCATGGGTTTGCCATCGGCAACATTCATGAGCCCATGCGTCTCGAGGTGCACTATTTTGCCGCGACGAGCAACGCCAGTAACAGCGCCCTGAATAGTGCCTGCATCAATATGTTCTTGTATAACATCGTTAATGCGATTTAGTTGTTCTGTAGACATGCCGACTTCTTCGGCGCTGCTCGCCCAGGGCAAATCCTGCGCACAACTTAAGCCGCCGATCAGACATAAAACTAAGGTCAGGAAAGAGAGAGATCGCTTGCTGGTGAAATTATTTTTCATTATCTAAAACCCTATTCAAAACCATAGCTCTGTTGGTCAAGGTATCAATATACCCTCGTCCTTATTTTTTTTTCTTGCCTGTAAGAGTACCCATGGATGCGGATCCGCGAGCAGGGGTTAGAGCGGCCTCAGCCACGTCATTTTCGGTCGGCGTGGGGGCATTTTGGACGCTGTCCTGCTTCGCATCGGCGGGCGGCTCTGAGGATCAGAGGCGAGTGCCAGGCTCGATTCTCACCGAAGTTGTAAACGGTTGTCGGGATCGGGACGGAAGATCATGTACTCGATATCGGTCTCGAGCTCTTTCCACCAATGCGGTGTGTGTCCAGGGATGACGACGACGTCCCCTGGCACGATCCGCCGCTCCACGCCGCCCTCGATGGTAGATCCCCGAGTGCCCGCCTCGTTTGCGTCGACGAGTCGGCCTCCGGTCACCAAGGTCCCCGCACCCTTGCGCATGTAATAAATCTCGGTCGTGTTCGCCCGGTGCAGGATGGCGCCCCCAGGGACCGCCATGGGACGGAACACTCCGTACACTCCGACGCGATAGTCACCCGTCACCTCGACCGTTCGGATAGGCCGGTCGCTTATGCGGTCTCTGGGGAGCGCGTCGATGAACGCCTGGATGTCGGCGTTGGTGACGTCGGTGGCGACGGGTGGAGTCGCCGGAGCGGGGGCCTGTGAGAACGCTGGTGTGGCCACGAGTAGAAAGAGAATAGTCAGGGTCGCATTGCGCGGGCTACTCATCACCGGTCTCCCTTTTTCTTGGACGGCACTGCTGTTACATGCCTTTGAGGTGTCGGTCGAACCAGGCCACGGTGCTCGAGGGCCCGACCACACCCTCCCCGAGACAATAGCTCTACCCTCGCCGGATCTCAAACGTAGTGTCCGGCAGACCACCGCCACCCCGTCCTGTTCCAAAACTCAGCCGAGCATGAACCAGTGAGCCTAGCAGGGCTAGCATCGCTTTGAGCCGCGTGGTGATCGTAGGCTCGATCTAGAGCTGTAACACTGGCTGTATCATCGCCCACCAGCGCTGGCCAGCGCTCACGAGCGCAGAATCGCCCGAAACCCACTGTTTCCAGCGCCCACCAGCGCCCACGAGTGCTCGGCTCATATCTGATAAGCGTGAGGTCGGCAGTTCGAGTCTACCAGGCCCATTTGTTGGAAATCGAAGTGCCGCGGCCATGACTCGTGCCCTGGATTCCCTCCTCTTTGGTGTCACGCGCTTGGATGCGCTCACGCTGATCGTGAGCGTATCGACGTTAGGAGGAGTGGCACTGATCGCGACTCTGGTCCCGGCGAGACGAGCGGCAAGGACCGATCCTGCCGGGTCACTGCAGTCCGATTGAGGTGTATCGCCGCTACCTCGCGCCTACGATAATGTCTTCGTGGCTGCGGAAGACCTCTAACTAGCGGGAGTTCGGAATGAAGACTGGTTTTCGAATTGTGGCCGCCCTGCCGGGCCTGATGATGTTGTTCCTCGGCGTTGGGTGGGTTACCGATCCAGCTGGCGCAGCGCAGGGGCTAGGCATGCCTCTGCTGGAAGGCGCCGGACGAAGCACGCAGATCGGGGATTTCGCGTCCTTCTTCTTGGCTGGTTTCGTGATGGTACTGATGGGCGTGTGGACACTACGTCGTGAGTGGTTGCTGGCCCCGGCGCTCCTTCTCGGTGGCGCCGCCTCGATGCGAACCATGGCGTTCGCCTTCCACGACGCGCCGTTCGCCACCGCCTCGATTGTCGCGGAGGTCATCATGGCGGGAATGCTTGTGGCTGCCGCGATAGTGCTGCCGAACACATCGAAAGAGCCTCTTAGCGTCACTGAACCTTAGACTCGCATCTTTCCGGCTAGGTTCTTACGAAACTGAGCCGCTGGTGCCGCTCGGGACGTTGCGCTCCCTGGCAACTCTCTCGATGTGTGCCGCGAAGTCAGGATACCCAGAGATGGTTTGCGCAAAAGCCTCGCGGTCCAACGAGTAGAGGTCGCAGTACCCCACCGCCCGGACGGTGGCAGTGCGGGGCTGTCTGTGGAGGAGCGCGACCTCGCCGAAGAAGTCGCCATCGGTTAGGGTCCGGATCAAGGTCTCCCCGTCATCGCCAAGTACGTCTACGGAACCGCTGTTGATGAAGTAGATGTGCCGTCCCTGCTCGCCCGCCCGCACGATGACGTCCCCGGGGGTGAATACGACCGGCTCCAGCTGGGAGCAGAGATCTTGGATCAGCTCCCGCGATGCGCCCTTGAGGAACGAGACTTTCTCGATGAATTCGCCTTGGAGCACCAGGGACAATTCCCGGCGCAACGTCGGGGGAAGCCCAGCCAGGAGGGAGTTCTCGTCGTAGCCCAGGCGGCGCTCCCATAGGTACTTGTGATAGTCGAAGATGTGGCGCTGAAGAGCGGGTGGGATCCGACGGTATCGAAGAAACCCCGACAAGCGCTCGAGCGTCGCGACGTGGTGAGCCTTGGCCAAGTCCATCCTGGTGAGCAGAGTCGCCACGTTTCCGATGACGAACCCGTAGACGCCGATCCCCAGGATCATGACCACCATAGCATAGACGGTCTGCGCGGGCGTCTCCGGCGTGACGTCCCCGTAACCAACAGTGGTCAGAGTCGTAATGCACCAGTACAGGGCGTCGAGATAGGGTCCCTGCCCGCTCACTGTGGACCTGGCGCCTCCCCAGCAAGAGCCATCCGCAGGCGAGCCAATGCGCGGAGATCGCCATCCAAAACCCGAATACACTCAGGCGCAGGATCAAGTGCCCGTCCCAGAAGCGAGTGAGAGACTTTCCCATTTCTGCCGAACTTGGACAAGGGCCTTTGGAACGCCTATTCCTACCATCGGGTCCGTTGTTTTCCAGGACCTACGTGGGAAGAATACCAAGCGATGGTGGGAGGACAAAAGGGATGGTTCAGCTACGAAATTCTCGAATCACTGGCACCGGAATGTACGTGCCGCCCAAAGTCGTGACCAATTTTGATCTGGAAAAAATGATGGACACGACGGACGAGTGGATTCGACAGCGTTCGGGCGTGGTAGAACGGCGGCAGGTCGAGCCGGGACAGGGACCATCTGACTTGGCATTTGAAGCAGCCAAGTTGGCCTTGGCCGACGCCGAGTTGTCTTCAGAAGATCTCGACTTGATAATTTTTTCAACCCTGTCACCAGACTATTTCTTCCCTGGCTCGGGCGTTTTTTTGCAGGACATGCTCGGTGAGAAAACCGTTCCCGCCATTGATCTTCGTTGTCAGTGTAGTGGTTTTCTGTTTGGGCTGAATGTCGCGCAATCCATGGTTGCCACGGGGCAATACAACAACATTCTCCTGGTCGGTGCAGAGGTCCACAGCAGTGCGATCGAGTACGCCACCAGGGGACGCGATGTCTCTGTTCTGTTCGGTGATGGCGCCGGAGCCGTCGTTGTTCAGGGAACAGACGATTCAGAACGCGGCATCATTGAAGTGGAATTGCACACTCAAGGCGAATTTCGAGACCTGCTCAAGATGGAATTTCCGAGTATGAGACAAAGGCCCTTTGTCACGACCAAGAACGTAGAGGACGGGGCAATCTATCCGCGAATGGATGGCCGCCACGTCTTTAAGCATGCTGCCCGACGAATGCCGGAAGTCGTGGGAAGCGTCTTGGGCAAGGCGCAACTCTCACCGGATGATGTCGACTTGTTTGTCTTCCATCAGGCGAATCTTCGCATCAACGAAATGGTGATGAAACGACTGGGACAACCGATGGAGAAGTCCTTCAACAATATCGATCGTTATGGCAACTGTTCGGCCGCCTCGATTCCCATGTGCTTGGCAGAAGCCCGAGCGGCTGGCCGTATCAACGACGGTGATTTGGTCTGCATGGCGTCATTTGGTGCAGGCTACACTTGGGCTGGCGCACTCCTACGCTGGTAGTGGGTGCGTCCGATCCGGACCCCACGAGTCCCCTTGACAATCTACAACACCGATTTACGTTCAGATGTTGTAGATAATCTAGGGGACGACGTGAGGGGGGAATATCATGAGCGACCAATCCGACCTGCTCCCAGGAACCTTGGACCTGCTGATCCTGCAGACAATCGCCCGGGATCCCAACCACGGCTGGGCGATCGCCCAGCGAATCCAGCAGGTGTCTGGTGATCTACTCAAGGTGCAGCAGGGATCGCTCTATCCGGCCCTGCATCGATTGGAGCACCAGGGTTGGATCAAGTCGGAATGGGGTAGATCAGAGCAGAAGCGCCGAGCCAAGTTCTACTCTCTGACAGGTGCGGGGAGGAAGCAGCTCAAGACCGAAACGTCCAAGTGGGAACGGTTGTCGGCCGGCGTCAATCTCGTGGTGGCAGCACAATGAGGCGCTTCGCCCCCCGCGCCACCCGAGGCAATCCGCTCGTGGCGGTACGCCACCTGTAAGAGTCGTCGCTTGTGCGACCGGGCAGTCTCGGCTTGAGACCCGGTGGCAAAAAATAATCCCCGTCAGTACTGAAAGCGTTCGCCCCCCTCGGCTCGTCCGTGAAGTGAGCAGGGTTCCTCGCGGATCCCCCCGCTCACCCCCATCTTGTCGGCATGTCTACGGAGTTCCACGAACGAATGAGCGGGGATTGAAGATCGAAGTCCCTGGCGCCGTGTCCTGTGGCCGTCGGGAAATGGTAAGCTCGTCGCCACGTGTTAGTTGGGATCCACACCAGCTCTAGAGCCTGGAAAAACATGAATAACCACAGACCGGCACTTCTCGCGGGAATCCTCATCCTCAGTTCAGCGTCGGCCTCACGGGCTGCGGATTTCCCACAGAACAGCCCGGATGAACAAACGCTGTCAGAACTACCCACGACCAACTGGCTGACCAACGGCGGGGATCTCTTCAACCGCAACTTCTCGGCACTGACAGAGATCAACACCGGAAACGTCGATCAACTCGCTCCTGTCTGGCGTACGCATCTCCAGGAGTCCGGAGTCGGCGCAAAGTACTCCGGGGAGGCGCAGCCCATCGTCCATGATGGGGTCATGTACATCATCACCGGCGCCGACGATGCTTTCGCCCTCGACATCGAAACCGGGGAAATCTTGTGGCGCTACTCGGCTGATCTCACGAGCGAGATTTCGACGATCTGTTGTGGATGGACCAGTCGCGGGGTGGGTTTTGGCGAAGACAAGATCTTCGTGGGACGGCTCGATGGCGTGTTGACAGCGCTGAACAAGAACAGCGGCGAGGAGGTCTGGTCCGTTCAAGCCGAAGCGTGGGAAGAAGGCTATACCATCACGAGCGCACCTCTGTACTTCCAGGGTATGGTCATCACCGGCTTCGCGGGTGCTGAATATGCAGCCCGGGGTAGAGTAAGAGCGTACGACGCGGACGACGGTAGCTTGCTGTGGACTTTCTATACCGTGCCCGGCCCCGGCGAATTCGGCCACGATACCTGGCCCGCTGACAACGATGCCTGGCGAACCGGCGGCGGCACAGTCTGGCACACGCCCGCGGTCGATTCGGAGCTGGGCATGGTCTACTTCTCGACCGGCAACCCGGGCCCCGACTACAACGGTTCGGTGCGCGCCGGGGACAATTTGTTCACCGTGTCCATCGTGGCGCTAGATGTCTACACCGGTGAATATCGTTGGCACTTTCAAGAAGTTCATCACGACATCTGGGACTACGACGCACCCAACCCGGTGGTCTTGTTCGATCTGGACTACGACGGCGTGCCACGCAAAGGTTTGGCCCAGGCCGGTAAGACAGGGTTCTTGTACATCCTCGATCGCACGAACGGTGAACCGCTGGTCGGTATAGAGGAGAGACCGGTTCCGCAGGAGCCGCGCCAGGCGACCGCCGCCACACAACCGTATCCCCTTGGCGATCCCTTCGTTTCTCAAACATTGGACGTAGCGCCGGAGGGTTATCAGCTCATCAACAATGGCGACGGCTTTACGCCGTTTTGGGAGGAGCCGGTATTGCTACGTCGCGGCGACGCGAATTGGCCTCCAAGCACCGTAGACCCCGAGAAAGGGGTGATGTACATCTGCGCCGGGGAGCGGCAAGCTGCGTATTCCGTCAGGGCAGTGGAGCAAGTGGAACCCGGCACCCCCTACAGCGGGGGCAGCATGCGTTTTGCGCCCATTCCCACGACCGGAATCGTCTCCGCGATGGATCTACGCACCAATCGCAGGTTGTGGAGCCAGCGCTGGGGCAGTCGCTGCTACAGCGGCCTGGTGGCAACAGCAGGCGACCTACTGTTTGCCGGCCGCAACGACGGCCGCCTGACCGCGCTGGATGCGCGTGACGGGACCAAGCTGTGGGAGTTCATGACCGACGCGGGTGTAAACGCACCGGCCACGGTATTCGAACACAACGGCAAACAACACGTTGCGGTTTATTCTGCAGGTAACCGGTTGGCCAGGTCCGATCGGGGAGACAGCGTTTGGTTGTTCGCCCTTCCGGATGGCTAGCGTCCCTACTCGATGACGAGCGTCCGCCCCAGCTGCAAGCTGTGCTCGAGGAAGGTCAGCTTGGCCTCCAGATCCGCGGCAGTCGCCTGTACGTTGCCGTTGGCGTCGGTCGCCCGTGAGGTCACGGTGTGTTCCCCCGGGGTGGCACCGTCCCAGGTGTAGTTGAAGAACTTCCACCCGTACTTCTCACTGAATGTGGCCGGGTCGAGCGTCGCCGGCTGCCACGGGCCGTCGTCCACCTGCACCTCGACGGACCGGAGGGGTGTACCGTCGTGCATCACCACGCCGAACACGTTGTGCTGACCGTCGCTCTCCCGGGTGACCCGCGCGACGAACGACTTCAACTGCATTTTGGTGATCGCCGTCTCTACCCACTTCATCTCACCATTGATCATCTCGCCCTTCAACGTGCGGTACCAGCGGGCCTGGTACTTCCCGAGGTAGGGCTCCTCCCGGACGTGGATCTCGGAGAGCCACTTCACGTTTGGCGCGCCGTACCACCCGGGCATGAGCAACCGGAGCGGACGCCCTTGATGCGTGCTGAGCGGCTCGTCGTTTAGCGAGTACGCGAGCAGCGGCTCGTCCGACAGCGCCTGGTCGCGTTGGATGCTCCGGCCGTACTGCTGCTCAACGGTATACGGACGACCCCGGAACTCCACCTCTTCTTCACCACGGTCGGCGCCGAAGAAGACGAACTCGCGCGCGTCGGCCTGCACTCCGGCCCGCTCCAGGACCGCCCGCAACGGGACGCCCCGCCAGCGGCCGTTACCCGAAAGGCCGTTCACCGGACCGCGATTCCCCGAGCACTCGAACCCGAAGACGAGTTCACGGCTCGTCATCCCTCGCAAGTCGGCGAGCGAGAGCGACAACGGCTGGTCCACGAGTCCGGACACTTGCAGCCGGTACGCGGCGGTGTCGATCTCAGGGTGCCCGTAATGCTGCGTCGTGAAGAACTGGTCGCTCGGCGTGATCGCCCCGTCGATGTCTCGGATATCGATGATCCGCCTGTCCGGTGTCCGCGCCAACACGATCTCGTCGGGCAAGTCGGTGAAGCGCACCACGGTCTGGTCTTCCGTGAGAGTCGGAAACGCCCATTCCGGTAGGCCGAGCACGCCCATGCCCGCAAAAGCGACGCTTCCTTTGATCATGTCACGACGGGTGGTCTGCTTCGTCATGTCGGCTTCCCCTCTAGGAACGTTTTGGTTGCCGCATCAGGGTATGAAGCGGTCGTCCGCACTCGGCCTCTTGGCCTCGCAGAATGCCAGTTTAGTTGGCCCTCATAAAAGACACTTCAGGTACCGTACCTGTGCGGTTGGCAGGCGTCAACCTAGGGTCGGTGGCCAGCTACCGAGCCCACCGCTCCCCTCTCCACCTCCAGACCATCCCCACGCCTCCAAGCCTTTGCCACGCCCCTGCCCCGTGATAGCCTGATTGAGCCATTTCTCGTACCGGAGAGCAGAATGAGATCGTCGTGGGTTGTCCTGGGCCTGATGGCCCTAGCTGTGGGGAGCGCGGAGGCGCAGCAGGCGCGCACCATCCTCTTCATCGGAAACAGCTTCACATTCGGATCGGGATCGGCCGTCCACTATTGGCGGGCGAACACGGTCACGGACCTGAACGACGAGGGGACCGGGGGCGTTCCGGCGCTCTTTAAATCGTTCGCGGACCAGACGGGGCTCGAATACGACGTGTACCTCGAGACCCGGGGTGGCTCGGCCTTCGACTTCCATATCCGCGAAAAACTCCCCGAAATCACGAGCCAGGCTTGGGACGTGGTCGTCGCGCGCTCGTACAGCACGATGGACAGCGAGAATCCTAACGACCCCACAGCACTGATCGCGACGGGGCGGGAGCTCTCGGACGTACTGCATCGCCGGAGTCCGTCGGTGGAGTTCTACGTGACGGCAACATGGTCGAGGCCTGACCTGACTTATGTGGAAGGGACTCCTTGGTACGGAGAGTCGATTGATCAAATGGGAAGCGACGTGGACGCGGGCTACGACCGGCTCGCATCCGAGGTCGAAGGGGTCAAAGCGGTGAACCCCGTGGGCGAGGCATTCAACCGGGCAATGCGCACCGGCGTGGCGGACCCGAATCCCTACGACATGATCGACCTCTGGACGTTCGATCACTACCACGCGAGCACCCACGGCTATTACTTGGAGGCTCTGGTGGTCTTCGGGAACGTGACCGGCGTGGACCCCATGGCGCTCGGGGGCAGGGAGTGCTCGGGCCTCGAGTTGGGAATGTCGCGGGGTCAGGCGCAAGCGCTCCAGCAAGTCGCCCACGACGAGCTCGTGGCGGCAGGCGTGAGCCTGCGCATGTCGGCCGTCGCGCTGTCGGGAGGAAACGCTTGCGCTTGAGGTCGGGGCCGGCGGGCGACGGGTCAACGGCAGCCCCCGGCAGCCCCCCTCACCACCCCGACAGGATGTCACCGTGAGTTCGAAGCGACTCGGTATCGGCTTCGTCGGGAGCGGGTTCATCGCCCGTTTCCACATTCAGTCCCTCGTGGGTGTGCGTGATGCCGACGTGCGCGGGGTGTGGAGCCCGAACGGTGAACATGCCGAGGAGGCCGCGGCCCTCGCGCGCAGCCTGGGCGTCGGTGACGCGCAGGCCCATGGTTCGATCGCCGACTTGGTGGCGGACCCGGCCATCGAGGCGATCTGGCTGTGTGGACCCAATCACGCACGCATCGAGAACGTCCAAGCGATTTGCGAGGCGGTGACCAGCGGGCGCGGAACGCTCAAGGGCATCGCGTGCGAGAAGCCGCTCGCCCGCACTGTAGCCGAAGCGAAGCAAGTGCGGGACGTGGTCGAGCAGGCGGGGCTGAATCATGGCTACCTGGAGAACCAGGTCTTCGCGCCGGCCGTCACCCGCGGCCGCGAAATCATCTGGAGGCGAGGAGCCGCACTGACCGGTCGCCCGTATCTAGCTCGTGCGGCCGAGGAGCACAGTGGCCCCCACATGCCGTGGTTCTGGCGCGGCGACCTGCAGGGCGGCGGGGTGCTGAGCGACATGATGTGTCATTCCCTCGAGGTCGTGCGCCACCTTTTGACCGAGCCCGGTGCACCGCGAGCCTCCCTTAGGCCCCGACGCATCACGGCGCACATCGCGTCGCTCAAGTGGACTCGACCGCCCTATTCCGAGCGACTCAAGCAACAAATGGGAGAGGACGTCGATTACCGCGCTCGCCCATCCGAGGACTTCGCTTCCGCGACGGTCGAATACGAGACTGAGGATGGCGTCCGGGTGCTCGGTGAAGCGAGCACGTCCTGGAGCTACGTCGGCCCCGGGCTACGCTTGACGATGGAACTGCTCGGTCCGGAGTACTCGATGTCGATCAACAGTTTGGACAGCGGACTCAAGCTCTTCTTCAGTCGCGAAGTACAGGGGCGGTCAGGCGAGGACCTCGTCGAAAAACAGAACGCGGAAATTGGACTGATGCCCGTGATGGCCGATGAAGCGGCCGACTACGGGTATCAAGCCGAGAATCGGCACTTCGTTGGTGCGTTTCTCGCGGGTGTGCCCCCGTTGCTGACCTTCGACGCCGGCGTCGAGGTCGTGGAGCAACTGATGACGGCCTATATGAGTGCCGAGCTAGGCAAGACCCTGGACTTTCCGCCGGAGGGCCTGGAAACGTTCGTCCCGGCGGTTGCCAGCGGGACGTGGAGTCCATGAGCACGCCGACGTTTCCGAACTCAGCGCTTCCCTGGCCTAGTGGAATCCTCTTCCACTCAACCTGACAACGACGCTCCCGGTTGAGTCTCGTCTCGAAAGAGGACGGCGAACGCCACTGCCGTCACGAGGCCGATGACCGACAGGGTATTCCAGAGCGCCGAATAGTCGAGGCCGCCGCCAGGCGTGCCGAAGATGTCCGACAGGTACGCCAGAAGCGGCGCCGCGAGCACGGGCCCGACCCCCAGGATGATGATGCCAAAGACCGTTTGCGCCGAGTGCCGCACGTCCTCCTCCGCCAACCGGTCGACGTAGATGAAGCCGACGGCGAAGAAACAGGCGTAGCAGAAGCCATGCAGGAACTGGCTCGCGACGATCACTCCGACCGGAAGGCCGGTGCTGGCGAAGATCAGGTAGCGCAGGAAGTAGGCCGCCGCACCAACAACGATGACCCAGCGCGTGCCGAGCTTCTTGATGAGAAGGGCCAGCCCTGCCATGACAGCGATCTCGGCGAACTGGCCGATCGACATGGCGGGCGCGATCTGGCTGTCCCGCAGTCCGAGAACGTCGGAGAAGAACGGCGCCGTCTGCATGAAGTAGATCTGGTGGATCACCGAGATCGGCAGGCTCGCAACAACCAGAACGGTGAAAGAGCGCCGCCGGAACAACCCGAACGCCTTGGCGAAGGCGAACCTCTCCACAGCGTCGCGCTTGGGGGGGGTGTGGGGCAGGAAGAGGCAGAAAGCGGCGTAAGCGATGGCCACGATTCCAGAGACGACCAATGCATCCGCGAGCCGAGACGTAACGTCGGCCACTTCGGTGCCTGTGTAGAAGGGCGGCAGCCACTGCAGGCGTGCATCAGAGAGGAGCCAGAACAGCGGAAAGAGCCAACTGGCGGCGATCCAGCCCACAGTCCCCCACACCCGAATCGCGGGGAACTCCCTATCCGGATCGCGCAGGTGGGCGAAAGTGAGGGAGTTGGTCAGCGCGAGCGTCGGCGTATACAGCACACTGTAGGCGACCGACAGCCAGAGCCACGCGACGAACGTCGTCTGGTACGCCGTGATGATCTTGATGACGGCGCCGGCGACGAGAAGCACCGCCAGAAACTTCTCGGTGGAGAAGTAGCGATCGGCGAACTGTCCGGCTAGGAAAGGCGCGGTCACCGCGCCGATCGACCCTGCCAGCCCCAGAATCCAGCCCACTTGGCCGGGTGTGAACCCCAGTCCGCCCTCCGCAACCGTGGCCTGCAGATAGCGTGCGAGCACAGGCAGCCACACACCCCACACCCCATACTGCAGGAACATCATCACCGACAAGCGCGGTTTTGTGGCTACTGACATGATGGGCGTTTCCGGGAACGGATAATCTCTCGTGGACGACGACGATAGCAGGATCGAATGGGAGCGCCAGCGGTCGCCGTCGACGTAGGGGCCGCTTGTAGCTTGACAGGCCTAATCCGCAGGGCTAGAACCCGGATGGATAGAAACACGACGGAGAACCCACCAACCGTCGATTCATGTGGTTTCGCCGGAGGGGATATGCAACGTATCACAAGACTAATTTTGGCTCTCGGGATGGCTGTAGCTCTCGTTAGCCCCGCCCTTATCAATGCGCAGTCGATGACCTCAGCTGAGCCATTTAAGGTCGGGACATTCGAGATCAACGGCGCGCCGACCGTGGGGATCGTCCTCAGGGACGCCATGATCATCGACCTCGCGACTGCGAACACCGCGCTCGAGATCGACCCGATGTACGCGCACGTCAACTCGCCTGCAGATATGATAGAGCTAATCGGGCAGTACGAGTACGGCCTGAAGTACCGGATCTACGACATCGTCAACAACGTGGTCAGCAACAACCTGCTCGGAGCAGACTACGTTCACCGTGTCGCGGACGTGCGCATCCTGCCTCCGGTCATGTACCCCAGCAAAATTATGAACGCTGCGGTCAACTTCTACACGCACGCGTGTGAAGGCTGCACCGACGAGGAACTGGCCGCGCGGACCCAGGAGCGGTCGCAGAATCGAGGCGTGCCGTACCTGTTCCTCAAGCCGACTCGCGGCGCCGTCATCGGCAGCGGAGAGGACATTGTCATACCGTTTGGCCGTGACCGGATCGAATGGGAAGTCGAGATGGCTATCGTATTCGGCCGCGCGGGCAAGTACATCTCTGCCGGCCGCGCGTACGACCACGTGTTCGGCTACACAGTCGCCATGGACATTTCCGACCGTGGCGGGCGTCCGCCGGGTGGCTTCGGCTCCGGTTCGGACTGGTTCGTCGGTAAGGGCCACGACACGTTCGCGCCCCAGGGGCCGTGGATCGTGCCCAAAGAATTCTACGGCGATCCGATGGAGCGCCTGCACCAGAGCCTGGTCATTGACGGCGTGACCGTTCAAGAGGCCAGAGCTGGGGACATGATCCACAACATCCCCGAGTTGATCGAGTACGCATCGTCGCTCATCACCGTATTCCCCGGTGACATTCTGCAAAGCGGCACGTCGGGCGGAACGGGCGCGGGTCGCGTCGAGCGCGCGGTGGGCTCTGGCTACCTGCAGGCTGGTGAAACGATCGAAGCCTCCATCGATGGTATCGGGACGCTGAGGCACTCCGTCGTCGCTGAAGACGGCGTTCCAGACGATCTGTCCGGGGCACAGCTGCCTCCGGGTAGGACGTACCGCCGCTAAAGGCTTAGGCCAAGCGAAGGCATCAGGACAGAGCGCCGGCCGGGGTTGTCCCCGGTCGGCGTTTTTCTGTTCAGGGGTGATACTGGTTGTTGCTCTGGCGCCACCCCGCATAACTCCCGATGATATCCCGCCTTCCGGGGCGGGCCCGGGATACTTAAGCACGCGAAGCACAAGGGAACACGCATGGAGCAGGCCACGGTGACCGCAGGATCCACACTGCTGAAGAAGGTCAACGACGCGGTGCACGAGCGGGTCGTGGGCCAAAACGAGGCGGTGGAGGGGTTGCTCGTCGGGCTCTTGACCGGAGGGCACATCCTACTGGAGGGGCTGCCTGGCCTCGCCAAGACCCTGATGGTGCGCACGCTCGCGCAGTCGATTCACACGGGCTTCCGCAGGATCCAGTTCACGCCTGACCTGCTCCCCACCGACATCATCGGGACGCCGATCTTCGACCAGTCGAGCGGTGAGTTCCGGGTCCAGAAGGGGCCCATCTTCTCGAACATCATCCTTGCAGACGAGATCAACCGCGCGCCGCCCAAGGTGCAAGCCGCACTCCTCGAATCGATGGAGGAGGGCCAGGTCACGATCGCCGGGGAGACGTACCCGCTCGATGAGCCTTTTATGGTGCTGGCCACGCAGAACCCGGTCGAGCTGCACGGGACGTATCCGCTCGCCGAGGCGCAGCTAGATCGCTTCGCGCTAAAGCTCGAGATCGGGTATCCGACGAAGGACGAAGAGAAGACGATCGTGCGCCGCGTCGCAGCCCGGGGGCAGGAGCCGATCGAGGCGGTCGCCACGGTGGAAGAGTTGGCCAGCGCGCGTGAGGCCGTCGCGAACGTCCATATGGAGGAGAAAGTGCTCGACTACATCGTCGAGCTGACTTTCGCGACGCGTGAGCCCAGCGGAGTCGGCCTGGCGGACCTCGAGGACCTGATCGAGTTCGGTACGTCGCCCCGTGCGACGATCTTCCTGACCCGCGTCTCCCGCGCGAGGGCCTACCTGCAGGGCCGCGACTTCGTCATGCCCGACGACGTGAAGGCGATGGCGCCGGCCGTACTTTGCCACCGACTGCGTACGACGTACGAAGCCGACGCCCGCGGGATCGACTCGAACGAGATCGTGCGGCGGGTCTTGGACGCGGTGCCGGCCCCGTAGGCCTGACCGAACATGAGGCAGAACTAGAATGAAACAAACGCTGCCCCTCGGCGAACGGCACCGCGACGCGACACACGTCTTCTCGAAGGAGGTCGCCGCCCAGGTGCGCCGCATCGAGCTGCGTACAAAGGGCCTGGTGGAGTCGCTCTTCAGCGGCGAGTACCACTCAGTCTTCAAGGGTCGGGGTCTCGAGTTCTCGGACGTGCGGGAGTACCAACCCGGCGACGACGTGCGCGCCATCGACTGGAACGTGACGGCACGCCGTGGTCACCTCTTCGTGAAGGAGTATGTCGAGGAGCGCGAGCTCACCGCTCTGCTGATCGTCGACCTCTCCGCATCCAAAGAGTTCGGCACCGGAGAGAAGTCGAACGCATTAATCGCGTCGGAGATCGCGGCGATCCTCGCCTTCGCAGCGGCGGGGAACAACGACCGCGTGGGCCTCCTGTTGGTCACCGACCACGTGGAACTGTTCGTGCCGCCCGACTCCGGCCGCCGCCACGTGATGCGACTCGTACTGGAGCTGCTCTCCTTCCGTCCGAGCGGTCGCGGTACCCGCCTATCGACGGCGCTGGAGTACGCTTCCCGGGTGCTGCACCGGCGCTCGGCGATCTTTCTAGTGAGCGACTTTCTACTCGACGACGACACCGACCCGGAATTCGAACGGGCGGCCCGTCTCGTGAAGCGGGACCACGACCTGGTGCCCATCCGTCTCACCGACCCAGGGGGCGCGGTGCTTCCGAACGTCGGGCTCCTGGCGCTGGTCGACCCGGAGACGGGCGAGCGGCTCATCGTCGATACCGGCTCGGCCACCAAACGGAGGCGTTATGCCGAAGGAAAGGCGGCACAGCGGGATCGGATGACCGCGCTCTTCCGCGAGCACCGGATGGATACCGTCGAAGTGAGCACCACCGAGGACTACGTGCCCGCCCTCATCCATTTTTTCCGGCAGCGTGAGAGGGCGTCGCGGTGAGGCTTACGCGGGGCGTCGCGCTGACGCGCGTTTGGTGCGCTGCGCTGGTGTGGGCACTCCAACCGCTTTCTCTAGCGGCGCAGAGCTCAGAGCCGGTAACGGTCCTCTCGGCCGACTCGGTGGAGATGGCCGAGGTCTTCGAGCTCCGCATGGAGGTTCCGGTCCCAACTGGGAGCACGGTCTATTTCCCGGCCACCGTCCCTGTCACCGGTTACGTCGAGAGCTTCACCCCTGTCGACTGGCAGGCCCGTCGTGGGCCAGACGGCGGTGCGACGATCGAGCTCAGGTACGCGCTGATGCCGTTCGGCATGGGGAACATCGCCATTCCTCCGATCGACGTGATCACGATGCCGCGGGAGGACGGAGTCGACGGGCAGGACATCCCAGGAGGGTCGATCGTGGGGGTGTGGGAAGAGCGGCAGCCGACCCTCCGGTATACACGGAGCGTCACGCCTCCGACAATCTGGGTGGAGCCGGTCTACTCGTCGGACGACGTCGTTACGGGTATGTCGCCGAGGGGGCCCGACGATGTGGTCGGCTTCAGTTGGAGCTGGCCCTCCATGGGGCTCATCCTCCTCTTCTCGACGGTCATCGGCGGCGCCGTCGTCACCACGACGCGGGAGTGGCTTGCCGTCCGCGGCGAGCCGGGAGCCGGCCCCCTGCCCCGCCACATCCCCTTGGACGAGGCGAGGACGCAAGCGCTTACCGAGATCGATCGGCTGATGGCAGCGGGCCCTCATCCGGCCGAGCGCGCCCACGAGCTGTACGAGGAGAGCAGCGGCATCGTTCGCGGGTACATCGAGCGGCTCGATTCAGAGTGGGGCCCCGAACTCACCAGTACGGAGCTGATGGACAGGCTGAAGGGACGCTCGCCCGCTGGTGCGGTGCTCGCGGCCGAAATGCATAACGCGGAGGCCGTGAAGTTCGGACGGCTCCGGCCTCACGCCGAGCCGACGGCCGCACACCTGACGGTGCTCCGGTCTTGGCTGGCCGACAAACCGGAGTCCCGTTCGTGAGCTTTGCGTTCGCCCAGCCCGGTTGGCTGATCCTTCTTGCGACCGTCCCGGTCTGGGTGTGGTGGGTCACCCCGAAAGGGAGTGGCGCCATGCTCGTCGCGAGCGGGACCGAGGCGAAACGCGTCTCGATACGGGCCTGGATCGGGCGAGCACTCGAGCTGGCGCCCCTTCTCCTGCGTGGGCTCGGCGTCACTGCCATCATCGTTGGACTCGCCCAGCCCCAGGTCATCGAGACTTTCGAAGAACCGGTAGCCGAGGGGGTAGGCATCGCCGTCGCGATCGATCTGTCGTCTTCGATGGGCGCACGCGACCTGTCGCGGCGGGCATCGAGAATGCAGGCCGCCAAGCTGACCATCCTCGGCTTCCTCGGGGACCGAACCGACGACGTCGGCGTCATTTCCTTCGGCGGCGAGGCGCTCACACGCATGCCCCTGACGCACGATTACTACGTCGTGCGCTATGCTATCGAAGACCTGGATTCCCGGCTCCTTCTCGACGGAACCGACATCGCGGCCGCCATCACGGCCGGGGCGGGGCTCCTCCGTGACGCGCCCCATAGCTCGAAGATTCTGATCCTCGTGACCGACGGCGCCCACAACGGCCAGGGTCTCGATCCGGCGCGTGCTGCGCGGGCCGCAGCGGCGTTTGGCGTCCGCATCTACCCGATTGCGATCGGCACCGATTACATGCTGAGGGACCAGATCGCCGAGATGGAGACGGTCCTCACCCAAGCCGCCTTCATCACGGGCGGCCGCTACTTCCGCGCGACCGACGTCGACGCGCTGGAAGAGGTCTACGAGGAGATCGACCGCTTGGCCGCCCCCTCGCAGGAGATCGTCGAGCGGACCGAGGCCACCCCGATCGGGCTCTGGGTGTTGCTAGCGTCGCTGCCCGTACTCCTGCTGGGGGCGGGACTGCGCGGCTCGCGTTGGGGGGTGCTCCCGTGATCTTCGAGCGTCCCGAACTCCTCGCACTGGCTCCCCTAGCGGCGATTCTCTTCGCCTTTACGGTTGGGGCACATTGGCGTCGCCTCAGGAGGTTGGCGGCTGCCTACGAGGCGACCGCCCTTCGACGCCTGTTGCCGACCAGCCCGGGACGCTTTCCCACGCAACGGTTCCTGTGTCTCGTCGGGGCGGGGGCGCTCATCGGCCTGGCCGCCGCCGGCCCGGTACTTTGGGACCCAGAGCCCTCCGATCCGGTACCCCCGCTCGACGTCGCCATCGTGGTCGACTTGTCGCTGTCGATGAACGCGGCGGGTGGAACGGGTAACGCGGGGGACCCGCGAAGTCGGATCGAGCGTGCGCGTGAGGTGATCGAACGCCTGACGGAGGAGCTGCCCTCCGTCCGCTTCTCCCTCGTCGTCTTCGCAGGGTGGCCGTACGTACTCGTGCCGCCCACCGATGACCCTGAGGTGATCCGCTACTTCGTCGACTCTCTCCAGCCCGAGGTGGTCCAGGAGCCGGATCGGGGCAGCGCGCTTAGGAGCGCCCTGACGCTCGCCGAGCGCGCCCTTGAGACCCGGCCGTCGGAGGATGGGCATCAAGCCATCCTTGTCCTCTCCGACGGCGACGTGTTCGAGGACGCGGACGTGCTCGTGGACGCGGCCGCATCAGCAGCAGCCCGTGGCCTCGAAGTCTGGACGGCCGGGCTGGGCTCCGAGGAGGAATCGCCGATCTCGATGGCGGGGGAGCCCGCTCTCGACCCGGTCGGCAGAGCCGTGCGCACGAGCCAGAACGCCGACTTGCTGCGCGCGATGGCCGCGGCCGGCCAGGGTCGGTACGAGGACATCACAGGGGACGGGGGACTCGACGCCCTCGTCAACGATCTGCGCGACCTGAGCGGCGACTCCCGCGAGGGTCCGGCCGAGCCGTTCGACACGACCGCGCTCTTCGCGCTCTTAGCGATCCCGCTCTTACTGTGGGAGGGCATCCTCGACGCCCGGCGAGGAGTCGTCGGACGCGGCACGAAGCAAAAGCCCGACGGGCCGGATGCCGTGGACGCCCACGGCGAAAAGGACCGGGCCGCATGACCGACTCGATTTTCGGAAGCGGGTGGCGGGCGCTGCTCCTGGTCGGCCTCTCCATCGCCGGCATCACGCTCACACTAGGGGCGGAGCGCGAGAGCGAGTCACGCGCCAATCGACTCCACCGCGCCGACCGGCTCGAGGAGGCCGCGGGGATCTACCTCGACAAGGCTGCCGAAGAGTCCGCGGCCGAGCGGCTTCGCTACAACCTCGGGACCACGCTGCTCCGAATGGGCAGCCCCGAGGCCGCCCTGGAGCTCACCATCGCCGCCGAGTCAGAAGACGAGCGAGTGCGCGTCGGCGCCCACTACAACCTGGGGCTGTGGCGCCTCATCGAGGCCCTCCTGTCACAGAGCAACGACTCGATCATCTACCACGCGACCGAAGCGGTCGAAGAGAACAAGGCCGCGCTGCGTCTGGATCCGAGTCACCCTGATGCGGGCTGGAATCTTGCGTTCGCCCGAATTCTCATCGTGGAGGCCTCGCCCGATTTCGACCTCGGCAACATAGACCAGCCGAACGGGGCACCCGACTTCGGCGAGATCCAGATCATCGAGGGCCCCTCACCCTTCGGGCAGGACCAGGGGTTCGGCGATCAGCCTTCCGATGCCGAGGAAGAGTCGATCGCGACCGAGGACCTCCTGCCGCTCACGCTGGCCGAGGCGAGCGAGATCCTCGGGACGGGGCACCGCAACCCGTCCACCATGACGGGTAAGCTGCTGCAGAGGGAGGGACGTGCTCGAGGGGGTCGGCGGAGGGTTATCAGGGGTCTGCCCTGGTAGGGACCAGGGGTGGGCGAGGAGGCTGAGCGCCGAGGGGCTCTGGTTTCGCGGCGCCTCTGCTTCAGGAAACGCCGCCCCACGCATACGGTACTGCGATAGGTTAGGCTGAATTTCTGTAGGGGCACACGGGGAGACTGGCCGTCCCACGCATCCTTGCTTCCGTGCATAGGGCGGCAGCATCTTCTGCGCCATGTTCGAAGCCACCGCGCGTATGTGGCGAAAGTGCGTGGCCCGCCTAGATTGTCCGCACCGTGCCCTTCGCAAGCAAGCGCTACCACGACTTGCGCGGCGAGAGCGGTTTCGAGCGTGCGTCCGGAAGGAGATTGATGCGCAATGATTAACCGACGTGATGCGATCAAAAGCCTCGTCATCTCCGTTGGCGGCGGTTCCCTACTGAGTGCATGTGGCGGGCAGGTGACGCTCGGTGCGCTGACGCCCGGGGCTCCACCTCGCTTCTACGGTGAGCGGGAAATGGCTGTTGTGTCGCGGGTGAGCGACCTGCTCCTGCCCCGCACCGAGACACCAGGGGCGCTCGACGTCCACGTCCCGGCATTGCTCGACCAGTTGATGGCGGATTGGGCCAACAACGAAACGCAGACCGCACACCGCGCGGCCCTCGCGGCTCTCGACACACGATTGCGGGCGAGTTCACGGGGTGATTTTCTCGACGCGACCCACGTCGTCGCCCAGCAAGCGCTCACCACGGTGGACGCCGCTGCTTTCGCCGGCGACCCCACCGAGGGGTACCGGGCGCTCAAAGGGCTGATCTCCCAGGCCTATTTCGCCACAGAGGAGGGAGCCCTCGAGGAACGGCAGTGGGTCGCCGTCCCGGGACGTTGGGAACCGTGCGTCGATCGATCATGAAGGATGGATGCGCGTGGACCGCGCCGCACCCACACGACCTCGTTACAGGGGGATGTCGCCTTGGCTGATTTTGATGCGATCGTTGTCGGATCAGGGATGAGCGGGGGCTGGAGCGCGAAGGAGCTCGCCGAGCGTGGCCTGAAAGTGCTGGTGCTCGAACGCGGACCGGAGATCAATCCAGAGCGGGACTACACCGATCAGATCCCGCCCTGGGAGCGCCCCAACTTGGACCGCATTCCTCAAGATGAGATCGCCGAACATTACCCCAAGCAGTACGGCGGCGTCGCCTACGCGATAAAGGAAACGACCAAGCATTTTTGGGTGAAGGACGACGAACATCCGTATGAGGAGGCCGAAGGCACCAGCTATGACTGGCTGCGCGGCTACCACACCGGTGGTCGCTCCATCATGTGGAGTCG
>JAPYQK010000022.1 GCA_029941275.1 Longimicrobiales bacterium | reverse complement strand
GGCCAAGACTGCGCGTACGACTGGTGGTTGTACACGGCCACGCGAACTACCTGCATGTCGCTGACGGCGTCCGCCGCCCGCGCCTTGGCGATGACTTGATTCAATCGGGGCGCCGCGATTGCCGCGATGATACTGATGATCAGGACCACGACGAGGAGTTCGATCAGGCTAAACCCACCACGAGATGTTAATGGTGTACTCGTCATGTTCCTGGCCCCCCTTCGGGACCTATCGGTCGGGTCCCAGAAACAATCGATTGGGCGTCGGCGAGAAGTTCCTCCACAGGGTCAGAGGACGTGTAGGACACGCTGATATCCCCTGTGTTTCCACTCAACCGGAAGACAGCGGAGGTCTAGGCCTCATAGCGCAGACCAGCCGACCCGTCGCCCACTTCATCGAGGGTGCCGGGCAGACGTCCATTCTCCGTTTGGTATCGCCGGATGCTGTTGACTTGTATGAACATCTCCATTCGGAGTCCGGCTTCTTGATTGGCGGGCGGGATCGTCGGCGCATCGGGTTGCAGCGCTGCGGGGGGAAAGGCCCAGAGCCAAATCGAAATGAGAGCCAAGATGGGTGGGATCACGGGATGCAGCCGAGTCTTTTTTGCGACGGCGGAGTCGCAGTGTTTCGAGCCTCATTGCGACGTGCCTGGTCCTTCAGGACGTCGGTCAATATGTCGCCGTACTCTGAGGACCCCGGCCGGGCAGGCGGTTTGGACTTGTCTATAGTCTTTGTCGCTCATAGATGTTGGGACCGCGTGGGGAGGGGGCTCGGCTTATTCGAATTTTCTCGCACTTCCCCTAATATGCAACGAGGTGCTTCCTGATCCCCGTACTCATGATTGGACCGATCTCGCTTGCGCTTATGTAGGCAAGGGATCGAGGGACTGTTCATCGCGCTAACCAGGACGGGAAATCGACTATGTGGTTTTGGGTTCTAGGACTGGGTCTGATGGCCGTCGCTCTATACGACGTTCTCCAGAAACGACACGCTATCCTCCGCAGTTTCCCGATCATCGGCCACTTCCGGTACTTACTGGAGTCCGTGGGCCCAGAGCTGAGACAATACATCGTTACGGACAACAATGAGGAGCGGCCGTTCACGCGGCATCAACGAAGGTGGATATACGCATCGAGTAAGAAGGAGAACAACTACTTCGGCTTTGGTACGGACAACGACCTCGAAGGTACTTCCAACTTCATCATCCTCAAACATCGAGTGATGGGCGGGGGGCACCAGGCCCACGGAGAGGCGTATGGAAAAGCAGGGGCCCTGAAGAAATATCCGCTTCCTTGCGCCAAGATCCTGGGTGGCCCTCGAGGGAGGGCTCGAGCCTTCCGTCCCCGCTCAGCCGTAAACATCTCGGCGATGAGTTTTGGTTCTCTGTCGAGCGCCGCGGTGATCGCTCTGAATCAGGGGGCCGAGATCGCGGGGTGTCTCCACAACACGGGAGAAGGAGGGATCTCGCCATACCATCAGCGTGGCGGCGAGCTCGTGTGGCAGATCGGGACGGGGTACTTCGGTTGCCGCACCGACGACGGCGGCTTCAACCTGGACCTGTTTCTCGAGCGGGTCGAGGCCAATCCTGTGCGGGCGGTGGAGATCAAACTGAGCCAGGGGGCCAAGCCCGGACTGGGAGGGATGCTGCCCGGGGCGAAGGTCACCAAGGAAATCGCAGAAATTCGGGGCGTTCCCGTCGGCGAGGACGTGTACAGCCCAGCCGCGCACTCCGCCTTCAAGAACGTCGATGAGATGCTGGACTTCGTGGAAATGTTGGCTGAGGCCACCGGCCTCCCGATCGGCATCAAGTCCGCCGTGGGGGAGCACCATTTCTGGGAGGAGCTGGCCAACCTGATGGCCAGGAAGGACCGAGGTGTCGACTTCATCACCATCGACGGAGGCGAGGGTGGGACCGGAGCGGCGCCGCTGGCTTTCTCCGACCATGTAGCGTTGCCCTTCAAAGTCGGATTTGCACGTGTCTATCGGATCCTTGCCGAATCAGGGGTTCACGAAGACGTGGTCTTCATGGGGTCAGGCAGGTTGGGCCTTCCCGCTGCTGCGATGGTCGCTTTCGCGCTGGGGTGCGACACCATCAACGTGGCGCGGGAAGCAATGATGGCTGTCGGATGTATCCAGGCCCAGAGATGTCACACCGGGCACTGCCCCACGGGCGTGGCGACTCAGAATCGCTGGCTTGTCCGGGGTCTGGATCCGACCTGGAAGGCCGCCCGGGTGGCCAACTACGTGACGACGCTTCGCAAAGAGATTCTGCAACTCAGTCGCGCCAGCGGCGTGGGCCACCCAGGCCTGCTGTCGGGGGACATGGTCGAGATTCTCGACGGACGCTTCGGTTCTACGACGCTGACAGAACTCTTCGCCTACCGGCCCGGGTGGGGATTTCCGTCCGAGGCCGATCGGCGAGAGATCATGGAGGTGATGGAGAGCCTCGCCTAGTAACGATACGTCTCAGGCTTGTAGGGGCCCGACTTGTCCACCCCGATGTAATCCGCCTGCTCGTCCGACAGCTCGGTGAGCCGGGCGCCCAACTTGTCGAGATGTAGGCGGGCCACCTTCTCATCCAAGATCTTCGGGAGCACGTAAACCTTGTTCTCGTACTGGTCCCGGTTCTTGGCGAGTTCGATTTGTGCGATGACCTGGTTGGTGAAGCTGGCCGACATCACGAAGCTCGGGTGACCGGTCGCACAGCCGAGGTTGAGCAGGCGGCCCTCCGCGAGGACCATCACGCTGTGCCCGTCCGGAAAGATCCACTCGTCGTACTGCGGCTTGATGTTCTCCCTCCGAACGCCGGGCATACGCTCCAGTTCGGCCATCCCGATCTCGTTGTCGAAGTGACCGATATTGCCCACGATCGCTTTGTCCTTCATGCCTGCCATGTGCTCGGCGGTGATGATGGCCTTGTTCCCCGTGGTCGTCACGAAGATGTCGGCCTCGTCCAACACGTCCTCGATCCGGCGGACGGTGAAGCCCTCCATGCACGCTTGTAGCGCGCAGATCGGGTCGACCTCGGTGATGACCACACGGGCTCCCTGACTCTTCAGCGCCTGGGCGCACCCTTTTCCGACGTCCCCATACCCACAGACCACGGCCATCTTGCCGGAGATCATTACGTCGGTGGCCCGGTTCAGACCGTCGATGACCGAGTGACGGCATCCGTAGAGGTTGTCGAACTTCGACTTGGTCACGGAGTCGTTCACGTTGATGGCGGGGAAGAGCAGTGTGCCGTCCCGTTCCATCTCGTACAAGCGATGTACGCCCGTCGTGGTCTCTTCGGAGACCCCAACGACGTTGGCCGAGAGGCGATGCCATTTCTGCGAATCCTGATCGATGGTGCTGCGCAGGAGGTCGAGAATGATGCCCCACTCTTCAGGCTCGGTCTCTGCGTCGAAGTCGGGGACGCTACCTGCGTCTTCATATTGGACCCCACGATGCAGAAGAAGGGTCGCGTCACCTCCGTCGTCGACGATCAAGTCGGGGCCACTGCCGTCGGGCCACTCCACGGCTTGGTCGGTGCACCACCAGTACTCCTCCAGCGTCTCTCCTTTCCAGGCGAAAACCGGGATGCCCCGCAGATCCTCCGGCGTGCCTTCGCGACCCACGGCGATTGCCGCAGCGGCGTGATCCTGGGTCGAAAAAATATTACACGACACCCACCGCACATCGGCACCCAGATCCACCAGCGTTTCGATGAGGACAGCAGTCTGCACCGTCATGTGGAGTGAACCCATGGCTTTCAGGCCAGCGAGCGGCTGGTCGGGACCGTACTCCTCACGGGCAGCCATGAGGCCGGGCATTTCCTGCTCGGCCAGACGGATTTCCTTACGTCCCCACTCGGCCAGCGAAAGGTCCGCGACTTTGTAACCGGGGCGAGGCTCACTCGTGCTTGCGTTATCCCTATCGTTCATGACTGCTGTGTCCATGGGTTCAAACTCCTACGGAGGTATGGGTCGACTGGATGGAGAAGGTTCAAGACTGGCAAGAGGGGTTGAGCAAAAGTATCGGACGAATCGAGTCGTTCACTTAACATGGCCGTCTCGCTGATGTGACGAAGAGCAAGGGCCCTGACGCGGCCGGGCGGGCCGGTAGTGGGCGGTAAGAAAAATCCACGAGTCCGGCGTCCTCGTGCCAGCCCTCGAGTTCAGCTTCATCGAAGCCCGGCCACGCGTGGCCCATCTCCTCCAGGTAGTCCTCCCTGGAGTGCCGCCGCATGTCAACGGTCACGATACGTCCGCCCGGTTTGAGCGTCCGCCGTGCCTCGGCCAGGACAGCCCCGGGCTCCACAACGTAGTGCAGCACAAGGAGTAGCACGGCCACGTCCAGTTCAGCGTCGGCGATCGGGAGGTCTTCGATCTCGCCACGGCGTAGATCCACATTGGGCGCGCCGTCCAGGTGATCCTTCGCTGCTTTCAACATCTTCTCGGAAGCATCCACGGCGATGACGCGGCTCAGGAAAGGAGCTACACGCGCGGCGAAGTGCCCAGTCCCAGCTCCGAGGTCGCCAAGCGTAGCCGTGGGGTCGAGGAGTCCGAAGAGTGGAAACATTTCAGAATCGCCTCCGAATAACTCCTCACGGACCGTGTCCCAGCGCCCCGCGACGCCCGAGAAGAATTTTTTAGAGCGTCCTCTGCGTTCGCGCAGCACCGCGCGGGCGCGTTCGCCGTCCGCTGCGGCCAGCCCCGCTGTGGCCACGTCGGGCCGAACCAACCCCCACAATTCGAGCGCCGCAGGTTCGAGAGATGTGGCCATCCTGTAGAAGCGGCTGGTTCCGCTGGCTCGGGAAGTCACCCATCCGTCATCCGCGAGGATCTTCAGGTGTCTGCTCACTGTGGATTGCGGGAGTCGGGATATCTGAACGAGTTCGGAGACTGTGAACTCGCCCTGCTCCAAAAGGAGCAAGAGCCGGCCCCGGGCGAGGTCGCCCAAAGCGCTCATTCGGTCGAAGACCCGGGGCGCAGTTAATGTATCCATAAATCCGGATACAAGGATATAGAGTCGTTACTCTTTTTGCAATGCCGGTGGCTACGGATTCTTACATCCCGTTACGCCGTCCCACATCGGAACGAGTTGAGGATATTCTCGAGCTGTAGGAGGTATCGATACTTGTCCCTCGCCGGCGCGTACAGCCAAGCATCCACAAGGTAGTGGCGTCCCTGCGCCGGGCAGGGGACAGACCACACGATTAGCGGCCCACCCGCCGGAAAGAGATCATCAGGCGGGTTGGACCACACCGCCCGGAACTCTTCCAGGACCTGGTCGCCCAACTGTAGGCGACGCGTCTGAGCCAACTCCATGTCGACGACCTGGTCGTAGATGAAGTGCCGTTCGGTGACTTCCGTTCGCCACGCCAACAAGTCCTCCTGGCTTAGCTCCTCGGGAGCGGGGCTCTTCCAGGTGACCGTGACTTGACGGATCAGCTCGGATGGCTCGGGGTTGTCGTTCCGGAAAATGTGGACTGAATCCACGACCCGGTGCTGATACACCTCCGGGAGGAGCATCGTAAAGCCGGCCTCGTTCCAGAGCGTATCGGCGAGCAAAGAGTCGGTCCCGCTCTGGAATTGTTGGCTGCGCACCCACTGGCGGTACTGGTCGTCCAGAAGGTCGTGAAGCGGTCCCATGAGCTCCTCCGCTCCCGCCGCTCCTTCGGAGGGTAAGATGAGAAGGGTCGCGTTCTGTCCGCGGGCCCACACGTCCCCGACTTGGATGAGCGCCGGGGGATTGAAGCTTTCACGGTCGGCGAGCGCTAGCGCGTCGGCCATCCATGGAGAGTCTGGCGTTCCGATGAGCAAGAGTTGGCGGAATCGCTGAAGTAAACCCCAGTTCGCGCCTTGCGGAAGCTGATGCGTGACGCGGAACGTTTTTTCGGCCCGAACCGTGGTCACCGTCGTTTCCATCGCCGACTCCACCATTTCGCCGAGGGCGGCCCACTGGCTTTCGGTCGCCACTGCGATGACGGCGTTTACTTCGCCCCAGGCCCGCGGTTCTTCACCGCAACCCGCGAGAAGAGGGAGAAAGCAACCAATGGCAACGAAGGTGGGAGCCTGACGCATAAATCCTCACTCGATGAGGCCGACAAAACGTTCTATGAACTGTACAGCGACGAGCGCGCCTCGTTCCCCACCAAGCGGAGCCTCAGTAGGCTGTTGAAGAAGTACAGCCGGTCGCGCTTGAAGCGCTGGCACATGGCGCTTGTGCTCGTACAGACAAGGAACGAAGACGAGTCGTCTAGTTCATCGCCGGGTCAACACGTCGAAGTAGCGCCACTCGGCCAACTCCACCGCAGCCCAAAGGGCCATGGCGCCGCCCCGCTCGTCGGGGCCGAAGACTGCCGTCCGATCGAGGTAATACTGCTTCGTTTCCCCCGCTCCCGTGGAGGTGGAAGCGTCGACCACGGTGCCATCTTCCGCGATATGTGTCGCGACGCCCCACCAGGCGCGGTCGATCACCTCTCGATAGCTGTCGTCGAGCAAGCCCTGCCGGACCCCGCGGGCCAAGGCGGCCAGCGTCATGGAGGTAACGGTCAGCTCCCGGTAGCTGCCTGGTTCGTCAACGACCTGATTCCACATACCGTCGGGTGCTTGATGGCGCACGAGCGTCTCGGCGTGTCGACGGTAGATCTCGAGGACGAGTGCCCGGTCCGGCCAAGCGTCCGGTAGATATGTCAGCGCTTCGGTCAGGCCCAGCAACGCGAAGCCGTTGGCACGTCCCCAGGCTTGGGGCCCTCTCCCGGAATGCACGAAAAGGCCGTCCGCGCGCCGGAGATTTTCCGTGTAGGACGTGAGGAGACGTCCGACCGTGGCCCCGTAGCGAGGGTCCCCCGTACTGGCTCCGATACGAGACAGGACGCTGCTCACCATGAACATGTCGTCCGTCCAGCCGGTGGCAGACCGAACGATTTCGTTCGACGACTGTGGAAACATAAACTCGGCGCCCGCCGTGGCGAGGTCCAGCGCCACATCGCCTTGTTCGGTCCTCGCGTAGTCCGCGAGCGCGAAGAGGCCGGCCAAGTTCGTGAGCCGATACGGCTCGGAAACGGCCGGCGTCTCGCCCGACAGAAACGGCGCCAGCTGTCCTGCCACCTTCCGCCGGAGTCCGTTGTCGCCTAGACGAGTGGCCAACCGCAGGGTATTGGACCATGCGACCGCCGGGATGTAACTGACAGATGGCGAAGCGGGATACCGGTTGGCCAGAAGCGTGGCGATCTCCAACGGAGCTCGGCTGGCTCTAGCGAGTAAAGCCTCGTGCAGCGGGGACCGGTCGAGCGAGGACGCGGCACCCAACAAGGACTGCAACATGCGGGGTCCATCCTCGACGTTCGTCGAGGCGCGGACCGCAGCGGCCGGAGCCAAGCCCGAGGGCGCACCGATCGATATGGCGGCAGCGAGCGTACCGGCGGGCGGTCGTGGACCGGTGAGGCCCAGGGGCTCCGCACCTTCCGAGATTTCCCACGTGAGGGTTTGGCCCGACCGGACCTCCAGGACTAGATCGGGCGCTTGAAACGCCACCCAGCGCCACACATAGCGGGACTCGGGCGATATCTCGTCGTTGTAGAAGCCACCTTCGGGAGGGAAGACCTGGACGTCCTCCGGCGCACCTCCAAGGGAGCCAGAGACTGCTCCTCCGGTGGCCCGGCTGCCGGTCGAACATCTCGGAGGCCTGGCGCAGGGCAGCGCGGTGATATTCCACGAGTCTCGAATTTCGCTCGGCGCGTCCGACTTGAACCAGCGGATCGCGGCGAGCACTGCTTCCGTGCTTTGCGGTGTACCGTCGAGCCCTCCCACGATCACCAGACGTCGTACCGAGTCGTCCGTCCCTCCTGGATGCTCGAGTGTGAGGAGGCGCTCGTCGGCCCGGGTGACGCCAGCCGCCGAGATGAGCGATGGTGCTCCAGGTACCCTGGCTAGCGCCTCCAGTGTGGCGGTCAGCGGGTCTCCTGCGGCCTGGCCAACTGCGGTCTGCGCGAAGGTCGCGATTGCGGCGACGGCAAGCGCGGGTCGTTTCAGGTTCGTTCTCATGGGGTTCCCTCGTCGGATGCCCCCACGGTACCACCGGTGTCGCGAGGTTGCCAGGGAGGAGCCGTCTATTCCGCCTTGAGCACCTCTATCGGATCGATCCGGGTGGCCCGGGTCGCGGGAAGGAGGGTGGCGAGGGCGGCCACCCGGAACATGAAACTCTCGACGGTTCGGGCGAGGACTCGGGCCGTGAACAATCCGAGTCTAAAAGAACAAGGGGTGCAGCATAGAGTCGTCGTGGTGATCGCCTTAAAGAGAGGCGGCTTACTAGAAGGCAGCCGACGGATCCGTGCTCGGAGGTCCCCAGGGTCGGACCTAGAACATCTCCGAGGGATCGGGTTCGCTTTCTTCTGTCCCGTCGCCGCGACTGGGAATGAAGTCCCCTGTGATCATGTCCCGGTAAGAGAGGCCGGGTCCAACCATCGGGTACACATGCGCTTCGGGGTCGATGATGACCTCGAGGAACGCCGGGCCCTCGAAGTTGAGGAATTCCTCTAGAACGGCCGGCACGTCTTCTTTTCGTTCGAGACGCTTCGCGAATTCAAATCCGTCGGCCTCGGCCGTCTTCACGAAGTTCTTTTTCCGGAGTGACTTGTCGCTCCCCGATAGACGGCCCTTGAAAAAGAGTCTCTGCCACTGCATCACCATGCCGTCACCGAAGTTGTTCAGTACGATGACCTTGATCGGGAGGTCGTAGGTTGTGACCGTCTCGAACTCACCGAGATTCATCCGGATACTGGCGTCCCCGTCCACATCGATGACCAACTTGTCCGGTCGGGCGAACTGAGCGCCGATGGCGGCGGGTAACCCGAACCCCATTGTGCCCATGCTCCCTGAGGTGAGCCAAAGACGGGGCTCCCGAAAGTCGCAGTACTGCGCCGCCCACATCTGATGCTGACCCACTCCGGTCGAAATGATGGCTTCGCCCTTGGTCATGCGATTCATGGTCTCGATGACGTAGTGGGGCTGGATGAGCTCACTCTCCCGATCGTAGTTGAGCCCGTACGTACTCTTGAGTTCCGCGACTTCTGCGTGCCAAGCCGAGAAATCAGCGCTGAAGTCGGTGCTGCGCCCGTACTTCGTCAGCGCGTCCAGTGCATCCTTGAGAACACCGACGTGGTGCCAATCGGCCTGCTTGACCTTGTGGATCTCAGCGGGGTCGATGTCTAAGTGAAGAATTCTACGCGCTTTGGGCGCGAATTTGGGTGGATCTCCGGCAACGCGATCATCGAAGCGTGCGCCGACGGCGATGAGTAAGTCACAGTCTTCGACCGCATAGTTTGCCTGGGCGGTCCCATGCATTCCCAACATGTGAAGGCACAGCGGGTGCGTGGTGTCGAGGCTCCCCAGCCCCATGAGCGTCGTGACACCAGGAACGCCGTACGCCTCCGAGAATTCCCTTAGTTCCTCCGCGGCATTCCCGTTGATCACTCCCCCGCCCGCATAGATCAGGGGGCGCTCGCTTTCCGCCAGCATGGAGAAAAACGCGGCGCATTGCTCGTCGCCCAAGATGTTGGATTCGACCATCTTGAGCCGGTGGCGATATCCGGGAATCGGTAGGACGCCCTCACCCTTGAATGGCCCCTCCCAGTTCTGCATGTCTTTTGGAATGTCCACCACGACGGGCCCGGGCCTTCCGGTCCGCGCGATTTCAAAAGCGGTGCGCACTGTGGACTCGAGACCCTCCGCCTCTGTGACCAAGAAGACGTGTTTCGCCACCGACCCCATGATCGCGCTGACAGGCGCTTCCTGGAACGCATCGGTCCCGATGGCCGCTCTCGGAACCTGACCGCATATGACCACGATCGGTACCGAGTCGGCCATACAATCCCGCACCGGCGTCACACAGTTTGTGGCCCCGGGCCCCGAAGTGACGATGGCCACGCCCACTTCTCCGCTGGCGCGGGAATATCCGGCCGCCATGAACCCGGCGCCTTGCTCATTGGCCGGAACGATCAGAGGGATTGGGTCCTTCCCGTTCTCAGCGTGGGCCTCGTTATAACGAAACACCGCGTCGTAGGTCGGTAGGATCGCGCCGCCGCTGTATCCGAAGATCGTGTTGACGCCTTCATCCGCGAGCACCTGCATGATGATCTCGGCGCCGCTCATGATCGTGCCCGCCAGGGCGTGTGCAGCCTTCATGAGTTTTCCGGGTCCGTCTTGAAGCTTGAAATTCGGAGGCTCTCCTGATTGCATCAGGAAGGTGGATGACCCGCGGCGTATTGCAAGAGGGGCCTTTCCCAGCGAGAGTTGCGTATCCAAGACCACTAGATTTCCTAGGCGTCTTCAATGCGACACATAATATCAGTTTTGTTGCAGAACGAGGCGGGAGCACTCTCCCGCGTGACTAACCTGTTTTCCACCCGCGGCTTCAACATCGAGAGCCTCAATGTGGCGCCTACGGATGACGAGACGCTGTCGAGACTCACGGTCGTCACGACCGGTTCCGACGCCGTCATCGACCAGATCTCGAAACATCTCGGCAAGCTGGTTGATGTGGTCAACATCGTGGACATGACGGGGACCGATCACATCGAACGGGAACTCGCCCTCTTCAAGCTTCGCCTCCCGAAAGGTGGAGAGGAGGAGGAGCGGCTGGTCAGACTGGTCGAAGTGTTTGGCGGTCACGTTCTGGATGACTCGGGTGGACACTTCACGGTCGAATTGATCGGCGGAGGGCCGGAGATCGACCGCTTCATGGTGCAGGTGGCCGAGGTCGCCGAGATGGAGACGCTCGTGCGCAGCGGCGCGATGGCTGTGACCAAAGGTGCGCCCATTTCCGCGATGGGCTGAGAAGTCGTTCGGATGGCTGGCCTCAGTCGACGGTAATGCCCACGTCGGTTCGGCCGACGTTGTCTCTCTTGAAGAGGAGAGGCTCGCGCACGGCCTGGTGATGACTTGGATCCGCGCTGGACTGGTCGTCCTGGTCGGGGCTGGGTATGTGGTTCCGGCCTCCTCGCAGCTGACGCTGCACGAAGGCATCACTGCGGAGGTCGCTCACACGGCTGACTTCGCCACGAACGTCTCGGGGGGAGTTAAGCGCGGTTCCTCGTATCTGGACAACGTGGACCTCACTTTGACGTTCGACTTGGGAACCGCCTGGGGATGGGCGGGCGCCAAGGCGTTCTTCTACGTCTTGGGGAACAACGGGTCCTCGCCCAGCGAACTGGTGGGCGACGTCCAGACCGTGTCTAACCTCGATGCCCCCGACACGTGGAAGCTGTACGAGGGTTGGGTCGAGCAAGAGTTAGCGTCGGGGAGGCTGTCATTGAAGGCGGGACTGTACGATCTGAATTCCGAATTCGATGTCATCGATACGGGCGGCTTGTTCTTGAATAGTTCACACGGTATCGGTCCGGATTTTTCCCAGACCGGTGAAAACGGGCCCTCCATTTTCCCGACGACCTCTCTTGCTCTAAGGCTTCGTGCGTCGATCTCCGAGTCGGTCGACTTCAAGCTGGCCGCACTCGATGGTATCCCCGGCGATGTGCAGGACCCGGGCGGGACCCACGTGGGCTGGACCTCGGACGAGGGGCTGCTGATTGCGGGCGAGTTAGCGTACTACACGTCGCCGGGCGGTGGGGACGTTGGGGAGGGTGGAACGGTCGTTTTGGGCGCCTTCGCCTACACGGAGCGGACCGAGCATTTGGGGGCGATGCCCGGAGGGACGGCATCGTCGAGGAATCACGGCATCTACGTCTTTGCCGACCACCCCCTTTACGCTGCCGGGAATGGCCCAGGCTTGTCCGGTTTTGTCCGGGCGGGAGTCGCGGACACGGACGTCAATCAGATCGGGACGTATCTCGGCGCCGGATTCGTCTACGCGGGGCTCCTTCCGGGCCGGGAGCCGGATCGGATCGGCCTTGCTGTGGCCCATGCCCGCAACGGTGCCGGTTTCTTGGACTACCGGTCTTCGCAGGGCCACCAGCAAGACGGAGCCGAGACTGCGATCGAACTCACCTACTCCGCCCAGCTGATGGATTGGTTATCCCTTCAACCAGATGTCCAGTACATCATCAATCCGGGCACGGATCCGGCTCTCGGCAACGCCCTCATGTTGAGCCTCCGGTCCACCATCTCCTTTTGACACGAAGACGGTCTTAGACCGACTTCGTCCGCTCCAAACGAGCTTTGTCGTCGGCGGGCGCTTCCCGCCCTTCCCCCGCTATCCCCTCGACCGTCACGGCCGCGGCGACGTGCCCGGTGATGTTCGTCGCGCTCCTGAACATGTCCGGAATCCGGTCGATTCCGAGGAGGAGGCCAAGACCACCCAGCGGCACACCCGCGACCTGAGGATCGGGGCCAACGTCACGATGCTGGCTGACGGTACGGGAGCGACCGACATCGCCACCACGAAACCCACCAGTCCGGCACTCACGAGGGTGCTGAACGAGAGTGGCACATCGTAGAGGGCCGCGAGAAACACCACGGCGCACGCCTGGAAGAGGGCACTTCCGGCCCGATTGATGACCGCCCCCAAGGACAGGACGAGCGAAGACACCGGCGGTGAGACTCCCAGGGCATCGGCATCCTCGAACATGACCGGGAGGGAGGCCACAGAGCTGGTCGTCGAGAATCCGATCACGTAGCTGCCGGTGACCCCCCGGACGAAGTCCTTCACGCTCTTCTTCCCGAGGAAGCGTACGGCGGGCAAGTAGAAGAGTCCCATGAAGACGAAAAGCCCGACGATCACGGTCCCCACGAAAACGGCGAGGCCGGCGAGCAGTCCGAGCCCCATCCGCGATACGACCGGTGCCGCGAGCGCGAAAACTCCCACCGGCGCGGTCCACAAGATCCAGTGGATGAGTCGCACGAATACCGCGCTGAGATCTTCGGCAGTTGTGATCAGACGGTCGCGACGTGTCTCCTCCACCGCACCGGCTGCGGCCGCCGAAAGGAGTGTGAACACGATCAGTGGCAGAAGTGCCCCGTTCGCCGCGGCAGCGAACGGATTTGGGGGGATCAAGCTCAGCACGAGATTGAGGAGCCCGGGAAGGTCCTGGGCGCTCTCGACAGCTGCCGGCACCTCGACGGTTACGGGCCACAGGGCCAGGGCCAACGTCATGAACCCCATGCCGATCACGATGGCCGGGATGGTCGTTCCCCAGAAGAAGGCGAGTGCGGATCCGCCCAGCTTTCCCAAGGCCCTCGGACTCCCGAGGCGGGCGACCCCAACGAAAAGAGTTGTTACCACGAGGGGGATGACCACCATGCGGATCGCGTTGATGAACAACGTGCCAAGTGGCGCCACGCCGACGGCGAAGCGATCGATCAGGGTGATATCGGTGGCGCTGGCGATGAGTCCGAGCGTGAGCCCGAGGATCAATCCGAGAGCCGTGGCACGATGGTTCATGCTCCGAGCACCTGTTCGAGCGCGGCGTCATCCGGGTCCCATTCGTAGCGGTCCCAGTCAATTCGACCGCCTGAAGTGAAGCGTACGCCTTCGTCTTCCAGCAGGGCCCGCTGAATTTGCGCGGTATGATGGATCGAGGAGGTCGAGATCTTTCCGGAGCTACTGATGACCCTCCACCAGGGAACGTTCAGCTCTTCGGGCAACGTGGAGAGGGCCCCACCGACAGCACGAGGAGCGCGCGCGCGTCCCACGAAGGCGGCCACCATTCCGTACGATGCAACGGAACCGGAGGGGATGGCGGAGACGACGGCATACACCGATCGCGTAAAGGGTGTCATGAGGGTGGTGGCTGTACTCGCGTTGTTTCCTGGATAAGTTGACGAACACGAGAGCGGCAGCCGCGGCTATGCGCAACCCTGGAAGGCCGTTGAAGAAGTCCTACGGGTCGCACAGGCGGGGACCCTCCGTAGCACTCAAGGGTGGCAGCGAAATTTGAGAATCATAAGTCTCATCCTGACTCTGGTCCTTCTGTTCGGGATCGCATACATGGCGTTTTCCGCCAGGCCCCCTGCGTTTCCTGGAGCCGAGGTGGCGGTGCTCATCGGTTTCGTGCTGCTGATCGCCAACGTCACGGGGCGCCTGGCGTCCTCGGCGGGGCTGCCGCGCCTCACCGGGTACCTGATCGTTGGGATTCTCGCTGGGCCGTCCATCTCCGGCATCGTTTCCGCCGAAGCGGTCGAAGATTTGGCGCTGATCGACAGTTTCGCGCTGGCGCTGATCGCCCTCATGGCGGGCGGGGAACTGAAGCTCGCTCAGCTCAAGCCGCAGGCGCGAAACATTCTGTTCGTCACGCTGGCGGTAACCGGCGTGGTGTGGGCCGGCCTCACCCTGCTCATTGTGCTCATCAGCCCCCTGGTGCCGTTCTTGTCCGCGCTCCCGCTCTCGGGCGTGTTGGCGGTCGCGCTGCTACTCGGCATCTGGGCGGCGAACTCCTCACCCGATCTTACGGTTGCCGTCATCGACGAGACCCACACCTCGGGTCCGTTAGCGGACGTGGTTTTGGGGGTCACGATCGTGAAGGATGTCGTGGTGATCGTGTTGTTTACCCTCACGATGGCCCTCGTCGCGCCGCTCCTGAATCCTGAAGAGCAGCTGACCAGCCACGCGTTTATCGAGCTAGGGCGGGAGGTGGGCGGAGCGCTGGTCTTGGGAGCGGGTCTTGGGTGGGTCTTCTCATTTTATCTCGGCGATGATCAGGATCGTTCGCGCTCCCCCATGGCGACCTTCTTGTTCGCTTATCTGATGGTCGTGCTCTCGGAGCGACTACACGTTGAATTGCTGCTCACGGGTGTGGCTGCCGGTTTTGTCGTCGAGAATCTTTCCCCGGCGGGCGATCGCATGATCCGGGGTATCCAGTCCGTCTCGGTGGTGATCTTCGCGTTCTTCTTTGCGGTTGCTGGCGCGCGACTCGAACTGGGGGCGATCCAGGAGTTCTGGTTCGCAGCCCTGGTCGTCTTCATGGGCCGGGCGGGACTTACGTATTGGGGGACACGGATCGGTCTCGAATACACGGGTGCGAGTCTCGATATCCGCGCGAAAACGTGGCAGGGACTGATCTCGCAAGGAGGGGTGACGTTGGGGTTGGTGCTCCTGATCGAAGAGAGATTCCCGACCGTGGGATCCGACATCGTCGCCCTCGGAATGGCGGTCATCATCGGCAGCATTCTGGGTGGGCCGATCCTGCTGAAGCGGGCGATCACCGGGCCGGAAATTCCCGAGCCTGAAGCGGATCGGGCTACCGGGCAGGGGTCCGTGCGGGAGCTGGCAGTGGTTTCTGGACCGAAAAGGGAACCGATGCCGGAAGTGGGACGAGGTGAGGACCATGAGTCTCGCCCGGAGTCCGGAGCAACGACCGAGCCCGAGTCGGGGATAGAGCGTCCGAAACCTCCGCCGGCGGCGCCGCCGGACGACTGGTCAGGGGACGCCTGAAGATGGCGCACTTCCACGGATCCTCGGGGGGGCACGGACACACGCATAAGCACACGCACGCGCTCGGGCCGGCGCAAGCCCGCGCAGTCCTGGATCGCACACCTCAGTCGAAACGTTTGTGGATCGTGCTTGTCTTGACTGCAGGGTTCATGGTGGCGGAGGTCGTGGGCGGCGTCCTCTCCAACTCGCTGGCGCTCTTGGCCGACTCGGGGCACATGCTGGCAGACGTGGGGGCGCTGGCTCTCTCGCTCGTCGCAATGCGGCTGGCACAGCGGCCGCCCAGCTCCGAGCGAACGTTCGGTTACGTGCGAATGGAAATTCTGGCCGCGCTGTTGAATGGGGCGACGCTGCTCGTGGTCAGCGGGTGGATCGTGTGGGAGGCTTGGAGACGGCTCGGTACACCACAGGAGGTCGACGGGCCTCTCATGATGGCCGTAGCCGCGGTCGGTTTGGTCATCAATCTGATCGGAGCGGGACTACTCCACTCGCACGCCGGGGAGAACCTCAACGTGCGGGGTGCCTACCTGCACGTCCTGGGCGATCTGCTCGGATCGATCGGCGCCATCGGCGCGGGTGCGCTCATCCTCCTTACGGGTTGGACGCCGGTAGACGCGATCGTCTCCGTCGTCATCGCCGGGCTGATCCTGCTGGGGGCGTGGCGCTTGGTAAAGGAGGCGGCAGGTGTACTCCTGGAGATGGTGCCGCCCCATATCGATATGGAGGCGGTGCTCGAGGATCTGCAGACCATCCCCGATCTGCACGACGTTCACGACCTACACGTGTGGACGCTTACGAGTGACTTCGTCGCCCTCAGTGGGCACGGAGTGCTGCATGACCCGACCCACCATCAGCGCATTCTCGACGAAATCAGAAGTTGCATGGAAAAGCACGGTATCGGGCACGTCACTTTCCAGCTCGAACCAGAACGCCTGCACCAGATCGCGCGCCCGGAGAAAGCTGCTTCCGACTAGATAGGGGAACTTCCGGCTAGAAGACTGTTGAAGAAAGTGCCGTAAGTCGGGTCCTACGGGATCAGGCGGGGGACCCGATCACGTCGGCTTGTTCCAAGTGCACCCGAAACACGTCGCACCCTTTGGAAAAACCCTTGAGTTCGTGCAGCCCGATGCATTCCACGGAGAGGTTGCCCTCCACTTCCCGGGCGGTGGCCTCGGACATATAAACCTCTCCGGCCGGGGCGATGCCACACAGCCTCGAGGCCAAGTTCACTGCCTCACCGAGTACGGTGTAGTTGAGCCGGCTCGAAGATTCCATGTTGCCGGCCACTGCTTTTCCGAAGTTGATGCCCACGCCGAGGCCGATGGGGGGCTCTCCCTCCGCTCGGCGTTGTTCGTTGAGATCGGCTAGACCTTGCTGAATGCGGATCGCCGCGCGCACGGCCCGGCCAGCGTCATCGCCACGTGATACAGGTGCACCGAAGACGGCCATGAGCTCGTCCCCGACGTACTTGTCGACCACGCCACCTTCCGTTTGGACCGCCCCATCGCGGAGTTTCGCGCAGGCGAGATCAATCATCCTCCTAGGCCTTGGAATCGTAGCTCATGCTCATACCAACATACGGTCCTAGGTGCACCAATTCTAGAATGAGTTCGGGTGGGCTGGTATGTTTTTGCATATCTTGTAGCTGACGGCTCCGGTGCGGCTTACTTGGCACAGGTACTGCACAGAGCGAAGACGGCGAGGGTCGAGCCTCGTCGTGAGACCGGCGACCATGACCCGTTTAGCGACCACTACGAGGGCAGGAGACATTTCGTGCAAGACGTTGATCGGCTCGTAGATCCGGCGACCGGCCTCTCCGGTGAATGGCACTTCGATATCGTTCTGGATTTCGTTTTCCCCATCGCCCACCGGGGCGTGACTTTGACGCTGGTCTTGTTTCGAATCGACGACGGGACTTGGTCAGCCAACCACCCCAAGCCGGATCAGGTGGTGACGGATTTGGGGTCCACGCTCCGGAGCGTGACGCGCAACAGTGATGTGATTGCTCGATTTGGTGAGGACACGTTCATCTGCTTACTTCCGCTGTGTAACATCCAGGGGGGTCTGGTTTTCGCGGATCGTATGAGGGACGCACTAGAGGATTTCACGTCTCGGACGGGCACGACGGTCAGCGCCGCGGTGGCCAGCACCCGGGGAGACGGCGAGGGGACCCAGCGTGACATGGTTCGGGCGCTCAAAGGTGCGCTCGCGGAGGCCCAGTCCCAAGGTGGCGATCGCGTCGAACTTCCCGCCGATGGATGGAACGTCTGAATTCGGTCAACGTCTGAATCCGGTATACGCCTCAATCGGGGATCAGGATGACACCTTCACGCAGAGCTCTATCGTTGGAGAGCATGGGTAATTTCCGCACCCTGTTGCTCGGTTTGGTCGCATACGGTGCGTACGCGCCCGTGGCGTTGGCGGCGCAGTCCGCGGACGACTCCTTTCAGGAGGTGTACCAGCAGCTTCGCCGGGGACCTGATTTTTCGGCGGACGTTCCCACCGGCCGGATGGAGCTCACTCGGACCAACCAGGACGGGTTGTTGCACCGGTATGTGGTCGTCGTCCCCGAGAACTATGATCCGTCTCGCCGGTATCCGGTGGCGTTCTATCTTCACGGGGGAGTGTCCCGACCCGACCCGGGGCCGGGGGGCGGGTGGTGGCGGAACTACGACGTCGTGATGGGTCATGATCGCATCGCGGTCGTGCCCCTCTCGTGGAATGAGTCGTTGTGGTGGCAAAGCAGCCAAGTCGAGAATATCCGGGGCATCCTTTCCGATCTGAAGCGCACGTACAACGTGGACGAGAATCGTGTTGTCGCGTTCGGCAGCTCGGACGGCGGCACGGGTGTGTACTTCCTGGGCTTCCGGGACGTGACACAGTGGGCGTCCTTCCTACCCTTCATCGGTTTTCCGGGCGTGCTCTTGAACCCGGGTACCGGCACCGACGGACTGATCCACATCGCGAATCTCACGAACAAACCGCTGTTCATCGTGAGCGGAGAAACGGATCGGCTCTACCCCGCCCGACTCATGACGGGCTTTCTCGAGAGCTTCGAGGAGGTCGGTGTGGACTTCGTCTTTACCGTGAAGCCCGGGGGGCACAACACCCGATGGTGGCCGGAGGAGGAGGAGAACATCGAGCGCTTCATAGAGGCCCAGCCCCGAGATCCTCACCCGGACAGTATCCTGTGGGCCACGGAGCGCACGGACCGCTACAACCGTGCGCACTGGGTGGTGATCGATGAGATCGGTCCCATCTCTGGGGACGAGGCACGGGTCGACCTGGCCAGGATTACGGCCGACGGCCGTAGTGGCATATTGGACGCAGTCCGGGACGGCAACACCGTTACGGTCGACGCCTACCACGTCGGGCGGTTCACGGTGTTGGTCTCTCCCGACGCTTTCGACGTACGGAGTCCGATCAGAGTGATCGCCAACGGCGAGGTGGTCTTCGAGGGGATGGTGCAACCCAGCGTGGATGTCTTGAGGAAATGGGCGGCCGTCGACGAAGATCGTACCATGCTCTATGTGGCTGAAATCACGGTGGAACTCAAGCCTGAAGGATGACTGAATGAGCTTCCCGATGGTTCGGCTTCGCCGTCTTCGGCATGGTGAGACCTGGCGGCGGGCCGTACGCGAGACGGCCCTTTCCGTGGACGATTTCATCTACCCGCTTTTTGTCGTCGGGGGCGAAGGAGTGCGGAACCCGGTGGCGAGCATGCCTGGCGTTTTCCAGTTGTCCGTCGATCTCATTGTCGAAGAGGCGCGGGAGGTCGAGGCTCTGGGCATCCCCGGGGTGATCCTCTTCGGTGTGCCCGATGAGAGCGACAAGGATGCGGTCGGTTCGGCAGGGTACGACCCGGACGGTTTGGTGCCCAGTGCGATCCGTGCAATCAGGGAGGCCGTTCCGGACCTGTTGGTTTGGGCGGACGTGTGCCTTTGTGAGTACACGGATCACGGGCACTGTGGTCTGCTCACCGAAGAGGGTACGGTGGACGGCGATGCGAGTCTTCCGCTCTTGGCCCAGGCTGCTCTGGCCTATGCAAAGGCCGGCGCCCATGCGGTGGCCCCCAGTGACATGATGGACGGGCGGATAGGCGCGATCCGGACCGCTCTGGACGACGAAGGGCTCGGCGACGTGCCCATCATCTCATACGCAGCCAAGTACGCTTCGGCTTTCTACGGCCCCTTCCTTGACGTCGCCCAGTCGGCCCCGGCTTTCGGTGACCGAAAGGGATATCAGATGGACCCGGCCAACGCGGACGAAGCGCTTCGCGAGGTCGAGTTGGACATCGGTGAGGGCGCGGACATGGTGATGGTCAAGCCCGCGGGCCCGTATCTGGACGTCATCTTTCGGGTGAAGGAAGCGTTCGGCATGCCCACCGCCGCCTACCAGGTGTCGGGCGAATATGCGCTGATCAAAGCCGGGGGTGAGAAGGGTTGGGTGGATGAAGAGCGTGTCATGATGGAGAGCTTGCTCGCCATCAAGAGGGCCGGAGCGGACTTGATCCTCACGTACTTTGCGAAAGACGCGGCCCGCGTGCTCGAAGGGAAGGCGGGCAGTGAGTGAGGGTGGTGACGCGGCGCCCGCGATGTCTCCGTTTCTTGCTGCCTGCCGGTGCGAGCCGGCGGCACACACGCCCGTGTGGATCATGCGGCAGGCAGGCCGATACCTGCCCGAATACCGGAAGATCAGGTCCGAAGTGGACTTCCTCACGCTCACCAAGACGCCCGACCTGGCCGTAGAGGTCACGCTTCAGCCCGTCCGTCGTTTCGGGATGGACGCTGCGATTCTCTTCAGCGATATCATGACGCCCGTCGAGGGGATGGGCGTTCCGCTGGACTTCGCGCCCGGCCCTGTCATCGAGACTCCCATCCGGAGTGTCGAGCAGGTGGATGCCCTTCGGATTCCTGATCCGGAAGAGGGTGTGCCCTTCGTGTTGGAGACGGTGCGTTTGCTCGGCGAGGAGTTGCCTGATTCGGCCCCGCTCATCGGTTTCGCGGGCGCGCCGTTTACGCTCTTCTGTTATCTGGTGCAGGGAGGGGGATCGAAGACTTTCTCCGAAGCCAAAGCCTTTCTGTTCGCCGAGCCCGAGGCGTCGCGCAAACTCCTGGAGAAGCTGGCCGATACGATGGTTCGGTATCTCGAGGCTCAGGCGCTCGCGGGCGCCAAAGCGCTCATGATCTTCGATTCGTGGGTGGGGTTGCTTGGGCCGGAGCAGTACCGTGAGTTCGCCTTCCCCGCCGTGCGTCGCATGATCGAGGGGCTCGACCACCTCGACGTGCCGCTCATCTACTTTCCGAACCAAGGCTCGACTCTTCTGGGGACTGTTCGGGATTGTGGTGCCGACGTGGTGGGCATCGACTGGCGGTTACCGCTCGCCGACGCTCGTAAGACCCTTGGACCTGAGATCGCCGTCCAGGGCAACCTCGACCCCACCGCGCTCTTTGCGCCTCGCGACGAGCTCGCCCGTCAGATCGATCGCGTCCTTGCAGACGCGGGCCCCGCGCCCGGCCACATCTTCAATCTGGGACACGGGATCGAGAGAACGACGGATCCCGACGCGGTCGCCTTCCTGGTCGACCACGTGCACGAGGTATCCCAGCGGGGCTGATCTTTTTGTACCATGCCTGCCGTCCGTACCGCTCCGTCGGTTCGTAGCATCCCGTCGGTGTGACGAACGACTCCTCCCCGCCCGATCGGGCAGAGGGGAGCCAAAGGAGGACTCGACCTCAGGGCGATTTCCTTATTCTGAGATCGGTCTCGGGTCGGGGTTGAAGATCAGTGGGCACTCATCACCAGTCACTTTGATCAGTCCGTAGGCTCCCTTGTCGGTGGCTCGGAAGATCGAGTGGTCCACCATGATGTACGTCCCCGGTACCTCGACCCTGAACTCGGCGATCGTCGCGCCCCCCGCGGGGACGAGTGTCGTCTGTACGTTGTGGGTGGCGATGGATCCGCCCTCCGTGTAGACGTTGTCGAAGATCTCCCCGATCACGTGGAAGCTGGACACGAGACCGGGTCCACCGTTCCCCATGAACAACCGGATGGTCTCGCCCGTGTTCGCGGTCAACGCCCGCTCTTCCGTGAGTGAACCGACCGCACCGTTGAAGACCACATAAGTCGGGTTTTCCGCGAGCTCCTTTTCGTAGCTGAAGGGCTGGTGGCCCTTCTCGCCGTAAGTTCCCTGCGTGTAGAACTCGCCCTGCATCACGTAGTACTCGTTGTCCACCGGTTCCAGACCGCCTTCGGGCTCGACTAGGATCAGGCCGTACATCCCGTTGGCGACGTGCATTCCAATGGGGGGAGTCGCGCAGTGGTAGACATACAGTCCGGGGTTGAGCGCGGTGAAGCTGAAGACGGGTCTCGTTACCGGGCAGAGTGAACGTGGCTTTTGCTCCGCCGCCCGGACCGGTCACCGCGTGGAGGTCGATGTTGTGAGGGACGATACTGCTCTCGTGATTCCGAAGGTGGAATTCCACGAGGTCACCCTCGCGGACGCGAAGGAAGTTTCCGGGCACGGCCCCACCGAACGTCCAACACGTATAGTCCACGCCGTCGGCGATCGGCCGGGTGGTCTCGATGACCTCCAGATCGATGACGACCTTGGTGGCGTGATTTCGCGTGATCGCTGGGGGAACGT
>JAPYQK010000021.1:3169-22120 GCA_029941275.1 Longimicrobiales bacterium | reverse complement strand
AAATCGGCCCTTGGTTCCGGTCGGTAGACATCACGATCCCCAGGGTCGATCCAGGGGAGTATGTCTTTCGGCTGACCGTCACGACTCCGGGTCGCGGGGCGGTCGTAATGGCCCGTGAGGTGGAGATCACTCCCTAGTGCTCTCACCCGGAAGTCCTGCGCCGAGGCGACCCAGGACACTGGTGTTCTGATACGTTGAAACGGCTGTAAGAGAGCTTACACCGTCTGCCTCTCCATCTCTCCTCGAAACAGGGCGGGCCCGGCGTTGACGACCCACCCACGTCCATCTAACTTTTTTGGCTGTTGCCCTTTGGCCCCACTCCCCATTCGAGATTCATGGACGACACGTTTCGCAGAGGTCCGCTACTCCTCATCGGAGGGCGGGCCAACCGCCCGTTGGCGGCCGAAATCGGAGGCCTCCTCGAGGAAAACCCGGAGTCGGCGACGATTCGGGATTTTGCCGACGGCGAAATTTTCGTACGCATCAACCGTAACGCCCGTGGTCGAGATGTATTCATCATTCAGCCGACGGTCGCGCCAGCGGACTCGATCATGGAGTTGCTGCTGCTAATCGATGCGGCCAAACGCGCTTCTGCTGCTCGGGTGACGGCTGTCGTCTCATACTTCGGCTATGGGCGGCAAGACCGGAAAGACCAACCCCGTGTGGCGATCGGAGCGAAACTAGTTGCGAATCTCATGGTAGCGGCTGGTGCGGACCGGATGATCGGGATGGATTTCCATCAGCATCAGATACAAGCTTTTTTCGACATCCCCGTCGATCACCTTTATGCGGCCCCTGTACTCACGCGCTACTTCCGAGAGAAGAAGTTGTCCGACCTCGTCGTAGTCGCGCCCGACGTGGGTTCGGCAAAGATGGCTCGCGGCTTTGCGAACCGGCTCGACGCGACGCTCGCGATCATCGACAAGCGGCGCATGGGGCCCAACATGGCCGAGGTCGTAAACGTGGTGGGTGACGTGGATGGCCGGCCGTGTCTGTTGATCGACGACATGGTTGATACGGGCGGAACACTCGCCAACGCCGTCGTGGCGCTCAAGGATCGCGGCGCGACAAAGGTATTTGCCGGTGCCACACATGCTCTCCTCTCGGGTTCCGCGGTCGAGAAGCTGTCGGCGGCTCCGCTGGAGGAGTTCGTAGTGACGAACACCATTCATGTCCCGGAAGAAAGACGTTTCGAGGGCCTTAAAATTTTGTCCGTCGCCAGTCTGTTCGCGACGGCGATCGAATGTGTTCACGACAACAAATCGGTGAGCCAACTCTTCGAGATGGCGGCCGAAGCTGATTCGGGTGGTTGACCGACTCAGGACCACAACAACCGAGTAGGAACAGGAAGATGACAGTCAAAACAGGACTGAGCGCCAAGCGTCGGCACGAAACCGGAAAGGGCGCGGCGGGGCGACTGCGCGCCTTAGGGAAAATTCCGGCGGTCCTCTATGGGAAGGACCAGGAGTCGGTCTCGCTCACCATCGACGCAAGAGAGGCGCTCAAGCTCTTTCATTCCATCTCGGTGGAAAACACGATCGTCAACGTTCGTATCGATGACGACGAGGAAGAGCTGGAGACACTGGTGAGGGAAATTCAGATGCACCCCTTCCGCCCCGACCTCGTGCACGTGGACTTCTACTGTATCGAACGAGATGTGGAGCTCGAGGTAGATATTCCGGCCAACTATATCGGAACGCCACAGGGTGTTCGCGACGGCGGTATCCTGGAGATCATCCTTCACGAGTTCCGGGTGAGGTGCCTCCCTGTGAACATTCCCGAAAAAATCGATGTGGAAATCACCGCGCTGGACATCGGCGATTCGATCCACGCCAACGAGATATCGATGGATGAGGCTGTCGAGCTCGTGACCGATCTAGGCCAAACGGTCTGCCTCGTGTCAGCGCCGCGGGTTGAAGAAGAGGAAGTCGACGAGCTCGAGGAGGGCGAGGAAGGTGTCGAAGGCGAGGAAGGTGTCGAGGGCGCAGCGGAGGGCGATGGTGCTCCGGCCGGCGACGAAGGTTCCGACGACTGATTTCTTTCCACGAATCGGGACGTGAAGGTTGTGGTTGGGCTTGGGAATCCCGGCCCCCGCTACGACGACACGCGCCACAACGTGGGTTGGTGGGTCGTGGATCGGCTCGCATATGATTGGGATCTCGGATCTTTTGAGAAGGAGGGCCGAAGCCTGCGGACAAGTGGGGCTGTCGGGGACTCTTCGGTGCTGTTGATCAAACCGACCACCTTCATGAATCGGAGTGGAGCGGCGCTGGCGGGTGTGCCGGGGCTGGCCGAGTGCGACTTCGGCTCGGATCTGCTCCTGGTCGTCGATGATGCGACGCTGGACGTGGGTCGCATCCGTTTTCGCCCAGGAGGGGGGACCGGCGGACATAAGGGTCTGAAGTCAGTCTCCGGAGTGTTGGGTACGGACGCCTATGCCCGTCTTCGGGTGGGTGTGGGGTTGGCGCCTGAGGGGACAGACCTGTCCGACTGGGTCCTCTCGTCGATGAATGAGACCGACGAGTCCACGATCGTCGGTCTTCTCCCCGAGTTGAGTCAAGCCGTCGGAGTTTGGATGAGTGACGGAATCGAAGAAACGATGAACCAATTCAACCGGTGACCCGCTCGATCTGATGATGGGCACCACGAAAAAGCAATCAACAAGAGGAACCCGATGAGTGATTTCGTGACAATTTCCAGCTGGGCGTGGGCTGCGGGACTGGTGGGGTTGGCGCTCGCCGGGCTTACCTATCGCTACGTCATAGGCCAGGCCAGTGGAAGCGAGGAAATGGGAGCCCTGGCCGAGCAGATTCACGACGGAGCCATGGCGTTCCTGCGCCGCGAATACGCGATGCTGGCGGTGTTCGTAGTAGTGGTCGCCGCCCTGTTGGCGTGGGCCGTGTCGGTGCCCACGTCCGTCGCATACCTGATTGGTGCGCTCTGTTCGGTTATGGCGGGTTACTTCGGCATGAAGTCCGCCACGAGGGCGAACGTGCGCACTTCGGCGGCGGCGAACGAGCACGGTGCGGGCAAGGCACTTCGTGTGGCATTTTTCGGTGGCGCAGTGATGGGTCTTTCGGTCGCGGCGCTAGGACTCGTTGGGATCGGGGCCATCTACTGGGTCTACGGCGCGAGCGCCATTGGGGCGTCGGAGCACACGCGGTTCGCGGAGATCATCTCCGGTTTCGCGATGGGTGCGAGTTCGATCGCGCTCTTTGCCAGGGTCGGCGGTGGCATCTTCACCAAGGCGGCCGATGTTGGAGCCGACCTCGTGGGGAAGGTCGAGGCCGGTATTCCGGAGGACGATCCGCGCAACCCGGCCACAATTGCTGACAACGTGGGCGACAACGTGGGCGACGTTGCAGGCATGGGCGCAGATATTTTCGAGTCCTACGTCGGATCCGTGATCGCAACGATCGCGATCGCGGCGAGTTCGGCTGCTCTCGCGGCGAACGTCGCGAGTGCGATTGCGCTTCCCTTAGTGATGATAATGGTGGGACTGTTTGCGTCCATCGTCGGCGTCGGAATGATGAAAGTTCTGGAGCGCACAGATCCGGCTTCCGCCTTGCGAAACGTCACTTTCATTGCCGCGGGTCTGTTCTTGCTGGTGATGTTCTTCGTGGTGCAGTCGATGGACTTCACTATGGTCGCGAACGGAAGAACGTATCCGGCGCTCGGACCCTGGTTCGCCATTGTGGCAGGAACACTGGTGGGCACGGCAATAGGTTTGGTCACCGAGTACTACACGGCGGCCAAGCCGGTCCGAAAAATTGCCGAAGCCAGCGAGACCGGGGCGGCGACGAATCTGATTACAGGACTCGCAGTGGGAATGGAATCCACCGTGATCCCGATGTTCCTCATTTGTATTGCCATCTACGCCTCCTACTCGTCGGCCGGCCTCTACGGGATCGGCATCGCCGCGGTCGGAATGCTGGCGACCGTGGGTGTGACAATGTCCGTCGACGCGTACGGGCCGATTGCGGACAACGCAGGCGGGATCAGCGAAATGAGTGGGTTGGGACCAGCCACACGAGCTATCACGGACTCCCTCGACGCGATCGGAAATACGACTGCGGCTCAAGGAAAAGGGTTCGCCATCGGTTCGGCGGCGCTCACGGCACTGGCCCTGTTCTCCGCGTATGCCACCAAAGTGGGGCTCGCAGAGACCGGAATCGACCTCGTAGATCCGGTGGTCGTGATCGGCTTGTTCCTCGGTGGGACGCTACCGTTCTTCATCGCGGCGCTCACGATGACGGCCGTCGGTCGAGCCGCACAGGGTATGGTCGAAGAAGTCAGGCGCCAGTTTCGTGAAATGCCGGGTATCATGGACGGGACACAGAAGCCGGATTCCGCCCGCTGCGTGGCGATCTCGACCGATGCCGCGCTTCGTGAGATGATCCTTCCGGGCGTCACCGCTGTGCTCGCTCCGGTTGTAGTGGGTTACGTCCTCGGGGTTGAAGCCCTCGGAGGGCTCCTTGCTGGAGCCACCGTGACGGGCGTGCTCATGGCTCTTTTCATGGCCAACGCTGGGGGCGCCTGGGACAACGCAAAGAAGCTGATCGAGGGCGGCGCGCACGGTGGCAAAGGATCCGAGCCGCACAAAGCTGCCGTCGTCGGGGACACGGTCGGAGACCCGTTCAAGGATACGTCAGGGCCGTCTCTGAATATCTTGATCAAGTTGATGAGCGTGGTTTCTCTGGTGTTGGCCCCGTGGTTCGTGCGGGTTCACGAAATCGACGTGGGAGGCCAGGCATCGAACCTGGCCGGGTGGATCGTCCGGCTGTTTGCATAACACCCGCACTTGCGGCGGGTAGTGGGTCGGTCCAGGTGCTGGGTGACCGACCCATTGCCCCGCTGCGAATGGGGGTACCGAAGCACCATCGAGAGTCTATATTAAATGGCTCATCCCGCTCCGCCTGATTGGCGGGGCCCGTATTCCAGACGGACCGTGGGAGAACTCACATGCGTTTGTACGAAATTGTCTACATTTTCGACGCGACCCTCGACGAGGACAGCGTCAACACGAAGCTCGAGAAATTCCATCCTCTGGTGCTCGGGCAAGGCGGTGAAGTCGTGGCCGTGGATCACTGGGGTACGCGGCAGATGGCCTACCCCGTGCGGAAGCAGGGCACCGGATACTACGTCGTCGCTCAGGTTCGGTCCGAGGTAGACGGCCTTCCCGAATTCGAGCGTATTCTCAGACTCGATCCGGAGCTTATGCGCTACCTGATCGTGCTCAATGAGGGAGAGCCGACAACTGGACATTCGCTTCTCGGTGAAGCGCCCCCGGCTCGCCGGAATCAAGAGAGGGACGATGATGACGACGACGATGACGACCGCCCCGACGAGGCAGTCCCCGCCGAAGGGGAGGATGCGGACCGGGGTTTTAGTCCTCCGGAATTCAGTGGGGGGCGCGGGCGTCGCCGTCGGATGGAAGGTCCAGTCATCGAGCTCTTGAATTACAAGGACGTCTCCACACTTTCGCAGTTCATGACGGAGGAGGGCAAGATTCTCCCCAAGCGAACGACGAAAGTTACTGCTCGTTTTCAGCGTCAACTCGGGCGGGCGATCAAGAGGGCTCGTTATCTGGCCCTGATCCCTTATATCAGGGATCACGAGGTATAGGGATCTCGTTGTTACAGGCGAGCGAAGTCGTTGAGGGGCGAACCTGGCCCAGGGCTGCGGGTCTTTTCTTGATTACCGTCATCCTGGCTATATCGAGTGCCGGTGTGTTAGTGGCTTTCCCCTTCCTCTTGCTCACCATGGTGCTCGGCTTACGTAGGCTTCCGGCCACCGTGGCGGCGTTGCTTGCGGTTCTAGTGGCCGTGGGCGTCCCCGTCGAGGAAGGTGTCTGGTACTTGGAGCGTGGATGGGCCGCCGTGCTCGCTGGGTGGTTCGTCGTACTGACGATGCGCTGGCCCCAGAGCCGGTTCTTCCCGCGCGCATTGGGGGCAGTTACGGCGACCGGAGCGGTTGTGGGGCTGTTGCTGATGTTCAGGCCGGGAACATGGGCGATGGTGAGTTGGATCATCACCGACGGAATGATGCAGAGTTTGAGTCTTATGGATCAGATGGTCACAGCCCTCGACCCTGAGGCACCCATCTCCCTCGCGGATCTCAATTGGGCTTTTGAGGCAACCGCCCTTCGGGGAAGGCTCTTTCCTGCTCTCCTGGGGCTGTCCTCTTTGTCCGGTCTGGCCGTCGCATGGTGGGCCTACATGAGGCTGGCGGTGGGGAACCGGAAAGCTCTAGGACCACTTCGTGATTTTCGGTTCAACGATCACCTGGTGTGGTTCTTTTTGGTCGGCCTGGCGCTGATTGTCCTGGGGCTTGGAGAGGGATGGACGAGCGCGGGGAGTAACGCCGTGATATTCATGGGCGGGCTGTACGCCGTACGCGGCGCCGCGGTCTTGCTCTTTCTGAACGGCGGCGTGACAGGGTTGAGTATTCTTTTTTTTGTGGTCGGACTGTTGGTTCTCGGGCGCGTGCTGATTATGGGTGTCTTGATGGGCACTCTGGTGGTGGGCGTCGGCGACACCTGGCTCGACATCCGAGCGAAGGCAGAGGCGATCGCCGCAAGTAAATCGTAGATGGAGAAACAGTGATGAAGCTCATTCTGAGAAAGTTGGTTGAACGGTTGGGGGATCAAGGCGACGTCGTCGATGTGAAGGCGGGGTACGCGAGGAACTATCTCATCCCCCACGGATTGGCCTACCTCGCCAGCTCCGGGAACCTTGAGAGATTGGAGCGGGAGCGTGACGAAGCCGAGGAGGAGGCGAAGCACGACTATCTCGAGGCCCGCCGACGGGCGTCGCAGTTGGAGGGTGTCTCGATGGTGTTCCGTGTCCGCGCTGGCGAAGAGGGCAAGCTGTTTGGAGCGGTCACCAACGCCGATGTGGCGGACCGACTGAACCAAGGCGAACTGGACTTCGACGTGGATCGCAGGATCGTGATCCTCGACGAGCCCCTGAAGATGCTCGGTACCTCTACAGTCTCTGTCCGTCTCCACAGCCAGGTGGAGGTCGGGGTGGAGGTCCAGATAGAACGGGGCGAAGAGTAGTTCAACCGCCTTCTTGGACGATCACCCAATGCCGGCAAGCCCCCAAAAAATACGGCCCGAAATCACCGAGGCCGTCGAACGAGCGGCGGAGTCCGCGCTCGAGCGGAAAGCGACCGACGTGGTCGCCCTAGAGCTGGCCACCATGTCAGGCGCCACCGACTATTTCCTCCTCGCTTCGGGGCAATCCGATGTACAGGTCAAGGCGATCGCGGAGAACATCGTCGAACGCCTGAAGGAGGCCGGGCTGCGGGCAGAGCATGTCGAGGGACTCCAGGGTGGCCGGTGGGTGCTGATCGATTACATCGATTTCGTCGTCCACGTCTTCCATGAAGAGGCGCGCTCTTTTTATCAGTTGGAGGTCCTCTGGGGAGATGCCCCGCGCCGAGACTTCCATGACTGACTCTGCCCAACGAGCTCCGACTGAGCCCTGTTTACAGCCTTCCCTGCGAAGAAGTAGTTTTGATCGTCGAGAGAGCACGCTGGCTGCATCGGCCACTGATGGACCTCTCGCTGGGGGGGGGTTACTTTGCCGCCGGTGAACGCACGACTGCTTCCCCGTCGATCCGTTCACGTGGCCACTCACGGAGCGGAATGATCATCAGGTCGAGAATGCACGGATGAATCCCAAGAATCAGGCTTGGCATCCCCTGGACCCCGCCGCCCTGAGTCTGCCTCGGGAAGTCGAAGGCGCTCTAAGTGATGGTGACTCTCCATGTGCTTGCGTCGTCATCCTCGTCGATTCCGCAATCGAACGCGACTGGGGTGCACAGGCCAGCTTGGCTCTCTCCAAGAAGTGGGCTGCCTCCGGGCACCGAGTCATACTTGCAGACGGATGCCTCGATAGGCCGGTGCTCCACGAGGTCGTCGGTGTCGAAAACGGTGAGGGCGTCTCCGACATGGTGCTCTATGGGGCCTCGGTTTCGAGAATAGCAGCACGGGTCGAGAACCGATTGGTTCTCGCCTCCGCTGGAACGCCGGTGGTGCAGGTCGATGATGTCATGAATCACGTCCGTTGGGACATGGTGATTCGTGGGTGTAGTGAAGCAGGAGCCACCCTCGTTTTTTTCGCCTCGGTCGATACGCCGGGTGTGGAAGCGATGACCAAGCGCGCGGACGGCGTGTTGGTGCTGGCCACCGCTTCGAAGGACGTCGTACCCCTTCCTGGGGCCTCTTCTAGTTCACTCATTGCGGTTCTGGGCCCGGGAAACGGGGAGCCACCGCTCGTCTCGAATGAGAGAGACGCGGGTGATGTGGCAGTCGCCGATGAAACGCTTGCGGCATCTGAAGATGGGGGCCAAGCCGGTCTCGTGGAGGCGCTCCCGGGGTTGCCAGAGGATGAGGAGCGAACTCCGGTCGATGATCCCACCGGGCTTTCCGAGGAAGAGGATTCGGCGGCCTTTTCGATGGAGGGCCTTCCGGGGTCCGAGTCTTCTTCCAGTTCGGATGTCGAGGGGGAGGAACTCGATACGTTCAGTATGACCGGGCTGGGCGGTGGTCAGTACGAGGCGGATGGGGACGATGCCGATTCGCACGCGATCGTGGACGGACTGGGCGACGATGTAGTCGAGGAGCCCGGAGTGATGGCTGCAGACGGCCCTCCTGTGCTTGAAGACATGTCGGACGAGTTCGTCGATGTTTCGTCGGACATGGGCGATGTGGTCACTGACTTCGATGATTCTGCGGCCGAGTCCGGTGACATCGAGGGGGTCTCGTACGGTCTCGATGACGTGCCACTCGGAGTCGATGAAGTGTCCGCGGATCTCCAGATTTCTTCTGATGAGGCAGCATTCGAGATCGAGACGACTTCGATGTTGGATGATGCTGGCGTGGAACCGGAGTCTCCAGCCCCCGCGGACGCGGAAGCGGACGCAGAAGATGCTTACGGATCCGTCGATCTCGGCGTGGAAGACTCGGGAGATAAAATGTCCGAGCCTGCCGCAATTGGGCTCGATCCTCTGCTCGATGAAGAACTAGATGCAGCCCTCGTAGAAAAGAAGGGTGAGGGGCGTCAAAGGTATCGGAGCCTCGCCCGGTTGGAGCGACGTCGGAAGCGGGCGGCTCTGGCTCGTCACCTCCTGACGGGTGTCGTGACGTTGTTGATCGTGGGTGGAGGGGGGGGCACGGCCGCGTACTTCGGCCTGGTGAACATCCCGGGGATTACACCTGCGGATCGGGTGCGCTCCTACGTACCTCCGCCCGTGGATATACCGGGTCCCGTCCCCGAAACAGCGATCATGAGCCATGTACTGATGGTCGACTCCTGGCGAGACGAAGAGACCGCTTGGAGTACCGCCGAGGCCCTTCGCAGTAGGCTTCCGAACCTGATTTTTTTCGTGACTCCCGTCGAGGTGAACGAGGCGCCACAGTTTGCTCTCCATGTCGGTCCGGCATACTCCGCCGTGGAGGCCGAGGCTCTGAAAGAGCCGGTGGCGGTCGTCTTGGATCGTCTCGATCCGAACGACTGGGAGGTACGGGAAGCCCCCTACGCCTTCTTCTTTGGGGACTACCCCACACAGGGCTTGGCGGAAGCGAGGGTCCAGGAGTTGGCCACGGTTTCCGTGCCTGCGTATGGGGTCTTGGTGAGCTACCCTGATGGCACGGTAGGCAGGCGTGTATATGGAGGAGCGTTTTCGGACGAGTACCAAGCTGCCATTTTTGGGAGGATCATTGACGACGCAGAGCTTGGAGAAGTGGTGCTGACGGCTCGACGGGGAGCCCTGCCAGAATGAGGCTGCGATCCCTTCGCATTCACGGTTTCAAGTCCTTCGCCGACGCCACTGTGATCGACTTCCATGAAGGAATCACCGCCGTCGTCGGTCCCAACGGGTGCGGAAAGTCCAATATCAGCGATGCAATCCGATGGGTCTTAGGCGAGCAGAGGCCGTCGGCCATCCGGGGCGGGAAGATGGAAGAAGCCATTTTCCAGGGGTCTCTGAATCGACGCCCGGTCAACCGCGGTTCGGTGACCATGGTCGTGTCGAACGAGGACGGCGGCCTGCCCGTAGCTTTCGAAGAAGTCGAGATAGGCCGAACGGTCTATAGGGACGGTGGGAGCGCCTATTCGCTGAATCGCTCGACGTGTCGTCTACGCGACGTGGTGGATCTTTGTCGTGGAACCGGCCTCGGTGCCAACGCTTATTCGGTCATTGAGAATCGAATGATCGACGCGATCCTATCGGATCGGGCAGAGGAGCGTCGCCATCTCTTCGAGGAGGCTTCCCAAATCGGGAAGTACAAGGACCGCCGTAAGTCCGCCACGAGGCGCCTCGAGCACGCGGAGCGGGACTTGACTCGCCTGGAGGACGTGATCGGAGAGGTCGAAACAAAGGTCAGATCGCTTGCCCGACAAAAAGGGAAGGCCGAGCGCTATAAGACACTTCGGGAGCGGCGGCTGTCTGTCGAGGTGGCGGTCGTTGGGCACGAGATGGAGACGCTTCGCGATCGATTGTCGGAGTTGGACGGGTTCTTGGACGGAGACCGGAAGACCGGACAGGGAATGGTCGCCGAACTACGGACGGCCGAAGCAAAAGTCGAGACGTTACGGCTGAGTGAGGTCGATGCGCAGCGTTCGAGGGGGTCTGCGGCGGAGACACTGGACGGAATTCGGGAGGGCCTCGTCGAGTGGGAACGGGACCTTGCGGTGGCGGAGGAACGCAGGGTACACGCCGAACATCGACTCGGTCAAATCGGTGGGGAACGGGAGGGTTCGGAGAGCCGGTTACGGGGTGTGGTGGAGGAGCTGAATGCGTTGGGTGAGCGCCACGGGGACCGGGAAGCCGAACTCGACAAGATTCGGGCCGGGGTGCAGCGACACGGCGAGGTTGCCGCCGCAGTTCAGATTCGTCTCGCCGAGGCCCGTGTGCGACTTGAGGATACCGAGCACCAAGAGCGTGATGTGGTCCGCAAAGGTGCTCAGCTCGAGGGCGACGCAGACGCGGCGGAAGGCCAGGCGACGGAACTCGAACGCCGCCTCCAGCGGATCGACGCGGAGTTGAGCGAGGCCTCCGACGTTCTTTCTGACCTCGAATCGCAGGGAGATCTCTTTACGGGGCGCATCGGGGGACTGGAGACTGGGGTACAAGAGGCAACGGAGCGGCAGGAGTCGGTGCAGGCCACGTACAGCGATGTGAAGACTACGCTCGAGGCGGCGCGCCGGACCGAACTGGAGGCCGCACGCGCCGTGCAGGGATTCGCCGCAGAGGCAGAGGTGCTGGAGTCCCTCCAGCGAGGGCAAGGGGAGATCGACCCGGCGGCCAAGGCCGCTCTAGCCCTCCAGGACTCGGGTGTTGTTGGATCACTCGTCGACTTCATCGAAGCGCCGGCGGAGTTGGGCCGGGCCGTAGAAGCTTGCCTGGGGACACTCGCCAAGGCGCTGGTCGTGAGAGACACCCAAACTGCAGGTCGCCTCACACGATGGTTCTCTGAGGATTGGCAAGGTGATGGAGGATTGATTCTGCTCCCGCTCGATCGAGTTCCGGACAGGGCCGGTGGGACCCTCCTCGATTCGGTGCGTGCCACCGGCGAGGGTGCTCCCTGGGTCGAGGCACTACTCGGCGAGGTCGATCTCGTAGACAACGCCGAATCGGAGAAGCGCCCCCAGCGGAAATTATTGTTCCGGGATGGGACGATTCACGATCCGCGAGGCCTGATTCGGGTCGGAAATCCGGCGGTGTTGTCGGGGCGTCGAGAAAGAAGGGATCGTCTCGCAAAGCTCCATGCGGCGCTCCAAAATGCGGGAAACGAGGCCTCCGCTTCACGGCAGGCCCTCGAAAAGGAAGAGTTGCGATTCACGGATGCGGAAGCCTCGGTGGAGGAAGCTCGGATCACTCTGCTCGATGCCCAGGATCAGTTGCGGGCCGCGAGCGCCGAGGGTGCGGCCCACGTGGATCAGCGAACCCGCATCGATACCCATAGGGACGAGTTGGCGAGACAGCTTGAGGGTACCAGGGCCGCTCGTGCCCGCGCTCTTGAGCGTGCCGCGACTGCGAAGGAGGATCGGGAGGGGCTTCTCGCTCAAGAGAGCAGCGCACGTGATTTGCGCGAGCTTTCCCGAAGTGAAGTGGCATCCGCCCGAGACGAATGGGAAGAGGCCCGCGGTGAGGAGGCACGGCTTTCGATTCAACTCGCTCGCGCTGAGGAAGAAGCGAAACAGGTGGCCCAACGCATCGTTGATTTGACGGGCGACCGTGGTGCTCAAGAACAACGCTTGGCGGATCTGGACGTCGAGGAGACGGGGCTGAAGGGAAGTGTCGCTGATGCGGTCGAGTGCCAGGAACAGGGCGAGAAGGAAACGGAGCGCCTTTTTGGCGAAAGGGATGAGGCTCAAGGGCTGTTGGAGGAAAGGAGTACACTCCTGGCCGGTATCACGGAGACCTTGGCCGAAGCGGAAAGGATAGCCAGGTCGCTTCGGAGCGCAGAGCGGGAAGCGGTGGACCGGCGACACCAGCTCGAGTTGGAGCGCCAAGAAGTTTCGGGCCGTATCGGTTTGATCAAGGAGCGGTTGGAGGGCGAGTGGGGGCGGCCGATCGAACGGCTTTTGGAGGAGGCGGAGCCCATAGAAGGCACGCCTGAGGAGTTGAAGACTGAGCTCGAGGACATCGTCGTTCACTTGGAACGGATTGGCCTCGTGAACATGCTTGCGGTCGAGGAGCACGAGGAGGAGAGTGCGCGTCTGGATTTCCTTTCGGAACAGCGGGCCGATCTCGTGTCGGCCCGTGACGATCTGAAGGCCGCCATCCGGAAGATCAATGAGACCGCTATTGACCTGTTCTATGAAACGTTCGAAAAGATTCGGGAGAATTTCCGTGCCACGTTCACTCGCCTGTTCGAGGGCGGCGAGGCCGACATTTGGCTCACGGATCCGGACGACCCGCTCGAGTCTCCGATCGAAATCCACGCTTCACCGAGGGGTACAAAGACGCAGCGCATCGATTTGTTGTCCGGAGGTGAACGGGCCCTCACAGCTCTTTCCCTGCTCTTCGGGATCTACCTGGTCAAGCCGAGTCCATTCTGTGTGCTGGATGAGGTAGACGCACCTTTGGACGAGAACAATATCGGTCGTTTTATCCGGCTTCTCCAGGAGTTCAAGGAGCAGACACAATTCGTGCTCATCACGCACAATCCGCGGTCGATTGAAGCCGCCGACTGGATCTACGGCGTGACCATGGAGGAGCCTGGTGTGAGTACGATCGTGGGTGTTCAGCTCAGAGAGGCGCTGCAACACGCCGGATCAGCTGCGTAGGACTCCTCGTCGTCGGTGCCCAGGCGACCCCCGAGCGACCCGTAGACTCCGTCTGTTTCTGTCGGTAGACTTGGCCGGCGGAGTGGCAAAGTAGATCGCTCCACGGATCCAGGGTTGAGAGCACATGTTGGTCGTGATGAAGCACGGCGCGTCAGAAACTGAAGTGCGGACCGTCGTAGACGAGATTGAGAAGTTGGGTTACGAGGCACGCCCCATGCCGGGGAAACAGCGGACTACCGTCGGCCTCATGGGGAACGACGGTGACGTCGATGCTGCCCGAATTCAGGGACTCTCTGGCGTGCTTGAGGTCATTCCGGTGACGAAACCTTACAAGCAGGTCTCGCGCGAATGGCGAGACTCGGACACAGTCGTCGAACTGGGCAACGGTGTGCGGTTCGGCGGCGAGGAGATCAACATCATCGCGGGGCCCTGTGCCGTTGAGGGCGCCGAGGACATCCTCGATATCGCCCATCAACTAAAAGAGGCGGGGGCCACAGTACTCCGGGGCGGTGCGTTCAAGCCCCGCACGTCACCGTACTCCTGGCAGGGACTCGGCGAAGACGGACTCAAGATGTTGGCCCGGGCCAGAGAAGCCACGGGCATGGCGATCGTGACCGAGGCGTTGGACCCCGACGGGGTCGACCTGGTCGCGCAGTATGCCGACATCATTCAGATCGGGGCCCGTAACATGCAGAACTATCCCGTGTTGCGTCGCGCAGGAAGATCTAATACACCAGTTCTTCTGAAACGGGGTATGTCCGCCACTATCAACGAGTTACTCCTTGCCGCAGAATATATTCTGGCGGAAGGAAACCAAGATGTGATCCTGTGCGAGCGCGGAGTACGCAGCTTTGATACTCACACCCGTAATCTGTTGGACCTCACGGCGATTCCCGTGGTGAAGTCCCTTTCACACCTACCGATCATCGCCGATCCGAGCCACGGTACCGGAATCCGAGACAAGGTGATTCCGATGGCTCGAGCCGCGGTCGCCGCTGGTGCTGACGGACTCATGGTGGAGGTGCACGCGAACCCGCCGGAAGCGCGCTCCGATGGTGCGCAATCTCTCTATCCGGATCAATTCCAGGAGCTCATGGACCAGATTCCGGTGATCGCGAAGGCGATAGGCCGTGAGGTGCAGTTGCCGGCCTCGTGAGTCCCCCGGCCGAACCTGCCATGGTTCCGCCCAGCCACCTGCGCGAATCTGCTAGTCGAAATCCCCCTCGACTCTTGAGCGACTGATTCCATTTCCTTGAATACCGTACGTCGCGGGCGCCGCTTCGAGGCCTTGGCTGAGCGTCACTTGATTCAGGCGGGTTGGCGGGTCCTTGACCGCAATGTGCGATTCCACCGGAAAGAAATCGATCTCGTGGTGGAAAGAGACGGACTTGTCGCCTTTGTAGAGGTTAAAGGCCGTAGCGGGCTGGCGTTCGGACATCCGTTGGACGCCATTACCTGGAGGAAGCGTCGAGCGATCTCTCTTGCTGCCAGCGTGTGGATAGCGCGAAGCGACTTCAAAGCGCTTTCCTGTCGCTTCGACGCCGTTTCGATCCGGCCGAAGGCCGGCGGCGGCTTCGAAGTGGAACACGCCCAGGGGGCGTGGATGGACTGACGTCGGGGTCCTGAAACCCTCTGTTAGCCCATCATCATCGCCACTTTCTGCGTGGTTGTGTAATGTTGACGCTTGTTTTGTGACGGTCTAAGTTTCAAGTGCCCCAGGTCCGTAGGGCGAAAGCCCACGAACTCCGTCAGGACCTTGCCGGTAGCAGCGGTAAGTGTGGTGATCGTTGCTGCGGGTCGCCTGGGGTATTTTTTGCTTCTGGTGCGGCGTCTCCCACCGGCCTCGTGCCGCGAGCGGCCGCTCGCTGGGTCCTCCGCACCACTTGCCCTGGAATCGTAACGCGTTGTCTCATATTGCGTTAGCTCGTAAGTACCGCCCCCGACGTTTCGCTGACGTCGCGACCCAGGAACACGTTTCCGAAACGCTGCGTCGTGCGATTTCGGACGATCGTGTGGGACACGCCTACCTCTTCTGCGGTCCCCGGGGCGTGGGCAAGACGACACTCGCCCGTATGCTCGCGATGGCCCTCAACTGCCCGCTTCGGGGAGATTCAGGTGAGCCCTGCGGAGATTGTGAAAACTGCGCCAGAATCTGGGGCGGACAGACCGCGCTGGACGTCGTCGAGATCGACGCCGCCTCCAATCGAGGCGTCGATGATGCGAGGCAATTACGTGAGCGCGCCATGTATGCGCCGTCGCTCGAGGGCAGCTATAAGGTCTACATCGTGGATGAGGCTCACATGCTCACGCGAGAGGCCTGGAACGCGCTTCTGAAAATCCTCGAAGAGCCGCCCCCCCGCGTGATTTTTGTGTTCGCGACCACGGAACCTCAGAAGATCCAGCAGACCGCGGCGCCGATCCTCTCACGCTGCCAGCGATTCGACTTCCGACGCATCGGGGTGGCCGACATCATTAGCCGCTTAGGGGTGATTCTCGAGCAGGAAGGCCTCCCGGCTCCGGAAGATGCTCTGAGAACCATCGCCCGGAAGGCCGACGGGGGCATGCGGGATGCGCTCTCTCTTCTCGACCAGGTGATCGCTCTCACTGGAGGGGAGATCAGTCAGGAGTCCGTGCGCCAGGTCTTGGGGTTGGTCGACAATGAGCGTTATCTGGAACTCCTGGACATATGGGGCGAAGGAAATCCTGGGGAGGTCTTCGGATTCGTAGAGCGACTTCTTGATGAGGGGTACGATCTGGTCGAATTCTACCACGGCCTAGTGGATTCGCTTCGTGCCCTCCTTAGGCTTTCGCTGGGGGGAAATCCCCCGGACCTCGATGCGGAAACTCGTGATGCTTTCAAAGCCAGGCTGACGCCGTTCAGCCCGGCAGATCTGACCCGAATGCTTTCCTTGGCCTCTGATGTCGAGAGTTCCGGCAGCCTCAGGCGGAGCCCTAATCCTCAAGTCGTGCTCGAGATGCTGCTGCTACGCATCAGCTATGTCGATCGGACCATCGCGTTGGAGGAGTTGCTGGCCGGTCTCGGTGGGAGCGCTCCCCCTGAGGGTGCGCCACGAGGTTCTTCACGCGAAGGTGCATCCTCGGCTGGGTCAACTTCGGAGTCTACCGGGTCGGCCTCAGAGTCTGCTGGGTCGGCGCCAGAGTCCGCTGAGCCCCCGGAGTCGCTGTCGGAGTTGGCTGAATCATCCACTGAGTTGGCCGTGGTTTCCCCCAGTGCTTCGAGAGGGGCCAACAGCGAGGACGCAGATCTCGAGACGGGCCGAGACAGTGCAGCTACGGTGGCTACGGCCCCCGACGCCCCCGATACGGCACTGCGCGAGAACGGTCCTGGGGCCCTTGGACCGGTTGACGCCTGGGGTCTGCTTGTTGAGCGGGGGACTGGTGTCCCCAGTGGAATGCGGCCGTTTCTCAAGGCTGCTACTGTGTCTAGTTCGGACTCCGACGGTTCGGTGGTAATCGAACTTCCGGCCGGGCCTGGATTGGAACGTCTCGAAGACCCATCAGCGCGCAGGACGTTACAAAAGGCGCTCGGAGGGTTTATGGGTGCCGAGCCCGAGATCGTGATTCGGGCTGCCGGCGGAGGACTGCCCGCCGGGGGTGAGCGCATCAGCACCGAATCGGTGCGTCATGACCGGCTGCAAGGGCTGATCAAGCGGGAACCGCGTCTTCGGCACGCGGTAGACGAACTCGACCTGGAATTACTAGATTGACTTCAACACGTTGCAAGGCAGGGGTTTGAAGATGACGGACATTCAGCAGCTCATGCAAATGGGCCAACAACTTCAGGCGAAGATGGCCCAGTTGCAGGAGGATCTCGCGGCCCGCGAAATTTCCGCCTCCTCGGGTGGGGGCATGGTGACGGCTACTGTCGACGGGAAAGGGAGTGTGAGCCGCCTCGTGATCGATCCAACCGTGGTGGATGCGCGCGACGTAGAAATGCTCGAAGACCTGGTGTTGGCGGCGATTACGGAAGCTCAGAGTAAGGCTCAGGGTCAGTATGAGGAGGACATGCGGAAGGCCGCGGGGGGGATGCCGATCCAACTCCCCGGGTTGTTCTAGCACGTCTGGACGGCTCATGTACGAGAGGAACCCCGCCCCGGTTTCAGGCCGGCTTGTTAGGTTTTAGTGTCGGTCATCCAACAACTGATCAAGGAGTTCTCGCGTCTTCCGGGCGTGGGATCCAAGACCGCGCAACGTTTCGGGTACCACCTTCTGAAACGGCCTCGCGAGGAGGCGTTCAGCCTCGCCGCGGCGATTTGTGAGTTGGCCGAGAAGATCGGGCCTTGTGAGGTCTGCGGAAATTTTACCGAATCGAATCGATGTGAGATTTGCGCGAATCCGAATCGGGATGGAGCGGCTATCTGCGTAGTTGAAGAGGCGTATGAGGTCGGGGCGATCGAGAGAGCAGGAGGATATCGTGGTCTGTACCACGTGCTCGGCGGTCGATTGTCCCCTCTGGATGGGGTTGGTCCTGATGAAATAAATGTCACCTCTCTCCTGGACCGGATTCGGTCCTCCGAGGGGGAGGTTAGAGAGGTCGTCGTAGCCACGAACTCGAGCGTCGAGGGTGAGGCCACGGCCGTGTACTTGGAGGGAGTGATTCGCCCCCTTGGACCGAGGGTGACGCGGTTGGCACGCGGCCTTCCAGTGGGAAGCGAGCTGGAGTACGTCGACGGATCTACGATCGTCGAGGCTCTGGCCGGGCGACGGGAGATGTAAGCATGGATACAAAAACTCGTAACACAGGCATCGCTGTCCTCGCTGCTGCGGCTGCCGGGGCGGTGGCGGCGTGGGTAATTCGTGATCAAATGAAGCGGCATAGCCGTGACCTTTTCAGCCATTCCTTTCTAAGACGCCTTGCCGCTCTGGGGTACATGGCCAAGGCGGAAGCGAGCGTGGACCATATCAACCTGATGAAGGACTTCGTCGCTTGGGAACCGAGAAAGGCGTTGCGTCGGCGGGCTCTGGCGATCGTCGAGCGGATGGAACGGGACGCCATGGGTCCAGCGCTGTCCGCTCCATAGGTTGCCCTCCATGTCCGTCTGCCCGAGCTTACGCTTCTGTTGTCGAAATTGGGGAAAAGACTCATCTTCGTCGCCGCCTCGCGCAGCTCTGAAACTGAACTTCGTCCCGGGCCGTGAACTCAACATCGTGGGGGACCATTTGCAGGAAATGATTGACTCGCGATACCGGAAGAGAGCGTAGCCCCTGATGTCGCTGATCAACTACGCCAGCCGGGAAATCAACTGTAAGATCGTTTACTACGGTACTGAATTGGGTGGAAAGGCCACCAATCTGGAGTACGTGTATTCGAAGGTGAATCCCGAAGCGAAGGGAAAGATGATTTTCCTCGCGACTAAGACCGAGCGAACCCTGTTTTTTGACTTTCTCCCCATCGATCTCGGTGAGGTGAAGGGTTTCAAGACACGCTTTCACTTGTGCACGGTCCCCGGTCAGGTGTACTACAACGCCAGTCGTAAGTTGATTCTGAAGGGTGTTGATGGCGTGACTTTCGTGGCGGATTCGTAGGCCGAGCGCATGGGGGCGAATATCGAGGCCATGCACAACCTCTACGAGAACCTCGAGTCCTATGGATACGATCTCTCGAAAATCCCGTTTGCCATGCAGTACA
>JAPYQK010000021.1:0-3069 GCA_029941275.1 Longimicrobiales bacterium | reverse complement strand
AACCTCGAGTCCTATGGATACGATCTCTCGAAAATCCCGTTTGCCATGCAGTACAACAAGCTGGATTGCCGAACGCGATGACCATGGAAGAGTTGAGGCCGCAGCTCAACCCCACGGGTGTGCCTTATTTCGAGGGAATCGCGATAGAGGGCCGAGGGATCTTCGAGACGCTGGGCGCGGTCAGCAAGATGGTCGTTCAGGCCCTTAGCTGAGGCGACCATGGAAGGGAGTCGCAACCTTCCCAACGTAATCACGGTCGGGCGCATCGTAGCATGTCCGGCAATTTTTGCTTTGGCCCTCGCCCCCTCCGTGGGTGCACGTTTTGCCGCGTTCGTTCTCTTTGTGGTGGCCGGCCTTTCCGATGTGTGGGACGGATATCTGGCGCGAAAGCACGGGTGGATCACGAACGTTGGTAAGCTACTCGATCCGGCAGCGGATAAACTGCTACTTCTTTCGACTTTAATCCCGTTCTACATCATCTCACATCGGGGTGGAGAGGAATGGTTGATTCCTCGGTGGGGCATGCTGCCGATGTGGGTGTTGATCGTGATTCTGGGGAGGGAGATTCTGATCACGATCTTCAGGCAGTGGGCTGTCGGACAGGATGTCGTGATCGCAGCGGGGAAGTCAGGTAAGTACAAAGCGCTGGTACAGAACCTGTTTTCGGGCGGGCTTCTTCTCTGGTACCCACTGCAGGAACTGGCCGCCTCGCGGGGGCTGGACAACCTTCCATGGCGGGCGTTCGTCCAGGTCCATTCCGTCTGGATTGGATTGACCCTCCTGCTCGCGTTGATCCTCACGATCTACTCGATGGTCGACTACCTGTGGAGCTACCGCGCCCTTCTGGGCTTCCGGAATTGAGTGCGTGTGTCCCGAAACGAAATGGGTGACGTCGGCGGTTGTCGCCGTTGGTGAGGAGCTTCTCTCAGGCGAGACGACGGACACGAACGGGCCGTGGCTCGGGCGGAAGTTGGCCCTTATGGGTGCCCCCGTCGTTCGAAGGTGGGTCGTAGGGGATGATTCCGAGGCGATTCAAGCCGCGGTGTCCGAGGCTCTCGCTGTTGCTGATTTGGTCGTCGTAACCGGTGGACTCGGGCCGACTTCCGACGATCTGACGCGCCCGGCCGTCGCGGAATTCTTGGGTCTCGACCTTCGTGCTGATCCCCAGATCGTTGAAGAATTGCGCACGCGATTTCGAGCTCGTGGTTTCACCGAGTCTCCGGAGAGCAACTTATCGCAGGCGGTAGTACCTCGCGGGGCTCGTGTGCTGAAGAACTCGTTTGGGACGGCGCCCGGGCTCCTCATGGAACATGAAGGCCACTCCATCGCGCTTCTCCCGGGAGTGCCTCGCGAAATGCGTGGAATTTTCGAGGAGGTGCTCGACCAAGCCATCCGCGATGGGTTTGGAGATCGGCTGGTACCACTCGTGCACAGAACTCTCCACACGACTGGTATCGCGGAGTCCCTGCTTGGCGAGCAGGTCGGTGACGTTCGGGCGGAGATCCCGCCAGAGGTCGAGCTCGCGTTCCTTCCTGGTCTGCGGGGTGTCTCAATACGAATCTCGACGCGGGTACGCGCGGACAGAGTGCAGAAGTCGCTGGACGAAGCACAGGCCGTCCTGGAGCCGGTTCTGGCACCGTACCGCATTGGGATGGAGACGGGCGACCTGCTGAAGGCGATCGCCGAGCTTCTGGAGCGTGGTTCTCTCACACTGGCGATCGCCGAGAGTTGTACGGGCGGACTCATCAGCAAACGGATTACCGACTTCCCTGGCTCTTCGACCTTCTTCCGAGGGGGAGTTATCGCGTACGCTGATCAGGTCAAAACCCAGCTCCTCGGCGTCGATGAGCGCGTACTGGCCGAGAGTGGAGCCGTATCTGAGACGGTTGCAATACAAATGGCGCGAGGCGTCGCGGACCGACTGAACAGCGACATTGGCGTCGGGATTACCGGAATTGCGGGGCCCGGGGGGGGGACGTTTGAGAAACCGGTAGGCACGGTGTCGTTTGCCGTGACCGAGGGGGCACGTGTACGCGTCTCACAAAAAATGTTCGGTGGCGACCGGGAGGCGGTTCGAGAACGTGCCAGCCAAGCTACGTTGCTCCTCCTTTACCAGATGCTGGCGGACGAGAATTGAATCTCTCTCCCTCGACACCCGTAGTACACCCGCGGCTCCATGGGTCGACCGAGCCTTCGGTTGACCGGGCTGTTGATCTCCCTTTTTCGGATCCACCTCCTTGGTCAGGACTCCCGGAGGACTCGAGAATCGGTAAATTCACAGGCACACGAGAACGAAGACCTTATTGTCTCGGCCCGAGACTTTCGGACACTGGTGGGAGGCACCACCGCATACAGGGGTATCGCAAGCACGATGAGTAAGAAAAAGAACAGTACGCCCGAGGAGCTCATGACCGCCGAGGTGGGGACGTCGGAAGAAGGGAATGCCGAGCCGTCGAAGGCCGCGAACGGTGAACCAAACGTGGCGTCCGGCGCGCCATCAGAGGCTGGCCCAACCGTAGCATCTCCCGCGGATGCGTCCGGGGTTCAGGTTTCGCCCGAGGCCATAGAGGAACAGAAGGTCGAGGCCGAATTATCGGGCGATCTCGCACGTTTGCAGAAGGAGTTGACTGCTTTGGACGATCGCCACCTTCGGCTCGTCGCGGAGTTTACCAACTATCGGCGCCGGGCGGAGAACGAGTTGTCTGAAGCGTGGACGAGGGGACAGGCCGACATGCTCCGGAGTTTCGTCGAGGGCTTGGATGACCTCCAGCGTGTCGGGGCGTGGCAAGCCGATAGTACGACGGTGGAGGCGCTGATCGAAGGAGTGGACCTGGTCGAGCGAAAATTCAGACAGGCGCTTGAGTCCGCGGGTGTGGAGATGATCGACCCGCTCGGCGAAGTTTTCGACCCCAACATCATGGAAGCCATGTTGGGCGTCCCCACTGAGGACCCCGAGAACGATCAAAAAGTCCAGGACGTTTTCGAGAAGGGGTACAGCTTCAAGGGCCACCTCGTGCGGCCCGCCCGAGTCACCGTCTTCAAACACGAATAGGCGAGCGACGTGGCGAC
>JAPYQK010000020.1:16738-22651 GCA_029941275.1 Longimicrobiales bacterium | reverse complement strand
GAGCGATTTACTCGTGGCCTCAACCTCCACGATGCGACGGTTCATCAACACCGTCGGCGCTCTATCTCCCACGAACGTGCTCGATATTCGTCGGGATGTGCAAATGTTCAGGGCAAGGCCCGGCGAGCCCCCGACCGTGGTTGCGACTTTTGTCTACGACGATGAACTCGTCGTCGGACCGGCCAACGCTCGTGCCTACTCGGTCTTCCTCGCTTCAAACGATGATGAAGGGACGGGATACGAGGGTGCATATGTGGACTACCGTGTGAACTCGGTAGATGGAAAGGGCGCTGCTCGCTACTTCGACCACTTGGATGTCGACGGCGACGGAACCGACGAGATCGTGCTCGAGGTCTTGGGAGAGAACTCCATGTGGCTCTCCACGCTGGGCCGCCAGGGCGATTCTTGGGTGGAAGAATACCGGGACCCCTGTGGGCTGCCGTCCAGCCCTGCAGAGTTGCGCTGACGGGTCCGGACGTGCGTTGGGCAGCCCACTGGTTCCTCATAGCGACTCTTGTCGGCTGCGACGCTTCTCCTGCATTGCAAGTCCCCGCGGCATTTGAACAACCGGAGATCTCGGGGGAGAGCTACCCCGTCCGACTGGTCGACGCCGTCGGCAGACAACACGCGTTCTCAGAGCCTCCGCGGAGGATGGTCTCTCTGGTCCCCTCAGCCACCGAAGCGCTCCTGGCCATGGGGCTGGGTGACCGCCTGGTCGGCCGAACCGACTACGACCCGATGCCGGAGTCGGCCGATCTTCCTTCTGTGGGCGGCGGTCTCCAGGCCAACTTGGAGATCCTGGTGTCTCTCGATCTGGATCTCGTGATCCGCTTCGCCGGTGACTCCGATCAAGCTACGGCCGAACGGCTCACGGAGTTGGGGATCCGCCACTTCGCTGTCCAACCCGATGGCATCGAGGATGTGATGACCATCATCCGTGACTTGGGACGGATCATGGGCGAGCAGGACGCCGCCGCCGCCATGCTCGGAGAAATTAGCTACGCCCTCGACGACGTCTTGGACCGCGTGGCCGAGCGGCCCAAGCCCCGAGTCGCATATCTCCTGGGTGGTGAGCCCCCCTGGGTCGCCGGCTCTGGCACCTACATCGACGAACTCATAACGGTCGCGGGTGGCACCAACGTCTTCGATGATTTGGGCCCGCTCTACGGTCCGGTCAGCATGGAGGCTCTCCTTCGTCGGGACCTCGACCTCATCCTGCTTTCGGAAGGACTGACGGCCCCTCCGCCGCTGGCGCACTTACCGAGCGCCACGCTGCCGGAGTCGGTGGAAATTCCCGGGCCGGGGCTCGGCACGGCCGCCCGCGATATCGCGCGCCTGATCCATCCGGGAGCCTTCGACAACGGTTCCCGATGAAGCCTCTCGGGTGGGCGATATTGTTGAGTCTCGCCGCGGTTCTCGCCTTCCTGCTCAGTATTCGGCTCGGCGCCGAGCCCCTCACCACAGCGGAGGTACTGGCCGCCCTGAGGGGAGAGGGGGACGTAAATGTCGGACTGATCATCAGGGAGCTCCGTGCCCCCCGCGCGGTAATGGCCATCTTGGTCGGGGGTGGGCTTTCGCTCTCGGGTGCGGTCTTCCAGGCCCTGCTCCGCAACCCGCTGGCCGAACCCTACATCCTCGGGATTTCGGGGGGTGCAGCCATGGGAGCCGTGACGGCCTTGGCTTTGGGCCTCACGGCCTCACTCGCTTGGGCACTTCCGACCGCGGCGTTCGCAGGGGCACTCATCGCGATCCTTTTGGTGCTGAAGGTGGCGTCTGCGGCTGACCGGAGGGTGGACGTACGTGTCTTGCTCCTCGCGGGTGTGGTCGTGGGAGCCTTTTTCACCGCAGGTATGTCATTCGTGCTATCGATCTCCGACGCCCGAACCGTGCGTACGGCGGTCCTCTGGATGATGGGCAGCCTCGCGAGTTCCGACTGGTCCTCCGTGTGGATGGTCGCCCTATACAGTCTCCCTGCGGCGATCGTGCTCCTGAGCCTTGCTCGATCACTCAACCTCCTGGCGATCGGCGAGGAGACCGCCGGGTACCTCGGAGCCAACGTGGAGCGCGTCAAGCTCGTCGCCTACGTCCTGGCGTCGTTGCTGACCGCAGCCGGCGTGGCGGCAACCGGGGTGATAGGTTTCGTTGGGCTGATCGTGCCCCACAGTGTCCGACTCTCGGTGGGCGCCGACTACCGCGTGCTCCTGCCGCTGTCATTCCTGGCCGGAGCGGTGTTCTTGACGCTGGCGGACATCCTGGCCCGTACGGTCTTCCCTATCACGTTGAATTCGCCCACCGAGGTGCCCATCGGCGTCATCACTGCCTTCGTGGGTGTCCCACTCTTTCTGGTTCTCCTGCGGCGCAGTGTGGGGGACCGGACCGGGACCGGGGTCGGATCGTAGATGTCGACGGAATCCCCAGGGCCCGCCGGACCGGAAGAACCTTCGGCCACCAAGGTGGCCGGGCTTCCCAACAAGACCGAACCCACCGAGTCGCCCGCCCTGGAGGCGACCGAACTCTCGGTGCACTATCCGGCCGCCCCAACGCCTGCGCTCGACTCGGTCAGCATGATCGTGCCGAACGGCTCCTTCTATGCCGTGTTGGGCCCGAACGGCTCCGGGAAATCGACTTTACTTCGAGCGCTGCTCGGCATGGTGTCGCTCTCCGCTGGTCGAGCACATGTGTCCGGGCGCCTCGTCTCGCAGTGGGATCGACGCGCGCTGGCGCGGGAAGTGGGCGTGGTGACGCAGTCGGAGTCGGTCGCCTTCCCGATGACTGTGAGGGAGCTCGTTGCCATGGGACGCTACCCCCACCTGGGCGCCCTGCAATCCGAAACGCCCGCCGACAGGGACGCGATATCGGCGGCCATGCGGATGTGCGACGTCGAGGAGTTGGCGCATCGCTTTTTGTCCACGTTGTCCGGCGGTGAACTTCAGAGGGCAAGGGTGGCCCGGGCATTCGCCCAGGAACCGAAGCTACTTGTCCTGGATGAGCCCACCGCGAGTCTCGACATCCGTCACGAGATGGAGATTCTGGAGCTACTCAGAATTTCGGCCGACGACGGCATGACCATTTTCCTCATCACCCACCATCTCGATCTCGCCGCTCGTTTCGCGGACCGATTGCTCCTACTTGATCGTGGGGAGGTCGCCGCCGAGGGCGGACCGGGAGAGGTCTTGCAGGAGGAGACGCTTCAGCGTGTATACGGTTGGCCGATCTCGGTCAGCAATGACCCAGCCACGGGACTACCCAGGGTGACGCCCTTATCCTCAAGTCGCTGACCTTGATCGACCACTGACCCTTGATCAGGCGGCCAACTACTTGTTGAGCCGCTGAATCCTGGTCAAGCAGCCGACTCCTCGTAGAGAGTCCGGTAGCTCTCGAATCTGCCGGAATCGATCGCACCATCGTCGAAAGCCCGCCGAACTGCGCAGTCCGGCTCGTGGAGGTGGCTGCACTCCCTGAACCGGCACTCCGACTGGAGCTCGCGGAGTTCGGGAAAGCAACGATCCAACTCCTCCTTCGGGACGCCCCAGACTCCCACGTCGCTGAACCCCGGTGTGTCGGCCACCAATCCCCCGCAACGCAGCTGGATGAGGCTGGAGGTCACCGTGGTGTGCCGGCCTGTGCCGCGTTTTCGACTGAGCTCGCCCGTCCTGAGCTCGTGCTCCGGTTCGAGCGCATTTACCAGACTCGACTTCCCGACGCCCGATGGACCGGCCAACGCCGCGATCCCCTCGCAGAGCTGCGTAGAAAGTCGCTCCATTCCCTCCCCGGCTTGCGCGCTTACGCGTAACACTTCGTACCCGAGGGGGACGTATACCTGTTCGAGTTCTTCCGCCACTTCGGTCGCACCGCCCAGATCCATCTTGTTCAGCACGATCACAGGCACGACACCACCCAGCTCAGCCACGACCAGAAGACGGTCGATCAGATCCCTCCGAGGCTTGGGCTGAGAAGCGGCCACGACTACGAGCAGGCGGTCGGCGTTGGCAACCAGCACCTTTACGGTCCGACCACCGAAGCGGCTGCGCGTGATCGTGGTCTCGCGAGGAAGAACCTCCTCGACGACTTGGGCCCCGTCCCCCGTCACTTCGACGCGGACCCTATCACCGATCACCACCTGGTCGCCCTCTCGTTGCTCGAGCTTGAGCCGGCCCCTGAGGCTGGCCTCGACGGTTTCGCCTGACTCCAAGACCACGGTATAGACGCCGCCCCCGACACGGTGGACCATTCCGTTCACGAGAGGGGCTCCCGACCGACAAAAAAAAAGCCCCGCCCCCCGCGAAGGCCGTCGGCCTCCCGGGGAGCGGGGTATCCCTCGCGGGACGTCACGCGGCGAAAGACTCCAGTGCGGTGCCTTTGCCACCCTCGCGGAGACGCCGTAGTGCGCGATCACGCAACTGACGGATACGCTCGCGGGTCACGCCGAGCATATTGCCGATCTCTTCCAGGGTGTGCTCACGCTCGCCCTCGAGCCCGAAGTACAGACGCAACACCTTGGCGTCCCGAGCTTCGAGCAACGTCAACGCGGACTCGACAGTCTCGGTCAAGAGCCTGCTCTCGACGTCCTGCTCCGGCTCCGCAGCCTCCTCGGAGATGAAGCGCTCCACGAGCTGGGAGTCCTCGCTGTCGCCTATCGGCGCATCCAGCCTGATCTCGGCGGCGTTGAGCGTCTGCAAAGACTCGATCAACTCCGGAGTCAGATCCGTGGCGCCACTCAACTCTTCGGACGTCGGCTCCCGGTTCAACTCCTGCTTGAGACGCTCCTTCTCGCGAAAGATGCGCGCAAGATCAGAAGCCCGGTTGAGCGGAACACGCACAGCCCGTCCGTGATTCGCGAGCGAAGCAAGGATCGCCTGACGGATCCACCACACCGCGTAACTGATGAACTTTACACCCTGCTCCGGATCGAACTTCCGAGCGGCGGTAACCAACCCGACGTTCCCTTCCTGGATCAGGTCCGTGAGTGCCACACCCCGGTTCTGGTACTTTTTCGCGACGCTGATGACGAATCGAAGGTTGGCGCGGGCAAGCTCCTGGATGGCGTCCTGATCGCCCAACTGAGCCAGAGCACCCAACTCCTTTTCCTTATCGGGAGTGATGAGCTCGTGCCTGCTTACGTCCCTCAGATACTGGTCGAGAGCCGTCTTCTCCTCGATGCTGGCGTCAAAGCCGGAGAGAGGGTTTCCGCGACCCCGCTTCTTTCGCGTCGTAACCGCACCCTTTCGCGTCGTAACCCTAGTCTTCCGCTTTGTAGCCGTAGCCATCGAAATCTATCTCCTAAACCCATTCGACTTGAAGTTTACACAACTCAACTGCGGCGATTCTTTACAGTGCTAAATCCGCAACCGTATAATCTATAGCTTAATTTATGTCTTGTCCACAGGTTTTTCAAACGGTTCTGGCGAGGGTGACCCCGCAAGTCGTCTGGGCCCCTGTCTCCGCAGACGCACAACTCATGCTAACCCTTTTATCGAGCCACAGTTCCCCCCTTGAGCGCCATAGTTGACGCTTGCAACACCTCCCGATCTTCGGCGACATCATCGCAACTTTTCGGGAGCTGTCTCCCCAGCCTAGCTTCGGCCTCCCTGACCTGCGGGAGCAGACCCTCTTTTCGACTTCAACCGCCTACGTGACATGGAGTCCAATTGACACTCGGATGGCAAATCGGCGGCGTTTCGGATACGGGACTCAGACGAGCCCAGAACGAAGACACACTCGTTCTCGATAAGGCCGGAGGTCTATTGATCGTAGCAGATGGCATGGGCGGCCGACCGGGAGGAGAATTCGCGTCGGCTTTGGCCGCGCAGACGGTCCAGGAGCACCTGTCCTCTGCGGAGGGATCCACCGCTGAAACCGGGCGCTCGAATGTCCGAAGCGGTCTCACTGGCCAACCTGGCGGTCTGGAACGCG
>JAPYQK010000020.1:9496-16638 GCA_029941275.1 Longimicrobiales bacterium | reverse complement strand
CGCGTTGGCCGACCACCCTCTCGGTCACCTCGTCAATCGGGCCGTCGGCACGGACGAAACGGTAGAGGTGGACATCTTCGAGGGCGAAGCGTTGCCCGGCGATATTTTTCTGCTCTGCAGCGACGGTTTGACGGGGTTGGTGACCGACAATGAGTTGGAAGCGGCCCTTCAAGGCCTTGAGGGCCACGGGCTCGACGAGAAATCTGCCGAGCTCGTGGCCCTTGCCCACGAACGTGGAGCCCCGGACAACGTCACAGTGGGGTTCCTTCCGGTCGACGGCGCCTCCTGAGACGTCTCTACTCGTTTCCTAACCGGAGCCCCGTCTCCGCCGCAACCTCGCGGATACGCGCAGCCTGGTTTGGGTGAGCAGTCACGATCTCCATGAGCCTCGCGCGAACTCCCTGCTGCTCCGCATCAGTCAGGCTCCCCGCAGCAGCAGCAGCTCCCCGCACCGCCCTGAGGCAGTCGGCCTCATAGACGATCTCGCCGCACCCACCGCTGAGTTCAGCCAACACGCTCGCGATCCTCGGACTCCCGACCACTCCGGCGAACCGGTCGTTCGCGGCCTGAATCTCGGCCTGAGCACCACGGCGGATATTGGCCCCCTCGGTGCCAGCTTGGAAGCACATGAACTCCGGGCGGTCCCCCATCCATCCGAGCGGACCGCAAGCGAGCTTGCCTGCTGCCTGAGCCGCCTGCACCACTTCGGTGATCAACATCTCGTACTGGGGCTGGCCCGCACGGAATCCCGAGAAATTGCCCAGGTCGCCTGAGGCGGCGAAGAGGCCGTCCACACCCGGAATCTTGGCGATATCGCGGGCGGCCTGAACACCCTCCAACGTCTCGATCATGAGGAACAGCACCACGTTCGCGTTCCACGTGTTGCGGTAACCCCCCGGCACTCCACCCCACATGGTGCCGCTGAACCCCTGACCTCCACCGTTGCTGCGTCGACCCATGGGCGGGAAGTAGGTCCAATCGACTATGCGTTGTGCCTCCTCCACCGAATCGACGGTCGGCACCACGATGACGAGGGCCCCCGAGTCCGCCGGCTTCTGGATATTCTCCTCGCTCTCATGGGGGATGCGCACGCCTGGCACGGCCGGCCCCGGGCACGCAAGCCACATACGAGACACCTGTTCCCACGTCATGGCCTCGTGCTGCATCTCGATCCAGGTGAAGTCGTAGCCGGCAGCGGCCGTGGCGCAATAGGTCCGGGGATCCGTGGCGCGGATCGTGCCACCGATGACCGGCTCGCCGTTCTTGATTTTTTGCATCACCGGGTTCCAGATGGGAACCTCACCATCCGTTTCGAATCGAGTTCCGTATTCCCAATCTGCGGGATCGAAGTTCGGCCCGACTTGCGCCTGCGCCATCGAAGCGCCCATCGCCAGCATCACGAATACGCCGGCGGAGATGATCATCCTGTTCATGGCCTTCGGCCTCCTGTTTTTGCGAGTACGCACGGACCGACACGTTCAATCTGTTGCCGATGTGAGAACGTCCGGACCGGCAAGATGCTCGGGCAACGGTGAGGGAGCAAGCGAGGATGGATCCCTGAGACTCGCCTCAAATCTACCGGAGGCTCGCCTCGATATTGCCCCCGTCCACGGTCAAGGTGGCCGCGGTGGTCTTACGAGCTGTGGCAAGGGCGACGAACGCTTGTGCCACGTCTTCCGCCAGTACCTCGCGCTTCAGCAGATTACCCGTTCGCAGGTACTCCTCGGGGCTCAGGCCACGGGCCGCGGCGCGGTCTTCCAGGACCCCCCCCGCGAACATACCGGTATGGACCCGGTCGGCGTTCACGGCATTCGAACGGATGCCGGCATGCCCGTACTCCAAAGCGTACTGCTTCATCAGAAACAGGGTCGCTGCTTTGGGTAGACCATAAGGACCGAAACCGGGGCCGGGGTTCACGGCCTGTTTGGACGCGTTGAACAACAGCGCCCCGCCGGTCCCCTGAGCCACCATGATCCGCACGGCATTCTGAGCCACATATTGATGGCCAAAAAAGTTGAGCTCGAAGCTATCTCGCAGGGTCGAGTCATCTACTTCGCCGATGCCACCCTGCCAGGCGGCCCCCGCGTTGGAAACGACGACGTCCACGCCCCCATACGTCTTACAGATCGTGTCGTACGCGGCCCGGACCGATTCCTGATCTGTCACATCGCAATCAAGGCCCAATCCGCCGATCGCTTCGGCCACCACCATTGCCTTACCACCATCCAAGTCCAGAACCGCGACCTCAGCCCCCTGGGCCGCAAACGCACCAGCAGTGGCCGCACCGATCCCGCCCGCACCGCCTGTGATCGCCACGACTTGGCGGGCCAGAGGGCCTTCCACTGCTTTCGACAGCTTGGCCTGTTCCAACGACCAGTATTCGATGTCGAATGTGTCCGCCTCGCCCACTGGCTGGAAGGCGCCAACAGCCTCCGCATCCGTGATCACGCGCACGGTGTTTTCGGCGAGGTCGGCGGCGATGCGCGCGGCGGCCGCGGAATTTCCGGCTCCGAACAGGCCCAGCCCCGGAACCAGCACGACTCGGGACATGGGGTCCAACTCCTTTTTGGGCTTCTCCCGCACACCGTCGTGGCGGGCGAAGTAAGCACGGTAGTCGGCCGCATACTTCGCTGCAGCCACGGTCGCCCCTTCACGGAACACATCCCCTCGACCCGCCTCCGGCGCCGAAAGAGTCAGCGGGAGTCGTTTCGTGCGAATGACGTGATCCGGAGTAACGACGCCTACTTGGGAATAACGCCCGAGCTCCTTTCCGTTCACGTAACTCAGGACGGCCTCGGACGTGCGGAATTCCAGGATCATGCGGACGGGATCGGCCACGGAGTTGTCTCCCTGCACCGCCAACAGCCCACGCACAATGGGGGCAACCTCGGAGAGCGGGGCGAGCTCGCTCGGTACATGGGCACTGGGAAAGACGCCTCGACTCCTGCCGCCGTCCCCCGAAACGCCCCCGCCCACGGCCTCGATGTGGTCCTCCGCCAAAGAGACCAGATCCACCATCAGCTCATACGCCTCCCGAGCCGTGGCGCCGAAGCTGAAGATCCCGTGCTTCCTCAGGATCAGGCCCTCGACGTCCGGATGGTCCTCGTAGACCTGGGCCGCCGCCTTGGCCAGATCGAAACCCGGCTTCACGTAATCCACCAGCGCTACCCGATTCCCGTAGACCTCTTTCAGGAGAGCCTTGTCCCCGGACTGGTCTGTGAGGGCGAGGACCGCCGCAGAGTGGGTGTGGTCCACGAACTTGTGGGGCAGAAATGCGTGCAGCAACGTCTCCACCGATGGGTTCGGCGACGACGGGTCCACCAGCGCGCCCCTCTGGAAGCGCACCATGTCCTCGTCGGACAACACCTCCAACGGCCAAAGCCTCAAAAGCGGGCCCATACGAACCGCCGGCAAGCCAGCCGGCTCGATTTCGGCCATGTCCCATCCGGAGCCCTTTACGCACAGAACCTCGGTGTCGTCCCCGAGAAGGTCGGTGACGGTGGTTTTGACTGATGTGTTCCCGCCTCCATGCAGCACAAGGAGCGGGTCCCGGCCCAGGAGGCGGGTGGTGTAGAGACGGAGAGCCAGATCCTCGCGCACGCCTTCACCGGCGTACCGGGCGACGGTCTCTTCGGCATCGTGGTCGCTCCATGCGGACTTCATCGGGTACACTCCTGGGCGGACTTCACCTCTCACACTCCGCGGCGAACTTCATTCGGCGCACCCGAACATCACTCGGCGCGCTCAGGATAGAGGCCCGCGAGCCCCTCGGCACTTGCGGGCGCCACCCCACGTTCGGTGATCAAGCCAGTGACCAGGCGCGCCGGGGTCACGTCGAAAGCGGCATTCGCGGCCGGGCTGCCCCGAGGAGTCACGCGGACCGTGATGACCGCCCCGTCTTCGCCAAGGCCTGAGACGTGCGTCACCTCGCGTTCATCCCGCTCCTCGATAGGGATGTCGGCGATACCGTCGGAGATGCTCCAATCGATGGTGGAGTGCGGCAGGGCCACATAAAAAGGCAACCCGTTGTCATGGGCGGCCAGGGCCTTGAGGTAGGTGCCGATCTTGTTGCACACGTCACCAGTGCCGGTCGTGCGGTCGGAGCCTGTGACGCAGACGTCCACACGGCCATGCTGCATGAGGTGGCCCCCAGCGTTATCGGCAATCACCGTGTGGGGGACGCCGTGTTGGCCCAGCTCCCAGGCAGTGAGCGCTGCACCCTGGTTGCGCGGGCGGGTCTCGTCCACCCACACGTGCACTGCCAGTCCCGCATCATGCGCAGTGTAGACCGGGGCAAGCGCCGTACCGTAGTCGACCGTCGCCAACCACCCTGCGTTGCAATGGGTGAGGATATTGAGGGGCTCGGTGCCTCCCTCCCGCTCCTTGTTCCTGATGAGATCGGCGAAGAGCTCGGCCCCGTGTTCGCCGATGGCCCTGCACGACGCCACATCCTCATCGGCGATCTTCGCCGCCGTTTCATAAGCCACCGTTACCCGATCACTCGGCGGCACTTCAGCGAGCGCCTTCCGCATCGTCTGCAAAGCCCAACTGAGATTTACAGCCGTGGGGCGGGACCCAAACAAGGCGTCGCAGGCCACCTCGAGCGCCCCGTCGGAACCGTCCGCCGTCAACGCCAAACACACGCCATACGCCGCCGTCACTCCGATGAGTGGCGCACCCCTGACTTGCATGGAGCGAATCGCCTGGACCGCGTCGTTCACATCGCGCAGCGCCAAAGTCACGAATTCGTGGGGGAGCCGAGTCTGGTCGATGATCTCCACCGTCCGACGGTCCTCGGCCAACCAGATCGTGCGGTAAGCCTCGCCTCCGACGTTCACTCGCCCTCGAATTCCACCAGTGTCAGGACGGACACACCCTCTGCCTCTAGGCGTGCACGGCCACCGAGATCGGGCAGATCCACCACGAACGAGCAGCCCACGATCTCCGCCCCCGCCTCGCGCAGAAGATCGAGGGTCGCCAGCGCGGTACCACCCGTAGCGATCAAGTCGTCTACCAGGAGCACCCGTTGGCCCGCCGCCACTGCATCTCGGTGAATTTCAACGCGGTCGGTGCCGTACTCCAACTCGTAGTCTCGGCCGATGGTTTCCCAAGGAAGCTTGCCCTTCTTGCGCACCGGGATGAAGCCCGTGGAGAGTTGGTAGGCGACCGCACCACCTATGATGAACCCCCGGGCCTCGATCCCCGCCACTGCGTCGATTCGTTTTCCGGCAAAAGGCTGGACCAAATCGTCCACGAGTTTCCGGAAGCCGAACGCATCCTGCAACAACGTGGTTATGTCGCGGAACTGGATGCCGGGTTTGGGATAGTCGGGGATCGTCCGGATGCGTGATTTCAGCGGCATGGGGATTTCCTTGTCGCGGGAGCTCGAAATGGGAACGTCAGGGACTGGCACGCCAGGACGGTCATGCGATGTAGACTCGGGGACGCAACGGCTTCGAGACTCGCGAACGTCACGCTTCAAGACTCCCGAACATCACGGCTTCAAGACTCGACCCGCCACTGCCTCGAGCTCGGCGACCTTTGCCGGATCGCGGGCCTCCGGGGCGGTGATGATCGCCGTGTCCAAAGCCCGATCGCATCCGGCGGGACAAGCGGCCGGCCGATCACCAAGGCCCGTCGCCACTGACCTAACAAGCGCCCGGGCCTGGTCCGCGTTGTCCGTGAGCACACGGATGATGTCTGCCACCTGGACATGGTCGTGGTCAGGGTGCCAGCAGTCGTAATCGGTGACCATGGCGACGGTGGCGTAGCAGATCTCCGCCTCCCTGGCGAGCTTGGCCTCCGGCATGTTGGTCATGCCGATCACGTCGCATCCCCAGGACCGATACAACTCGGACTCGGCCAAGCTCGAGAATTGCGGCCCCTCCATAGCCAGGTAGGTGCCCCCCCTTACCGCCGTGACGTCGACGGCATTGGCCGCCGCTTCCAAGACGTCGCCGAGGCGCGAACACACCGGGTACGCCATCGACACGTGGGCCACCAGACCGGGACCGAAGAAGCTCGTGTCACGCTGCGTCGTGCGATCGATGAACTGATCCACCAGCACGAACATGCCCGGCGAAAGTTCATCCTTGAATGAACCGACCGCCGACAAGGACAGGATATCGGTGACGCCGGACCGCTTCAGCGCGTCGATGTTGGCCCGGTAGTTGACGCCGTCGGGAGGGAGCCTGTGGCCTCGCCCGTGCCGGGGCAGGAACACCATGAGCTGGCCATCCAAGTCGCCGAAGAACAGCTCGTCCGAGGGTTCACCAAATGGTGACGAGACGCTCTCCCACCGAGCGTTCGACAGCCCCTCGATGTCGTAGATACCACTGCCGCCGATGACCCCGATCACGGTGTTAGATCCGGTCCCGGATACTCTTCTTCCGGGCTACTAGGCCCTTCTTCCGGACTTCTAAGAGTCGCCATGAATCGAGCAAAGACCGTCATGGATCGGAGGCTCCGCCTAATCGACAATCGACGCCAAGGGCCCGTCGTCAGCGGATCAGCTCGTTCACGAATCCGGCGGGAAGCACATTGTGCGGATCTGCTCGTATACTGAGGTACGTCACTTTGTCGGGGATGCGGGTCCAAGCGTGAAGCACACCAGCCGGAATCACCACGATGTCCCCCTCCGAGATCTCGCGAATTTCGCCATTCCTGGAGTCTCCGCTGAACGTGGGCCCGATCAAGTCGCTCCCAGCGGATGGTTCGGTGGCATTCAAAATATCCCCGCCGGTCAGGAGAGTGCCGCCGCCCTCCAGGATGACGTACACTTCAGTCACCAGGGCATGGATGATTCCCCTTTGCTCACCATCGGTGTCGTGTTCCGAGGTGCGGTGAAGAATCCCTACGGCCACATTTCCCGCGCCGATGTCCACGGTCTTGAGCTGACGGTCGATCGACCTTCCGATCATCTCCTCAAGAACAACCTGGACGTCCTCACGTGTGATGTCGGCTGCATCAGTCGCCTGGGCGACCGTCACAGCTGGGAAAACCATCAATGCGGCCGTCACTAGAACCGACGCTCGTGCACGCATGCTCACTCCTTTTGAAAATGCGGTTGTCAAACCCCCATCCCAGGACCAGATGGTCCGCGCACAGTAAGCCGCACGCCTTCGAGTAGCAACGAAAAGGGG